>NZ_JAPCIX010000010.1:0-167923 GCF_027707605.1 Aeromonas sp. QDB31 | reverse complement strand
ACTCATGATGAACCCTGTTCCATGGCTCCAGATGACAAACATGATCTCATATCAGGGACTTGTTCGCACCTTCCTTAAAAATCAGTCACATGCTACAGACACAGTTCAGCATTTAGTTTCGGCATCATCTGTTTAATGGAATATTTCAATGATGTATATCAAATGACTTTATTCATTCCTTTGGGCAAGCGCTTAGCCCGACAGGGCACTACACCACAGCAATAATTTGACCGTATTTAATCCAAAATAAAAACGCCCCAGGCGGGGCGTTGTTTTCATGGTGGCCATTACATGGCGTTGGTGGATTCGAAGATCTTGTCGGCCGACGCTTCGACGAAGCCCGGGTAGAGCACGCCGTCGGCCTGCGGGTAGCGCAGGGCAAACTCGTAAAAGCAGCTTGGGATGGTGCGCACGCCGTCGCTGAAGGGCACCTCGGCCTTGTCCGCCATGGTGGAGGATTGCTCCAGCATCACCTGGGGATCCCCCTTCACCTCGCCGCCGACGGTGTTGAGCACGAAGCCCGCCGCTTTCAGGGCTGCATTGACCTGCTGGATGGTGTCGAAATCCTTCAAGCGGTTGATGTTGACGGTGAAGTGGTTGGCACGGTAACCCCAGGCGGCCATCCAGGCGGCGTACTCGCTCTCTGCCAGCAGCGTCTGGTAGTCGGCGTGGGAAACCTGCCAGGGGGCACCGGTGTAGAGGAAGGCTGGAGTGTCGGTCAGGTGATCGGGCACCTGATCCACCAGCTTGTGGATGATGGCCTGGGCGCCTTCCGAGAGTTCTTCCACCTTCAGCTCGCTGATGAACACCTTGGGCGCATCCGGATCGGCATGTTCGAAGTGCTTGGCATAGAGCTTCTTGGCCTTGAACACATACTCGCCTTTCTCCTCGTAGCCCAGGGCACGGAAGTGGGCCGCCAGTTTCTCGAGGCCGAGCTTGGGCAAGTTGTAGGTACGAAACGCCACGTGATCGTTGATGATGGGGGCTCCGCCCCCCAGCAGTTGGTGAACCTTGTGGGCACTGGGGGTGACTTGAATGTAGTTGTCCCACAGATGGCCAAACAGGGTCTCGATATCCTTTTGCATCTCTCTTTCCTTTGATTGCGGGTACAGACAAGGGCACCTGTTCAGTGCCCCTCTTTTATTTTCTTGTTATCAGAAGATCAGACCGGGGGTATGACGCAGTCGTCGGCGGCGTTGGGCCTCTCCTGCCACATCAACCCCCTCCTTCTCGATTAGAAGGTCAAACCCGGGGACAGCTGATCCGGCATCGCGGCCTTGCTGTCTTCCACCGAGGCGACCGGATAGGCACAGTAGTCAGCGGCGTAGTAGGCGCTCGCTCTGTGGTTCCCGGAGGCACCGATGCCACCGAATGGCGCGGCACTGGAGGCGCCGGTGATGGGCTTGTTCCAGTTGACGATGCCGGCACGGATCCGCTTGAAAAAGTGGTTCCAGTCCGCCTCGTTGTCACCGAGCAGGCCAGCCGAGAGGCCGAAGCTGGTGGCGTTGCCCTGGTCGATGGCGGTATCGAAGTCGTCGTAGCGAATGAGCTGCAGCAGCGGGCCGAAGTACTCTTCGTCCGGCAGCGCTTTGACCGCGGTCACGTCGATGATGCCCGGAGAGACGAAACCGGTGCCCGCCTCCAGATACTTGAGAGCGAGCAGGCTCTCTCCCCCCAGTTGCTGCAGCTTGGCCTGCGCCTCGACCATGCCAAGCGCCGCACGCTCGCTGATCATGGCGCCCATAAAGGGCTGAGCCTCGTCATCGTAATGACCGACCTTGATCTGGCCGACCACCTCCACCAGCCGCTTGACCAGCGCATCGCCCTGGGCGCCGCGCTCGACAAACAGACGGCGCGAGCAGGTGCAGCGCTGGCCGGAAGTAATGAAGGCAGACTGGACTATGGCATGGACGGCACCGTCGATGTCGCTCACATCCTTGACGATGAGAGGGTTGTTGCCCCCCATCTCCAGGGCCAGGATCTTGCCCGGCTGACCGGCAAACTGCTGGTGCAGGAAGTGGCCAGTGCGTGACGAACCAGTGAAGAAGAGGCCATCGATGTCCGGATTGCCCGCCAGCGCCTTGCCGGTCTCGACCTCGCCCTGCACCAGGTTGAGCACCCCCTTGGGCAGCCCCGCCTCCTGCCATACCTTGAGCATGGCCTCGGCCACCATGGGGGTCAGCTCGGAGGGCTTGAACACCACGGCGTTACCCGCGATAAGCGCAGGCACTATGTGACCGTTGGGCAGGTGACCCGGGAAGTTGTAGGGGCCGAACACGGCGACCACGCCGTGGGGCTTGTGGCGCACGAACGCCTTGGCACCGGGCATGGGGTTCTCCACCGTGCCGGTGCGCTCGTCATGAGCGCGGATGGAGATGGCGATCTTGCCCTGCATGGCCGCCACTTCGGTGCGGGTCTCCCACAGCGGCTTGCCGGTTTCCCGGGCGATGGTCAGGGCCAGCGCCTCCTTGTGCTCACCGAGCAGATCGGCATAACGGCGTACTACGGCCAGACGATCCTCGAGGGCCAGATCAGACCAATGGTAGAAGGCCGCGCGGGCCGCCTTGACGGCGGCATCCACCTGAGCAGCGCTGGCCGCCTCCCCGCGCCAAATTACTTCGTTCTTGGCCGGATCTTTTGATTCGAACGGCTTGCCTTCGCCGGCCAGCCACTGGCCATCGATAAACTGGACTAAAGACATCATCAATTCACTCCCTGTGGTGCACAGGCCGCCTCGGCAGCCTGCTTCAATGTGGTGATATGGATCCGTTATTCCAGATCGACGACCCGAACCATGTCGCCACTCTCCACCTTGAGGGCGGCCGCCATCTTGGGCGGTATGATGGCTTCGTGCTTGTCCAGATCGACCCGGATGTTGCCGTAGCAGGCGCGGTATTGTTCAAACCTGGCGTTGCAGACGAGATAGGTATGACCGCCGATGGGTTCACCCACCAGCACCGCCAGCTTCTGGCTGCGGCGCACGCTGCGGATGTGCTTCACATCGCACTCGACGGTGGGGCCGGCATCGAAGATGTCGACATAACCACGGTTCACGAAGCCCTCGTCCTGCAGCATCTTGATGGCCGGACGGGTCTTCTCGTGGGTCTGACCGATGACAGCGCGTGCCTCGTTGCTCAGCAGATTGACGTAGATGGGGTACTTGGGCATCAGCTCGGCGATGAAGCGCTTCTTGCCGATGCCGGTGAGGTAGTCGACGGTGGGAAAGTCCATCGAGAAGAAATGCTTTTGCAGCCACTCGTAGAAGGGGCTGTGACCGTTCTCATCAGAGACGCCGCGCATTTCGGCGAAGACGGTCTTGTCAAACAGCTCGGGGTGCTCGGCCATGAACAGGAAACGGTGCTTGGAGAGCAGACGGCCATTGAGCCCCTCACGGGCACATTCGCGCAGAAACAGGGTGCACAACTCGGAGTTGCCGGTGTAGTCGTTGGAGAGGGTGAGCGTCTCGACCACGTTGTAGATGCCGAGCTTGGGGGAAGAGTGCACCACCTTGCCGATATGATAGTTGTAGAACGGCTGGGACAGGCCCACGGCCGCATCGATGGCGCAGGTACCGACCATTTCGCCGGTCTCCAGATCCTCGGCGACGAAGAAATAGAGGCAGTCACCCTTGCCCGCAGGCTTGTCCGAAAAGGTCTGGGTGGAAGCGTCTATCTTGCGCTGCAGCAGTTCATCGTTGACGGGCAACGAAGTCATGCCGGTGCCGGATTCGATGGCACAGGTCTTGAGACCGGCAAAATCTTTTTGCTCGATGGGACGGATAACCAACATAAATGACAACTCCCTTTCATTGACGACAGGTGGGGTCCCGGCTCCTGCCGGGAGGGCTCCCCACCTCAATTTGGATCAGGCGTTAACCACCTGGGCAACCGCTTTCTCGAACCGTACCAGCCCTTCCTTGATATCCGCTTCCGGAATAACCAGAGACGGCGCAAAACGCACCACGTTGGTGCCGGCTACCAGCGCCATCAGCCCCTGGTCGATGGAGGCCAGCAGGAAGTCGCGCGAGCGCCCCTTGTAGTCGTCGTTCAGCACGGCGCCCAGCAGCAGACCCTTGCCGCGCACTTCGCTGAAGCAGTGATACTTGGCGTTGATGGCTTCGAGACCCTCGCGGAACAGCTGTTCGCGCTGCTTGATGCCGCTGAGCACTTCCGGGGTGTTGACCACGTCGATCACCGCCTCGGCCACCGCGCAGGCCAGCGGGTTGCCGCCGTAGGTGGAGCCGTGAGTGCCCACTTTCAGGTGGGAGGCGATGTCGGTAGTGGTCAGCATGGCGCCGATGGGGAAGCCGCCGCCCAGCGCCTTGGCGCTGGTGAGGATATCCGGCGTGACGCCCAGACCCATGTAGGCAAACAGATCGCCGGTACGACCGACGCCGGATTGCACTTCGTCATAGATCAGCAGGGCGTTGTGCTTGTCGCACAGCTCGCGCACCCCTTTGGCAAACTCGTCGGTGGGACGAATGATGCCACCTTCACCCTGCAGCGGCTCCATCACCACGGCGCAGGTATTGTCGGAGATGACGGCAGCCAGCTCCGCCAGATCGTTGTAGGCCACGTGGGTGATGTCTGCGGGCTTCGGACCGAAACCATCGGAGTAGGCAGCCTGGCCACCGACGCTGACGGTAAAGAAGGTACGACCGTGGAAACCCTGGTGGAAGGCGATGATCTGGGTCTTGTGGGCACCGAACTTCTCGATGGCGTAGCGACGGGCCAGCTTGAGGGCGGCTTCGTTGGCTTCGGCACCTGAGTTGCAGAAATAGACCTTGTCGGCGAAGGTCGCGGCGACCAGCTTCTTGGCCAGGCGCAGGGCCGGCTCGTTGGTCATCACGTTGGAGAGGTGCCACAGCTTCTCGCCCTGGGTTTTCAGGGCCTCGACCAGCTTGGGATGGCAATGGCCCAGGCCATTGACGGCGATCCCGCCGGCGAAATCCACATACTCACGGCCTTCCTGATCCCAGACACGTGACCCTTCACCACGCACCGGGATGATCTTGGCGGGCGCATAGTTGGGAACCATCACTTCATCAAACACTTCACGTGTCACTGCCAACAACTCTGACATATTGCTCTCCTTCGATCTGGCGACAGAATAATCCACCGCCCAAAAGTTAAATCCATGTAAACACATCGGCATTGTCACAGAAAAAAAGCTAAAAGTCTGCAACAAAGCGCGTTACAGGGAACAATGTTCGACTGCCCGTGAGATTTTAGGCAACCGCATTGCATAACGGCTCAGGGGGTGTTGGCAAGAGATAATTTGGACAGGGAGGGAGGTGAATAAAGTGTCAGGGAAAATATTTTTGGCCTCCTTTCAATTCTGGGAGGCCGGTCACAACTATTCAGGGATTAGCCAAAAAATTGGCCAGCAACTGATGACCCTGCTCGCTCAAAATGCTCTCCGGATGGAACTGAACGCCCTCTATATTCAACTGCTTATGGCGCAGGCCCATGATCTCGTCCGGGCTGCCATCGGCATGTTCGCTCCAGGCGGTGAGCTCGAGACAATCGGGCAAGGTATCGCGCTCCACGATGAGCGAATGGTAACGAGTGACCCGCAGCGGGTCGTTGAGCCCCTTGAATACCCCCTCGCCGCGATGGCGAATGAGCGAGGTCTTGCCGTGCATCACCTGACGGGCGCGCACCACCCTGGCACCGAAGGCCTGCGCCAGCGACTGGTGACCGAGGCAGACGCCGAGAATGGGGAGCTGGCCGGCAAAACGGGCGATGGCCGCCAGCGAGATACCCGCCTCATTGGGGGTGCAGGGACCGGGAGAAATCACCAGATAACGGGGAGAGAGCCGGGCAATGGCGTCCAGCGTCAGCTCGTCATTGCGCTTCACCACTACCTCCTGTCCCAGGGCGCCAAAATATTGCACCAGATTCCAGGTAAAGGAGTCGTAGTTGTCGATGAGTAGCAGCATGAGAGAACCCTGGGAATAGAACAGAGACGGTAAGCAGACTGCGCCTGCCGGCCGTCCACGGACAAACGCCGCGCATTCTGGCATGTCTGCCCCCGTTAATAAACCGCTGAGGGGTCATCACGCGGGCATGGATGGTGGCTTCTGGTTTTTACTCAGCAAAACATCCCTGCCATCTCGAAGACGTTGTCCCCATGAGGCTGACCAACCTATGCCCCTCAACGGGGAAACGGACGAGAACAGGCAGAAGACACCGGATAGCCCATGGGCTGGGCTCGGGAGCAGGAAGGGGGAAAGGCGGGCACGGCTTAAGTGCCGAAAGCGGGGTGTGGCATGGCAACCCAGCAGATGGGCAGAAGCCGGGAGAGCACCTCAGCGATCCAGATAACGTCCCTGCTCCAGCTCGCGCTCGCGCTGGCACTCGGCCAGATAGATGGCGGCAGCGATGGCCGGGGTCTTGTGGTGCTTGTCGATGGCATTGGAGACCATCAGCTGCAGGGTGTTGAGGTTCTTGGCCTTGCGAAACTTGCGCAGCCAGTTGCCCTTGTCACTCAGTTCTTCAATCGGGGTATGTGATTCGACAGACATGCTTTCTCTTGGGGCAAGAACCCGCGTTTGACATTGGAAGTTGAATTGACGAACCAGGGGTCGGGTAAAACAAAGAAAGCCAGGCAAATACCCAGCTCTCTACGACTACACCTTCCCAGTATGTCAGGCTCGAGGAACGAAGCCGACGACATCATATACGCTGGTCAGGGTTTTTTCAGCCCTTTCCCGCGCCTTTTGTGCGCCAGCCGCCAAAATTGCCTGCAGATGAGTCTCATCCTGACGCAGCTCGCGGAAGCGTGCCTGGATGGGCTCCAGCAGGGCGACCACGGCATCGGCCGTCTCGCTCTTGAGGTGGCCGTACATCTTGCCCTCGAAGTGCTGCTCGAGCTCGGGGATGGAGCGGCCTGTCACCCCGGACATCAGGGTCAGCAGGTTGGAGACCCCCGGCTTGTTCTCGGGATCGAAGCGCACCACGGCCGGCTCGTCGGAATCGGTCATCGCCCGCTTGATCTTCTTGACGATCTGCTTGGGATCTTCCAGCAGGCCGATGAAGTTCGCCTCGTTGTCGTCGGACTTGGACATCTTCTTGGTGGGATCCTGCAGGCTCATCACCCGGGCACCGTCGGTCGGGATGAAGGGCTCAGGCAGGGTGAATACCTCACCGTACAGGTTGTTGAACCGGGTGCAGATGTCGCGAGTCAGCTCCAGATGCTGCTTCTGGTCGTTGCCGACCGGCACCTGGTTGGCCTGATAGAGCAGGATGTCCGCCGCCATCAGCACCGGATAGCCAAACAGGCCGACGTTGACGTTGTTCTCGAAACGGGCGGACTTGTCCTTGAACTGGGTCATGCGCGACAGCTCGCCCATCTGGGTGTAGCAGTTCAGGATCCAGCCGAGCTCGGCGTGCTGCGGCACGTGGGACTGGATGAAGACGGTGCTCTTGGCCGGATCAATGCCGACCGCCAGATAGAGGGCGGCGGCATCCAGGCACGCCTTGCGCAGGGCGGCAGGCTCCTGGCGGGTGGTGATGGCATGCAGATCGACGATGCAGTAGAGGCAGTCGAAGTCATCCTGCATGTTGACCCACTGACGCAAAGCGCCCATGTAGTTGCCTATGGTCAGCTGGCCCGAGGGTTGGGCCCCGCTCAATACGATTGGTTTAGCCATGAATGTGTTGCTCCTTGTTATTCAGCCAACAGGGCATCGAGCTCTGCAAACTGCTCGCATACCCAGTCAGGGCGGGAATCCGCGATGGGACGGCCATAGTTGTAGCCGTAGGTGAGCCCCACCACCTTCATGCCGGCGGCCTGGGCGGCCAGCACATCATTTTCGGAGTCCCCCACCATCAGGGTGCGGGACGGGCTGACGCCAAGCTCGTGGCAGGCGTGCAGCAGTGGATCCGGGCTCGGTTTCTTGACGGGCACGCAGTTGCCCCCCAGCCAGAGAGCGAAACAGTCGCCGATGCCGAGGGCATCCAGAATGGGCTGCACGAAGTGACTCGGCTTGTTGGTCACCACGGCCTGCCGGTAGCCGAGCGCCTGCAGGCGGCGCAGGCTCTGCTCCACACCGTCATACATGGCCAACCCTTGCAGCAGGCAGGCCTGATAGTGCTGGTCAAACAGGGGGCGGGCCCTGGCAAACAGCTCGGGCGCCTCGCGGTAATCGAGGGCACGCTGGATCAACTTGTCGGCGCCATTGCCGACCCAGGTGCGTACCACGGCTTCGTCAACCTCGGCCAGCCCCAGATCGGTCAGGGTGCGGTTGACCGCCAACGCCAGTTGGGAAGCGCTGTCGATCAGGGTGCCATCCAGATCGAACAGCACCAGATCGAAGGGACGTTCAACGGACATGAGCCAGCTCCGCCCGCATTTGATCGATCACCGCCTTGTAATCCGGCTTGCCAAAGATGGCAGAGCCCGCCACGAACATGTCAGCCCCGGCGGCGGCGATCTCGCGGATGTTCTCCACCTTGACGCCACCGTCGATCTCGAGGCGAATGTCACGACCGCTCTCATCGATCAGGCGACGCACCTGACGCAGCTTGTCGAGGGTGCCGGGGATGAAGCTCTGACCACCGAAACCCGGGTTGACCGACATCAGCAGGATCACGTCCAGCTTGTCCATCACATACTCGAGGCAGGTGAGCGGCGTGGCCGGGTTCAGCACCAGACCGGCCTGGCAACCCTGCTCCTTGATGAGACCCAGAGTGCGGTCCACGTGATCGGAGGCTTCCGGGTGGAAGGTGATCAGGTTCGCACCCGCCTTGGCAAAATCGGGCACGATGCGATCCACCGGCTTGACCATCAGGTGCACATCGATGGGGGCTTCGATGCCGTAGTCACGCAGGGCCTGACAGACCATGGGGCCTATGGTCAGGTTGGGGACATAATGGTTGTCCATCACGTCGAAGTGCACCACGTCGGCCCCGGCGGCCAGCACCTTGGCCACATCCTCACCCAGACGGGCAAAGTCGGCGGAGAGGATAGAGGGGGCAATCAGAAAGTCTTTCATCAGCGTCATCCATTGGCAGCGTGGCAGAAAAAGCGGCGCAATTTTACCGCAAACGTGAAATGAAAACGACCCGCAAGTGCAGAAGACGCGGACCGCGAGTCTCACCACAAACACGGAATGAAAACGACCCTCACCTGCAGAAGATGCGGACCGCGAGTCTCACCGCAAACGTGGAATGAAAACCACCCGCAAGTGCAGAAGACGCGGACCGCGAGTCTCACCACAAACACGGAATGAAAACGACCCGCACCTGCAGAAGATGCGGACCGCGAGTCTCACCGCAAACATGGAATGAAAACGACCCGCAAGTGCAGAAGACGCGGACCGCGAGTCCTGCCGCAATACACGCGATGACAATGATCCGCTCGTACAGCCGACCCGGATCTCGCTCTCGCCCAGTCAGAAACGACAACGGTCCCCGCAGGGACCGTTCATGATTCAACCGACGGAGACCAGTTCGGCCTCACCGGGGTAATGGCCCTGCTCGGGGGCGATGCCGGGCGGATAGAGCGCCAGCAACTCGGCTACCTTGTTGCGGCTGCCGCCGTTGCGGCTGATGGTGCGCTTGACCAGGATCTCGTCCAGCCGGGCCCCGCGGTAGAGCTCCCGGGTCAGCTCGATGTCGTGGTTGCTGATGAGCACTGGCACCCCCTTGTGGGCGGCGGTATGACGGGCCAGCCTGGCCAGCAGCGCCTGGTCATCCAGAGTGAAGCCGCCGGCCGAGTAGGTGGTGAAGCTCGCCGTGGTGGAGAGCGGCGCATAGGGGGGATCGCAGTAGATCACCCAATCCTCATCCGCCCTGGCCATGGCATCGGCATAACTCTCACAGATGAAGGTGGCCTTCTGTGCCTTCTCGGCGAAAGCCCACAGCTCTTTCTCCGGGAAATAGGGCTTCTTGTACGAGCCGAACGGCACGTTGAAACCGCCCTTCTTGTTGTAGCGACACAGACCGTTGAACCCGTGGCGATTCAGAAACAGGAACAGCTGAGACCTTTCGAACCCGGCTTCGGTCTGGTTGAACTGGGTGCGCAGCCGATAATAGGCAGTCTTGTGGTTGTGCTCGGCCACAAACAGCTTGCGCGCCTCGCGGATGAAGTTGTCCGGCTGCCGCTTGAGATGATTGTAGAGACCGATCAGATCCGGATTGATGTCGTTGAGCACATAGGCATCGTAATCCGTGTTGAGAAACACCGAGCCCGCTCCGACGAAAGGCTCCAGCAACACACGCCCGGCCGGCAAGCGCTCGGCAATCTCTTCGACCAGGGAGTATTTTCCCCCGGCCCATTTTAAAAACGCGCGTGTTTTTTTCATGGAAGTCCGGTGTTAAGAAGGCAATGCCCAAAAAAGGGGGACGATTCTACCCCCTTCGCCGGGCGACTGGCTATTGCTTCAATTCTTTTTGTATCTGGGCAAATGACTTGGGCCAGGGTTGTCCCTTGAGCAAGGCGGGGGTGAGCTTGCGGATCGCCGCCTTGGCCTGGGTGCTGTTGGCATAGTCGCCCTGCACCACCACGTACCAGGGGCTGCCACGGAAGCGGGTCTTGTAGACCCAGACCTTGCCCGCCAACCCATGCTCGGCCACGAAACTGTCGACCGCCTGGGTATTGCTCGCCCCCATCAGCTGGATGCTGTAGTGGTTCCTCACTTTCTTGTTGAGGGTTGCCGCCGGCGTCAGGGCCACCTTGGGCGCTGGCGCCGCAGCGGGCGTAGCCGCGGCAGGAGTGGGCGTCGCCTTGGCAACAGGTGCCGAGTTCTGTGTCTTGGGCTGTGCCGTTTCCACGGTCGGGGCCGCACGGGAACTCCCTCCAATCAGCTCGTCCACCACCGTCGTCGGCAGGGCGCCGCTGATGTTGGGCTGCGTCATCAGCTTTTCGACCACTTCGTCGGAGATGACGACACGTCGCCCCTCGTAATTGCTCGACTCCGTGGTGACTGTCTCGCTCTCGACCTTCTTGGGCAAAGTCTTGGCATCGGGCTGCCAATCCCGGGCAACCTGCTGGCCTCCCTGCTCCCCAGATGTCGTGCCACCGCCCTGAGTCGACTGGGACCCGCTCGCCGTGCCGATGCTGAGTGGATCTGTGGCGACAGGGTTGGGCAACGCCATCCCCTGGGACTGGGACGAGGCCGGGGTCTCACCCTTGCCCGCCTCCTCGAACAGAGGGAGGTAACTCAGCGCCAGCAAACCAGCGGCCGCCAGGGCCAGCACGGTCGCAATTTTCTTGACGGGCAACTCGGCCTGACGTTTCTTGGGCCTTCTGTCGGTCATGACATCCTCCAATGACTGCATGATGGCGGAAGGGTGCCCCCCCGCCCCCTTCAGGATCTCTTCCACTTTGGGCTTGGGCAAGAGGGCCGCCGGGATCTTCAGCTCCTTGGCCTTCTCATACAAGAAGATGCGCTGCTCCGGTGCGCTCAGTGGCGCGACTTCCAGCTCGAGCGCGGGCATGGCACGCCCCTTGAGGGCACTCTTCTGATCGCGACACCAGACGTCACTGCCCGAGAGCAGAATGGCCAGTTTATGGGGAGAGGCCAGTGTATCGTTGTGGCGACCAAGCGCCCACAGCTCCCCCACCAGTTCGGTCGGCAAGGTGTCGGCACGCTCGATCATGAGCAGCAGGGTGGAAGACTTGCCCTCCAGCATGCGGAAGAAGCTGTCGGCCAGCGCATCCTGTGCATTGAACAGGGGGCGCGCCACCACCTGCTGAAGCAGCAACTGGCGCACGTCTGCCATCTTCATGGCCGGACTGCCGATGAGGCTAACCACCCGCACCTGGTCAGGCAATTGGGCCAGCAGGGATTCACACAGGGTGCCACGGCCGCTGCCGGGCTTGCCGGAGAGAAAAATAAAGGGGTGATTGAACTCAATCAGATGCAGCAGCCGGTCAACCAGCTGCCGCTGGGAAGGCAGTTTAAGCAATTTGTTATTGGTCACGACCAGACTCGATCACCGCCATCAACTGCATATCCGTCACATCGGCCACTACCTGGGCCTGCCCGATCCCGACTGGTAACACCAGCCGCAGCTTGCCTTCCAGCACCTTCTTGTCACGGCGCATATGGCGAATGAAGGCGGCAAAATCCATCTCGGGCGGCGCCAGCACCGGCAGATCGGCCGCCAGCAACAGGTCGCGGACGCGTGCCACCTCTTGCGCCGTCATGTCGCCACGGGCCAGGGCCGTCTCGGCCGCCAGCATCATGCCCGCCGCCACCGCCTCCCCATGGAGCCAGTTGCCATAGCCCTTCTCTGCCTCGATGGCATGGCCGAAGGTGTGGCCCAGGTTCAGCAGGGCACGGACGCCGTGCTCGGTCTCGTCCTGACCGACCACGTCGGCCTTGATTTCACAGCAACGGCGAATGGCGTAAGAAAGAGCATCTGCGTCAAGGCGTTGCAGCCGCACCATGTTGACTTCGAGCCAGGAGAAGAAGGCCTCATCCCAGATGATGCCGTACTTGATCACCTCGGCCATGCCGGCTGCAAACTCCCGCGCAGGCAGGGTCTTGAGGCAATCGGTGTCGATGATCACATGCTTGGGCTGATAGAAGGCGCCCACCATGTTTTTGCCAAGAGGGTGGTTGACGGCGGTCTTGCCGCCGACGGAGGAGTCAACCTGGGAGAGCAGTGTGGTAGGCACCTGAATGAACGGAATGCCTCGTTGATAGCTTGCCGCAGCAAAGCCGACAACGTCGCCTATCACGCCGCCCCCCAGGGCGATGAGGGTGGTGTCACGACCATGACTGGTTTCCAGCAGAGCAGACATGATCCGCTCGAAGGTAGCCAGGGTCTTGTAGGCCTCGCCATCCGGCAATATCAGGTGTTCAACCTGAAAACCGGGCAGCAACTGAATGATCTGCTCAAGATACAAGGGGGCGACGACAGTGTTGGTCACTATCATGACCCGCTTGCCCTTGATCGTCTGCGTCAGCACCTCGGGGCGTTGCAACAGACCAGCAGCTATCTCAATCGGGTAGCTGCGCTCACCCAGTTCGACCTTCAACCTTTCCATGGACGTCCTCTATTGATTACATACCAATCAACTTAACGATTTGATTAGCTACAACTTTTGCACTTTGATCATCCGTCTGGATGACAAAGTCTGCGACTTCTTCATACAGGGCGTTGCGCTCGAGGGCCAGACGCTCCAGCACTTCGCGGGGCGGCTCTTCGGTTTGCAACAGGGGGCGACGCTTGTCTCTCTGGGTACGCGCCAGTTGCTTTTCAATGGTGGTTTCGAGGTAGACCACGATGCCGCGCGCAGAGAGTTTGTTGCGGGTTTCACGGCTCTTGATGGCGCCGCCGCCCGTTGCCAGCACGATACCCTGCTGCTCGGCGAGTTCACCGATCACCTTCTCTTCGCGGATCCGGAAACCCTCTTCGCCTTCAACATCGAACACCCAGCCGATATCGGCACCACTGCGGCGCTCAATCTCATGATCTGAGTCGAAAAACTCCATGTGCAGTTGTTCTGCCAGATGTCTACCTATGGTGCTCTTGCCCGCACCCATGGGACCTATCAGGAAAATATTGCGTTTCTCAGCCATGTCTTTTCGTTAGTAATTACAAACTGTATGGCCCCGGTAACTACTCGACCGGGGTACCTATGAACCTTATCTTGCGATGGATCAGGAGGGGGATTATCTCAATAGAAACCAGGACTGGCAACCGCAGCCCTTACGCCCCAGCCTCATCGGGGCGTAAGGTTATATGTGTTTTACCCTCACATGTAAAGTTTTCAGAGGGCGTCGGTGACTATCCTCGGGGTCACGAAGATCAGCAGTTCACGCTTCTTGTTCTCACTGGTGGTTTTCTTGAACAGATAACCGAGGCCGGGAATATCCCCCAGCAGCGGTACCTTGCTGACGTCGTTCTTGATGGTCTGTTGATAGATGCCGCCCAGCACCAGGGTCTCACCATTGTTGACCAGCACCTGGGTGGTGATGGACTGGGCGTTGATGGAGACTGCATCCCCAGTACCGGTCGGGACAGTTTCCCCCTTGGTATCCTGGGTCACGGTCAAATCCAGGATGACCCTGTTGTCGGGGGTGATCTGTGGCGTGACCTTGAGACTCAGCACCGCCTTCTTGAAGGTGACCGAGGTCGCCCCGCTGGAAGAGGACTCCACATAAGGGATCTCGGTCCCCTGTTCGATCAAAGCCGGTTTCTGGTTCGCCGTGGTGACCCGAGGGCTTGCAATGATCTCGGCCTTGCTCTCCTTCTCCAGCGCCGACAGTTCAAGGTCGAGCAGAGTGCCATTGGCGAGACGGGCAACCTGGAAGGCCAGGGTACCGGCGGCGTTGGTCACCGGCAGGTTGACGTTGAGCCTGTCTTCCACGCCGGGGCGCGTGATGGTGGAGCTGCCGTCATTATTACCAGCGCCATCATTGCCCTCTATGGTGCCAGAGGTGCCATTGCCATGGCCATCCGTCTTGGTCACCCCCCACCGCACGCCCAATGCCTCGTCAAAGCCGTCGTCTATGGTCACCATGCGCGCCTCGATCACCACCTGCTTGACCGGGATATCGAGGATATCCAGCATCCGCTTGACGTTGCCGATGACATCCGCCGTGTCTTTGACCACCAGCACGTTGGTGCGTTCGTCCACGCTCACTGCGCCTCTGGGAGAGAGCAGCTTGGTGCTCTCGGAGGAGAGCAGGGCCGCCACTTCGGATGCCTTGGCATAGTTGATCTGCAAATATTCGGTATAGAGCGGCGCCAGATCGGCCACCTGATTTCGGCTCTCCAGTTGCTGTTTCTCTCGTGCGGCAATCTCGTCCGCCGGGGCCACCAGCAGGATGTTGTTGTCCAGCCGCTTGTCGAGCCCTCTGACCTTGAGAATGATGTCGAGCGCCTGTTCCCAGGGCACACCATCGAGACGCAACGTGATATTGCCGGAGACGGAATCCGTGGTCACCAGGTTGAGATTATTGAAGTCGGCGATGATCTGCAGCACGGTTCGTACAGGAATATCCTGGAAATTCAATGAGATTGGTTTTCCCTGATATTGTTTCGCGGTCGTGGTAGCGACGCGTTTTTTCACCTCTATGATGAACATCTTGTCGGCCTGGTCGTAGCGATAATCAAACTGGCCATTGACCGAGAGTTCAAACAGGGTGTCATTGCCCTGGCGGAACACCTCCACCTGGGAGACCGGGGTCGCAAAATCCTGCACATTGATAAGATTGAGTTGCTCATCCGGGATCCGGGTACCGTGGAACTTGGCGAGCACCTTCTGGCCCCGACTGCTCACATCCACTGCAGCCGAACTGTTATCCAGGGTCACGAGAAATTCCCCCTGCCCCTCCTTGCCACGGCGAAAATCCACCCCCTTGACCGAGTTGAAGTAGGCACCTCCCGCGTTAGCCTGCGAGACGGACAGGACGGGTTTGCTGGCCGCAACGGGGGCGGGAGCCGCCACGGGAGAGGAGACAGAGACGGGCTGGGCCTGATATTGAGACTGGTTCTGAGCGACCCGCTGGGTATCAATCAGCGCCGACTGGGTCACTGGCTGGCTCCTGACAAGGGCTGACGGACTGGCACTTGGAGAGGTCGTCGTCGCAGCCACTGGCTGACCGGCCTTCTCTCCCAATGACACCAGCAATTTGTTGCCCTGTTGATGAACCTGGTAAGGGGTCAGCTGATCGAGCGCTATCTTGATATCGAGCCCTTCCCCCTTGCCCTCCACCTTGAGGTTGTCCACCCCTTGCTGCTTGATGGGCAGCGGGTTGACCGTCAGCGCGCCTATGGCTCCGGGCACGTGCAGCAAGAGTTGATTGGGTTCATACGACAGTCTGTCGGTAAATCCGCTCACAGGCTCGCTGAAGCTCAGCTCGAGCAAGAGCTGATCGGCCAACAGCGGATTTACCCTGACCTCCTGCAACGCTGGCACCGCCCACACCTGAGCGCATGCGCCCAGCCACAACAGCGCCACACCGCTCATCCTTCTTATTGTTGTTCTCATCTCTGCTCATCCCTGATCATAGTTTTGCGTCGAGATTGGCCATGGCCAGCTGAGTTTCTCGGGTGACCCAGCATCCTTTGCCATCCGGTACCGTTTCCATCAAGTCAACATGAGTATTCGTTATCTTGATGACTCTGCCCTGATCCAGTCCCATGTACTGATTGAGCCCCACACGCACGGCTTGCCCGTCCGGGGTCCTGATCAGCGCCCATAACTGTCCCTGCTTGCCGATGGATCCCTTCATGCTCAAACTGGCCAGCGAATAGCGCTCCAGCACCTCCTTCTCCCGATTCGCCACTATCTGGGCGCAGTCCGGCTTGGTCTTCGCATCCACTCTGGAACTGGTCTCAGGTTGCGGTTCAATGAAGGGGCTGCGTTGATCGCTGTGCTGATAGGCCATGGGGGAAAAGGGTTTTATCTCCGGCAAGGGTTCGATCGGGATGGGTTGCCTCGCCTTGGTTTGTTGTACGTACTCGTCCATGTCTTCCTGCCCGCCGCAGGCCGTCAACAACAGCACCGGCAAGAAGAGTCCTATCACTCTCATGCTCATGGCTTCTGCTCCAGGGTTTTACCGTTGTATTTGTAGGTCTTGGCCTGCATGGACATGCCTATCAATTCGCCCTGATCCCGGCTTTGATTGAGCTGAAACGACTCCAGGATGACGATGCGCGGCAATGCAGCCATGTCAGCCGTGAACTTGCCAAGCTCGTGATAGGTGCCCACCACCTCGATGCGCATGGGAAGTTCGGTCGAGAATTCGTGTTTGACCTCTGCTTCCCAGTTAATCCTGTTCAATTTGAGCCCGTTGTCGGTGGCGATAAAGCTGATGTCATCCAGCAGCCCTGCCACTTCATGGGTGTTGGGCAACTGCTTGAGCTGGGCATCCACCAAATGCTCCAGTTGCACCATCTGCTTCCGGTATGCCTCCAGGTTGGCAGCCAGCATGGCCTTGCTCTCGAATTGGGCCTTCAGCTCCTGCTCTTTGACGGCCTCCTGCCGCAAGGCCGTCAGGGAATTGGCAATCACATAGTAGTAGATGGCCCCCCCCAGCAAGGCACAGCAAAACAGGATGAAGATCCCCTTGGCAACCTTGGGCCAACGCGCGATGTCATTGAGATCCAGGTCATTGAACTGTTGCAGGTTCATTTTTGCCCCTTAGCCGCGGCCGGAGCTACGCCAGCAATCTGGAACATCATGGAGAACTGGCTGAGGGCCACGGGCGCCACATCCGCAGTGAAAATAGTGCTGAGCTGAGACTGCCCCAACCAGCCCGAACCATCGATGCGCCTCATCATGCTGGCAACCCGGCCATAGGCTTCAGCCTTGCCGTTGACATCAATTCTGTTGGCCTGCAAGGCCAGGGTATTGAGGTAGACACCGTTGGGCACCAGCACGGGGAGCTGGTTGAACAGGCGTACCGGTATGTTGCGTCTTGTCTGCAACTGCTCGATAAGCTGCATCCGGTCGATCAGTTCCTTGCGACGCTCCTTGAGCAACCGGATCTCGCCAAGCTGGGTATCGAGTGTGGCCATCTCCTGCAGCAGACGTTGGTTGCGCTGCTGCTGATACCCGATCTGCTGCTGCACCAGCCAGTCGACGGCAAAGGCAAGGGAGGCCGTGGCCGCGAGGAACAGACCGATCATGATGCCAAACTGTTTCTTCTGACGCTGGGCCCTGGCCAGTCGCCAGGGCAGTAGGTTTATATTTGACATGGTGTGAAGCTCCGCAGTGCCAGACCGAATGCCGCCATGTACTTGGCTCCATGGATGAGGCCTCCTTCTCCCTTCGGCTTGCCAAACAAGGCAAAGGGGTCGGGATGCAGGACGTCACAGTTGAGCTCGCTGCCTATCTGCCCGACGAGACCAGGCAGCAGGCTGCCCCCTCCCGTCAGAACCAGTTTTGACAGTTCCTTGTTGCCCGACGAACTGCAAAATAGCTGCACATTACGCTTTACCTGCAACACCAGGGTGTTGAGATGAGGCAACAACACATCCACCTCATGGTCGGCAGGCAAGCGACCCTGTACCTTGGCAAGCTCCGCCTCATCCAGACTCATGCTGTAAAAAGAGGCCAGGGCCTGGCTGTATTGATCGCCACCGAAATTCTGCAGACGAGAGTAGACGACCTCCCCCTTGAGCAGCGCGGCAAAGGTCATGGCACTGGCGCCTATGTCGACGATACCGACCGGCTTGTCCCAGGTTTTCAGCTCGGGTAGACAGGCGAGCACGGCACGCCCCAGCGCATGGGCACCCACATCTACCACCATGGTCTTCATATCGGCCTCCATCAGCGCACTGACCCGGCCGTTGACGCTCTCGGTGCGCGCCGCACTCAGCAGCACCTCCTGGCGGCTCTCATCGGCCGTCAGGCCGAGGATCTCGAAATCCAGACTGACCTCATCGAGGGGGAAGGGAATGAGCTGCTCTGCCTCCAGGTGAACCTGGTTCTCCAGCTCGTTCTCGTTGATGTTGGCATCAACCTGAATGACCTTGGTGATGACATTGGAGCCCGTCACGGCCGTGGCCACGAGCTGACAGTCCCCTTGTATGAGCCGCTTGAGCGACTTGAGGGACTGACCGACCCGTTCAATGTCCTGCAGTTGATAATCGACCAGGGTGCCCTTGGGCATGGGGATCTCGGCAACCGATTCGAGATGCACCTTGCCAGGACGTCCGCTGAGGGTGACGGCCTTGATGGTTTGACTGCCAAAATCAATGCCCGCCAAGGAGAGGAGGGATCCCTTACTTAATAGCCCAAACATATACACATCCATGCGTTATTGGGTTTTAGGACTTATTGTAGGACAGTGCATCACGACGTGATGACTTAACTCAATATAATGCTCTATCTATCAATGTCATAAAGTTTATGTCAAAAGTTGACGCTCCTCTCCTTTCGGCCTTGATTGCGGCCCCCTTGGTAATTGCGTCCTGGAATGCTAACCTCCCGCCTCTTCTCGAGGTCGATGTCCCCGGACAGGAAAACCTCGAATCCGCGAGGGTAAAAAGGCTATACTCTGCGCCCGTTGGCTAATTTTAAGACGATTGGTAGTTCTTCCATGCTGAAATGGCTCGTTCGCCTGTTTATTGTCATGATGCTGGGTGCAGTGCTGGGTGTTGCCAGCCTCATCGGTATCTACTTCTACATCAAGCCCCAGTTGCCGGATGTGAGCGCCCTGCGCGATGTCAAACTGGCCACTCCGATGAAGGTGTACAGCCGGGACGGGGAACTGATCTCCCAGTTCGGCGAGATTCGTCGTATCCCGTTGCGGTTGGATGAAATCCCCCAGCCCATGATAGATGCGGTGCTCGCCACCGAGGATGCCCGTTTCTATGAGCACCCGGGCATAGACCCCATCGGCATCATCCGGGCCGCCACCGTCTGGGCCGTCTCCGGCCAGGCCCGCCAGGGCGCCAGTACCATCACCCAGCAGGTTGCGCGCAACTTCTTCCTGAGCAACGAGAAGACCCTGGTGCGCAAAATAAAGGAAGTGTTCCTGGCCTGGCGCATCGAGCAGAATCTCTCCAAGGATGAGATCCTCACCCTTTATCTCAACAAAATCCCCCTCGGTTACCGGGCATTCGGGGTCGGCGCCGCCGCCCAGGTCTACTTCGGCAAAGACGTCAAGGATCTGACCCTGGACGAGATCGCCATCATCGCCGGGTTGCCGAAAGCCCCTTCCATGCTGAACCCCATCCGTTCGCCGGAACGTGCCTTTGCACGTCGCAACGTGGTGTTGGGCCGTATGCTGGAGACCGGCAAGATCACCCAGGCCCAGTTTGACGAGGCCTCCAAGATGCCGGTCAAGGCCCGTTACCACGGTGCCGAGACGACGCTCAATGCCCCTTACCTGAGCGAGATGGTGCGCCAGAAGATGGTGGAGCAGTTTGGCGAAGATGCCTACACCATGGGGCTGCACGTCTACACCACTGTCACCGCCAAGCGCCAGCGTGCCGCCCACCAGGCGCTGCTGGACGGCGTCTTCGACTATGACACCCGCCACGGCTATCGCGGCCCGACCGCCCTGCTGTGGAAGGCCGGGGAAACGGCCTGGGACTACGACCAGATCATGGCCCACCTGGCCAAACAACCGACCTACCAGCCTCTGATGGCCGCCGTGGTCACCAAGGTCGGTGACAAGAGCGCCACCCTGGTGCTGAAGAATGGCAAGCAGGCCGAACTCGGCTGGAACGGCATCAAGTGGGCCCGAACCTTCATCACCGACGATCGCCAGACCTATCCACCGAAATCGGCACGGGACGTGCTGAAGGTCGGCGCCCAGATCTGGGTGCGGGAGAAAGGGGAAGAGCTGCTGCTCTCCCAGATCCCTGACGTCAACGCCGCCCTGGTCGCCATGAACCCGCAGGACGGTGCCATCGAGGCCCTGGTTGGTGGCTTCAGCTTCGAGATCTCCAAGTTCAACCGGGTCGATCAGGCTCGTCGCCAAGTCGGCTCCAACATCAAGCCCTTCCTCTATGCCACCGCGCTGGAGCAGGGTTATACCCTGGCATCCCTCATCAACGACGCCCCGATCAACCAGTGGGATCCCGCCAAGGGTCCCATGTGGCAACCAAAAAACTCGCCGGCCATCTATGAAGGCCCGACCACATTGCGCCTTGGCCTCGCCAAGTCCAAGAACGTGATGTCGGTCCGGCTGATGCGCGCCATCGGGCTGGATACCTATATCGATGGCCTGACCCGCTTCGGCTTCGCCCGCGAGCATATCTCCGCCAATGAATCCCTGGCTCTGGGTGCCGCCGAATTCACCCCGCTGGAAGTGGTGCGTGGCTACTCCGTGCTGGCCAATGGCGGCTTCCAGGTGACGCCTTACTTCATCACCGAAGTGACCGACAGCTTTGGCACTCCCCTGTATCAGGCCAATCCGGCTGCCGCCTGCCGCGACTGCGGTGTACTGGCCGCCGCCGGGCTCGACAGCGCCGATGCCTACGCCAACACAGTCCCTGACTGGAAGGCCCAGTGCCCGATTGACCCTGTCGTGCCCAACAACATGGCGCCCCAAACCATCAGTGCCCAGAGCGCCTTCCTGATCACCGACACCCTGACCACCGCCATCTGGGGTGGCAATGGCTGGCGTGGTACCGGCTGGCGCGCGGCCCGTGACCTCAAGCGTCACGACATCTCGGGCAAGACGGGGACCACCAACGAATCGAGGGATGCCTGGTTCTCCGGTTACACCCCGAATCTGGTAGCCACCTCCTGGATCGGTTTTGACAACCACCAGCGCGGTCTCGGCCGGGCCGAATTCGGGGGCGGCGCCGCCCAGCCCATCTGGATCGACTTCATGAAGACGGCCCTGCAGCAAGTGCCAGAGCGCAAGATGCCGGTCCCCGAAGGGATCATGCAGGTACGCATCGATCGGGAGACAGGTCTGCTGACCAACCGTGCCGATGGCGCCAGCATGGAGGAGTTCTTCAAGGAAGGCACTGAACCGACCCGCTATGCAAGCCAGCTCTCCGATGGCAATCAGGTCTACGGCGGCGATGGCTCCAGCAGCGATGGCCCCGTCTCCACCGACGACATCTTCTAAGCTGCCCCTTGAGGCAAAAAAACCGGCGCTCTAGCGCCGGTTTTTTTATCTGCCTTTCAGCCGAGCAGCCCTTTCATCAGGGCTGAGATGCGGGAGGCCAGTTCATTGAAGCAGGGGCGGCGCACCGAGTAGTGGCGATAGAGCAGGGAGATGGTGCGCCCCGGTACCGGGTCTATCACCGGACGATAGCTGACGCCCCTCTCCTCGGCGTTGGCGGGCACCGCCAGCTTCGGCACCAGCGTCATGCCGCTGCCTGCCGCCACCATGTTGCGCAGGGTCTCGAGACTGGTGCCCTTGAAGCGCTGATCCTCGCCGATGCCGGCGGCAAAACAGAATCCCAGCGCCTGCTCCCGCAGACAGTGTCCATCGGCCAACATCAACAATTTTTTGCCCTTAAGATTGTGCAGTGGCACCGCCCTGGCACTGGCTTCCGGATGATGTTGGGGCACCGCCAGCCACATGGGCTCCTGATAGAGAGGGATGGAGCCAAAGCCGTCCATGCCCTCCAGCTCGGCGAGCACCAGGCAATCAAGCTCTCCTTCCTCCAGCCGCTTGAGCAGCACCTGGGTCTGCTCCTCGTAGAGATAGAACTCCAGCTTGGGGAAGTGTTCCCTCAGATCCTGAATGATGTGGGGCAGCAGATAGGGACCCACGGTGGGAATGAAGCCGATGTGGATTTCGCCGGACATGGGCTCGGCGAAGTGCTGGCCTATGCTCTTGAGCTCGCGCACCTCTTTGAGCACCTTGCGGGCCTGCCGGGCCATGGCATCGCCGGCCGGGGTAAACAACACCTTGCGGGAGGTGCGCTCGATCAGGATCACCCCCAGCTCATCTTCCAGCTTGCGCAGCTGGCCGCTCAGGGTCGGCTGGCTGACGAAGCAGCGCTCCGCCGCCTTGCGAAAATGTTTCTCCTCTTCCAGCGCTACCAGGTACTCGAGATCGCGAAGGTTCATAGGTACTGCATCCTGCCAATCAAAGAGGCCGTTAGCATGCCCAAGAACGGTGCGGGGGACAAGGGAAGCCCGAAACGGGGAGCGCTCTCCCCTGCCCCGCTCACCCGACATGCCCATTGCCGTGACCCTGAGGGCCGATGCGGCAAACCCGGACATGGCCAGGATCAGGCCGCCATCAGGGCGGCGAGATGGCTCGCGAAGGCTTGCGGCTCACCCAAGAATGAGGAGGCGGGCAGCGGGATGAGGCTTCCCCCCCGCATCAGCCCGAGAGTGGGGAACCCCTGCCCGCCGAGCCGGCGCAGCCAGCCCTGGCTTTGGGCCAGGTGCCCGGCGAGATCCACTTGACCAAAGGCCAGGGCGAACGCCTCCGGCGCGATGCCCTGCTCCTGCGCCAGCCGCGCGAGATGGGCCTGGTCACCGACCCACTGACCGTCAAGGTAATGGGACTGCTGAATGCGATGCAGCAGGCTCAAACCATCACCACCCAGCTCGGTGACCGCCAGTATGGCCCAGATCGGGGGCTCGGAGTCGAGCAAGAGGCCGTCGCTGAGCAAGAGCTCGTTGAAGTAGCGCTCACCGAAAGGCTGGCCGGTCAGTGCCTGGATCCGTTCGTCATGGGGGCGGACATGGTCCCGCAGGGCCTGGCCCATGGGCTGGCGGCGCGAGCCCAGCCAGAGGCCGCCCGCATGCAGCGCGATCTGCAGGGTCGGGAGCCCGGCCGCGGCCTCAAGCAGGGGGGCGGCGCCATAGCACCAGCCACAGAGGGGGTCATAAACATAGTGCAGTGTGATGTCGTTCATCTGCGTGCTCCTCGGCAGTTGATCAAAAAACCGGGCAATCAATGCCCGGCAAAAAAACACAGGGAAAAGGACTCAGGCCATCACCACTTCATCTCGCCCATGTTGACCTTGGCACCTATGGCCAGGCCATCGTCCACCGGCAGGGACGGGAACACCTTCTTCAGGCCGTCGATCAGCTGATCGCTGTTCTTGGCGGAGGCCAACGCCTGCTCGAAGCGCTGGACATAGTCACGGGTAAAGGTCACGGCGGCAGTGCCTTTGGGCGCGGTGCCCAGGAAGTGGCCCGGCACTACACGCTCGGGTTTCAGGGCCAGCAAGTTGTCCAGCGCCTTGACCCAGTTGCTGCGGGCCGCTTTGGTCTGGCTGTCCGCCATCCAGACATGCACCCCGTGGTAAACCGGCACACCACCAAAAGCGGTCTTGATGGAAGGTGCCCAGAGGTAGGCATTCGGAGTGTTCATCTCTTTGATTTCAATCTTCTCGCCATCCAGTGTCAGGTGGCTGGCGGTCATCACTTGCGGCACGGTCAGGCTCTTCGGTGCGCCCTTGCCCAAGATCGGGCTCCAGTAGCTCAGCTTGGCATCCTTGGTCTGGTTGATATGGTCAACCACATGCTGGTCGGCCAACACTTTGACATCCGGGAACGCAGCCATGACCGGCTCCAGACCGAAGTAGAAGTCGGGGTCACCGGCACTGATATAAACAGTGGTCAGCTTCTTGCCGCTCTTCTTGATCATGTCGACCAGCGCCTGGCCATTTTGCACGTCGAACTGGGCATCGATCAGGATTGCCTCTTTGTCACCGGTCACCAGTGAGGAGGAGACCGGGAAGATCGCCTTCTCGCCAGGGTTGTAGACGGTCACGCTCAGGGGGGCGGCCAGTGCGGCGCCGCTGAGCAGGGTGGTAGCCAGAGTCAGGTTGCGGATCAGGGTGTTGTTCATCATCTATTCCTCATTAAGTATTCGGGGGTTCATTTGATGGACACAGTGTATTGGATCATTTAGGGTGCGAATACAGCACTAACAGCGCATCACTGTTGCACATATCGAACATATAGAGAGCCATACATGGATCGACTGACCGCCTTGCGGGTCTTCGTCAGCGTAGTCGAACAAGGGAGCCTGAGCGGCGCCGGGGAGAAACTGGATATGTCGCGCGCCATGGTGTCGCGCTATCTGGCCGAGCTGGAGCGCTGGATGGGGGCCAGACTGCTGCACCGCACCACCCGCCGGCTGAGCCTGACCGGGCCGGGGGAAGAGGCACTGAACCGGGCCAGGGCCATGCTGGCGCTGGGAGAAGAGATGGAGCACCTGGCCATCCGCAGTGACGAGGCTCCCAAGGGGCAACTGCGCATTACCAGCAGCTACTCCCTCTCCGAAGCGCTGCTGGTCGGGGCTGCCAACGACTATCTGGCGCAATACCCGGGAACGGCCATCGACATCCTGCTGCTCGACAGAACCGTCAATCTGGTGGAAGAGCGAATCGATCTCGCGGTGCGCATCACCAACGATCTGGATCCCAACCTGGTGGCGCGCCGCCTCGGTACCTGCCACTCCGTCGTCTGCGCCAGCCCCGCCTATCTGGCGCGTCATGCGCCTTTGCAGCAGGTGCAGGATCTGGCCCTGCACAACTGCCTCACCTATACCTATTTCGGCAAGAGCCTGTGGGAATTTCAGGGGCCCGAGGGCCCGGAGTCCGTGCCGGTGAGCGGCAACCTCAGCGCCAACATCTCCAACCTGCTGCTGGCGGCAACCCTGAATGGGGCGGGGATCAGCCTGCAACCCCGCTACTCGGTGCAGGCCCACCTGGAGAGCGGCGCCCTGGTGCCCCTGCTGACCCAGTGGCAGCCCAAGCAGCTCGGCGTCTATGCCGTCTATGGCACCCGCAAGCAGATGTCCCCCCTGCTGCGCAGCTTCCTCGACTTCCTGATCGCGCACATGGCGGACGATCCCCTGTGGCAGGCCCGCTGAGGGTCCATGAAAAAGGGGCCTGTCGGCCCCTGTCATTCCTGTGTCGGCTTATGCCTCGAAACCAAACGCCTTGACCGGCGGCTCGCCGTCGTCGGCAGCCTCCTCGTCCACATAGATGTCGCGATAGGCGGCGTAGATGGAATAGTTGATGGCCGGCAGCACCACCAGCAAGCCCACCAGCATCAGCAGCGCACCAAAGAAGATCAACACGGCCCCCAGCAACCCCCACCAGAGGAAGGGCCACATATTGCTCAAGCAACCCTTGAAGCTGAGCCTGGCCGCCTGCCAGACCCCCACGCCGTGGAAGAAGATGAGGGCGGGAGCGAAGGTGATGGCCATCAGCACGGGCACCAGCAAGGCCAGCCCCAGCAACAGACAGAGCAGGAACCCCTGCGCCTGTTCGGGCGTCAGGGTCAGGGTCTCCGGATCCTGGGAGAGCAGACCGGTCAGGCCCCACTGATGCAGCATGAAGGCGCAAATGAGCAGTATCCCCATGAACAGGGCGAGCACCATCAGCCCCCCCAACATCAATGGGGTCAGCCGGTAACGGAAACCGGCGAAGAAATCGGCGAACTGCAGGGGCTGGCCCTCATGACCCCGGCGGGCCACCGCCACCCAGCCAGCGCCCCACACCATGTAGAGCAGCTGGGAGATGAAGCCCCCTGCCGGCAGCTGTTCCAGCAACATGCCCACCAGGAACCAGATCACTATCATGGCCACACTGGCGCCCATGCCCCTGTTGAAGATATCGAACCCGGTGCGGATCCAGATCCAGCCCTGCCCTATGGTGTGGCGTTTGGGTTCGCGGCGCAGGGCGCTGTCACTGTTCATCATTGACCTCGTCGAAAATAGCAGCAGAAAACCCTGTCATCAGGGCACGCTCACCGTGACCATGATGGTGCCCGTGTAAGCACCGGTGCGCACCACCTGACCCGGCAACCGGGTCGGATACAGCCTCACCTGATATTGGGTGTTGTGGCTGGCCGCCGAGTAGGGTACCGCGATGGCAGTATCAAATGGAATAGGAGTCAGCGTATCCTGCTCGACCATACCCACCCCGACCCCGGCCAGGCTGGTGGTGATGAAGCGATTCTGGCTGCTGAGCGCCCCCCCGAAGCTGTATTGCAGCGGCACCAGATAGTCATTCGGGATCTGGCTGCAGGTCACGCTCACATTGACGCTGCGCGGGGCATAACCCCTGGGTATCTCCCCCTCGACGAAGGCACTCTGCGCCACGGCGCCGAGATCGATGGGAATGCTGGTGCCGGCCGGGAACTGGCAGGTCGGTGTCGAGGTGACGCTGATGTTCATCGCCAGGGTGCTGAAGGCATTGACCGGGCTGGTGTCGGGTACACTGGCTCGCCGCACGAAGAGGTGGGCAACGGTGCCGCTGAAGGTCTGGGTACCCATGACCCCCTTGAGCAGCTTCAGGGTATAACGGCCGCCATTCACGTTGATTCCCCCCAGCAGGGAGACATTCAGCAACCCACCGACACAGGCACTGAGCAGCCCTGTGGTCGTGGCGCTGAAGGGAACTTCCTGGTATCCCCCTGCCGCATTGAACTCAGTTTTGAGGCCAAAATAGGGATTGAGTTTGATGAGGGTGCCCAGAGGATCGGAGACGGTGGGCAGGTTGGTGGTCCCCTGGTAATAGACGGTCACAAACAGCCCCACCGAGATCCCGGTGCAATCACAGGTAGCCGTGCCCGTGGTCGAGAAGGCGGTGGGACCGCTGGTTTCTCCGGGCTGATAGAGGGTACTGGTGGTGATGGGGCCGGTCGCCACGAAGGGACTGGTGCACTGGCCATTGACGGCCCGTGCTTCGCCCGCCCACAAGCTCCCCAGCCAGTGCCTTACTGCCTGCCGTCATAGGTGCCATTCAAAGATACCTTTAGTGACACATTAGTAAATAGCATGGAATTCTCAATCTTGCCGTGCGGCACAGTCTCCTGTCCGGCGCCATGGCGCGAGGTGACGGACAGCCGGGCAAGAATGTGGCATCATTTTCCCCCTTTTTATCTCACCGCCTTGTTCGATGGAGCCACCATGCGCCGCCTGTTCTTCCTTCTCATGTTGCTCGGCAGTCCCGCTCTTCACGCCGAATCCAGCTTCATCAGCCGTCTGCTCAACCACCCGGTGCCGGGAGGCGTGGCCGTGGTGCAACTGGGAGACGGCGCCAAGGCGCCCGCCGTGCGGTATCAGGACAAACCCGTCCTGGTGGTGCAGGAAGAGGGCAAGCGCTGGATCGCCATCGTCGGCATCCCGCTCAAGAGCCAGCCCGGCCCCCATCAAGTGACCACGAACGATGGCCGCACCTTGAGCTTCACGGTCGGCAACAAGCACTATCGGGAGCAGCACATCAAGCTCAAAAACACCCGTCAGGTCAATCCGCTGGCCGAGGACATGGCCCGCATCAACCGGGAACTGGCCGAGCAGACCCTGGCCTACCAGACCTTCAGCCCCACCCAGCCCAGCAACCTGCTGTTCGACAAACCGGTCCAGGGGCCCCTCTCCAGCCCGTTCGGGCTGCGCCGCTTCTTCAACGGCGAGGAGCGCAACCCCCACTCCGGCCTCGACTTCGCGGTCGGTGCCGGCACCCCCATCAAGGCACCGGCCGCCGGCAAGGTGATCCTGATCGGCAACTACTTCTTCAACGGCAATACGGTGTTCGTCGATCACGGCCAGGGGCTCATCAGCATGTTCTGCCACATGTCCAAAATCGACGTGACCCTGGGCCAGAGCCTGCCCCGCGGCGGCATCGTCGGCCGGGTCGGCGCCACCGGCCGCGCCACAGGTCCCCACATGCACTGGAACGTCAGCCTCAACGATGCCCGCGTCGACCCCGCCATCTTTATCGGCGCCTTCAAGCCCTGATCCGGGCAGGATGAAACGAAAAAGGCAGCCCGGGCTGCCTTTTTCGTTCATGGAGAGGGGCGCTAGTCACGGGGCTGCGGCATGCTGCCCGGCCTCCTTGCCCATGGCCCGCCACATCACCAGTACCAGCAGGGTGCTGCAGGTGGGCAGCGCCAACCAGACCCCGGCCACGCCCCAGAGGGAAGAGAAGCCCCACAGGAAGCCGCCAATCAGCACCAGCTTGCCCCCGGTGAGCAGGGAGGCGATGCGGGCCCGGTTGATGGCCTGGAAATAGGTGGCGCCCACCAGCAGCAGCCCCTCCATGGGCAGGCCCCAGAAGTAGAGCCAGATGCCGAGGCTGGCCACCGGCAACAGGGCCGCGTTGTCGCCGGCAAAGAGATAGACCACCCCCTCGGGCCAGAGGTAGAGCGGGATCATGCCGCACAGCGCCACCGCCAGGGTCACCCCCAGCGCCAGGTTGCGCACCCGCAGTACCCGAGCCCAGTTACCCGCTCCGGCGTTGAAGCTGGCGATGGGCTGGATGCCCATGGCGATCCCCTCGAAGATGAGATAGAAGAAGGCCTCGCTGTAGCTGATGACGCCGTAGGCAGCCACGTGCAGCGAAGTGCCGACTGACAGCAGCGCCTTGTTGTGCAGCGCCAGCACCACCGACAGATAGAGGTACATCAGAAAACTCGACACCCCGAGTCGCAGGGTCTCCCCCATCAGACGCCAGTCCGGCACCAGGGTATCCAGGCGGATGCGCAGCTGGCTGCGCGGAGTGAAGAAGTGCCACAGACAGAGGCCGCCGGTCACCGCCTGGGAGAGCATGGTAGCGATGGCCGCCCCCGCCAGTCCCCAGGGGATTACCGCCATCAGCAGGTAATCGAGCAGCACGTTGAGCACGCCGCCCCCCACCAGGATCCAGGTGGTGAGGCCGGGCCGTCCGTCGTTGCGCAGCAAGGCGGTGAACGCCATGGAGAGCACGGCAAAGACCCCGAGCCAGGCGTACCACTGCAGGTAGGCGAACCCCGCGTTGAAGATGACCCCCTCGGCCCCCATCCAGGTCAGCATCTCCCTTCCGTACCGGATGCCGATGAAGGCGAGCAGCGCGGAGGCGATGAGCACCATCACCAGCGCATTGCCGACGATGTGGCGCGCCTTCACCTGCTCCCCCTTGCCCAGATAAAACGAGGCGAGCGACGAGGAGCCCATGCCGATCAGCGCCCCCACCGCATAGAGCACGGCGCAGATGGGGTAAGCCAGCATCATGCCAGCCAGACCGTCCTGGCCCAGGAGATGGCCGACGAAGATGCCGTCTATGGTGACATAGACGCCAGTGACCAGCATGGCGGCCACCGTCGGGGTGACGTAACGCAGGAAGAGCCGGGAAAGGGGGGCCGTGCCCAGATCGACAGAGGACATAAATTGCTCAACGGAGGGAAACGGCCAGAATAATAGCCAAACAAGACCCGGATCACCCGTTATTTATGTTGCAAATCATTAATGTGGAAGGCTTTACCCGCCCCGGCCCCTGCTTTAGGCTAAGGCGACTTCTCATGAACGGAAACGTGCGCCATGTTGCAACGCCTGCTCTGTCTGATGCTCTATCTCAGCCTGCTCCCCTTCTCCTCTGTCCAGGCCGATGATGCCGTCACCCAGGTGGAAGAGTTGCTGCAAAGCGTCCCCAAGACCGACAGCCTCGAAAACCAGCAGCTGCGGGAGAGCTATCAGCAGGCACTGCAGTATGCCCGGGACGCCCAGCGCTATCGGGAACAGGGCAAGGCCTATCAGCAGATCCTCATCGACTACCCCAAGGAGTCCGCTCGCCTCAAGGAGAGCCTGCACAACTATCAACCCCAGCCCCGTCCACCCCTCTCCTCCCTAAAAGAAGAGACGTTGCGCCAGGCCATCAGCCTCAGCAGCAACCGCCAGATCAACCTGCGCAAGGAGCGCCAGGCCGTGACCGACAGCCTCAACCAGCTGGAGAGCACGGGCCAGGAGTATCATGTGCGGGTCGATGAGCTGCGCAAGCAGCTGTTGCAGACCCGCTCCCAGCTCGATCGCCTGAGCTTCAGCAACGAGTCGGACAGGCTGCAGGAGGCCCAGCAACTGGCCACCCGTCTCAAGGAGCAGAGCCTCTCTGACCGGATCCAGATGCTGGAACTGGAGCAGCTCTCCGCCCAGCAGCGCAACGATCTCGGCAAGCTGAAGCTGCAGGAGCTCAACCTCGCCATCACCGACGAGGACGAGTGGCAGAACAGCCTGCTCGCCCAGCAAAACCAGTTGCGGCGAGAAAAGACGGTGCAGGCGTTGGCCGAGAGCGAGCGGCTGCGCAGGCAGCTCACCTCGGATCTGCCCCTGCTGCAGGAGCAGCAACAGCAGAACCAGGCGCTATCCCTGCAACTGGGTGCCCTGGAGGATCAGATAGAGCGGGTACAGGACGAGCAGCGCGGCGTCGACACCTCCCTGTCAGGACTGAACGATCTGGTCAACTCGGTGCGCGAACAACTGGAATGGTTGCAGATAAGCAACGCCTACGGCGAAAACCTGCGCAGCAAGCTGGCCGATCTGCCGGCCTACTTCCCGCTGGAGAAACTGGAGTCCGACATCGTCAAGGCGCGCATGGCGAAATACCAGTACGAGACCGAGCAGGATGCCCTCAAGGATCCCGCGCAGATCCGCAACGAGCTGCTCAGCGGGGATGAGATCACCCTGGACAGGGCCCAGCGTGCCGTGCTCGACAACCTGCTCAAGGCCAGGCGACAACTGCTGACCCGGCTCAACGACGCCTCGGATACCCTGATTCAGGAGCAGACCCGGCTCAAGCTGCTCTACAGCCGCCAGAACAGCAAGATCGACGAGATCCGCGAGATCAGCGCCAGCCACCTGTTCTGGATGCCGGATGTGCGCCCGCTCACCCCGGCCGTCCTGCTCGGTGTGCCCACCGCCCTGAGCCTGCTGCTCGATCCCGTCAACTGGCTGCAACTGCCCAGGGCCATCGTGGAGAACAACCCCATGACCCTGACCCTGGCCGGGCTCGGTCTGCTGGTGCTTGCCTGGTGCTGGGCCAAGCTGGGACGCCATCTGGTGCAATACAGTCACTACATAGCCCCCCGCATCGGCAAGGTGACCCAGGACAAGTTCAGCCTCACCAGCCGGCTGCTGATGCGCTCCCTGCTCGCGGCCCTGCCGCTGCCCGCCATGGTGCTGATGATGCGCGGCCTGCTGGACGGCGCCTGGCAATACCCCTTCGCGGTGGCGGTGGCCCGCGGCCTTGGCGAGATCTGGTTTTTGCTGCTGGCGCTGCTGGTGGCCCGCCATCTCACCCTGGAGAAGGGGATCCTCATCCTCCATTTCCGCTGGCAGAAAGAGCGGGTCCAGAAGGTGTGGGGCCAGTTCCGCACCCTGCTGCTGGTGCTGATCCCGAGCTTCTTCGTGCAGGGCATGGCCAACAGTTATCAGGAGCACGCCTTCTACGACTCCCTCGGCCGGCTGGCCTTCATCGTCGGCGCCCTCTGGCTGCTGCTGTTCTTCGCCCGCCTCAACCGGGAGAAGCTGCCCCTCACCTGGGGCCAGGCCGACATGACCAAGCCACACCTGCTGCACCACTTCATCTGGAACAGCCTGATGCTGGCCCCCCTGCTGGCGGTACTGGGCACCCTGTTCGGCTACTTCTATACCTCCCGGATCCTGCTGCGCCAGCTGGAGCTGAGCCTGCTGGCTGGGCTCGGCTGCCTGCTCGTCTACTATCTGGCGCACCGCTGGATGCTGATCCAGCGCCGCCGCCTCGCCTTCGATCGTGCCAAGAGCAAGCGGGCCGAGATCCTGGCCCAGCGGGAACGAGAGGATGACGACTTGAGCTCCGAGATCCCGGACGTGGTGGAGGAGCCTGAGCTGGATCTGGACACCATCAGCGCCCAGTCCCTCGGCCTGGTGCGCACCCTGCTGATGCTGGGCTTCACCATGCTGGTACTGGTGCAATGGTCGGATCTCAACTCGGCGTTCAGCTTCCTCAGCAGCATTGAGGTGTGGCAGGTGAGCAGCAAGGTGGCTGGCATAGAGCAACTCTCCGCCATTACCCTGCAGGATCTGATGCTGACCGCCTTCGCCTTCATCCTGACGGTGGTCACCGCCCGCAACCTGCCGGGGCTGATGGAGCTCACCCTGCTCCAGCACCTGAGCCTCTCCCCCGGTACCGGCTTCGCCCTGACCACGGTCAGCAAGTATCTGGTGATCCTCATCGGCGCCCTCACCGGCTTCTCCATGCTCGGCATCGACTGGTCCAAGACCCAGTGGCTGGTGGCGGCGCTCTCGGTGGGTCTGGGCTTCGGTCTGCAGGAGATCTTCGCGAACTTCGTCTCCGGCCTCATCATCTTGTTCGAGAAGCCGATCCGGCTCGGCGACACCGTCACCATTCGCGATCTGACCGGCACTGTCACCAAGATCAAGACCCGCGCCACCACTATCGTGGACTGGGACAGGAAGGAGATCATCGTCCCCAACAAGGCCTTCATCACCGAGCAGTTCATCAACTGGTCGCTGTCTGATGCCATCACCCGGGTCAAGCTGCGCATTCGCATCGGTCTGACCCAGGAACCCAAACGGGTACAACAGTTGCTGGAACAGTGCGTGCAGGAGTCCACTCTGGTGCTGGATACCCCGACCCCCGAGGTGTTCCTGATCGAATTCACCGACTCGGCCCTCATCTACGAGATCCGGCTCTATGTGAACAACATGGACCACAGAATGCCGATCACCCATGAGGTGCACTCGCTGATCCTGGAGAAACTCAACCAGCTCGGCATGCATCTGCCCCACCAGCAGATCGATATCAGGATGAGCCGAGGCTGATGGCTCCCTCCCCTTCATAAGGGGAAGGGTGGGGTTCTAGCTCACTCATCCCCCAATGACGACAACAGGAGCAGCGAATGCAGATCATTGCCCATCGCGGTGCCAGCAAACTGGCACCGGAGAACACCCTCAAAGCGATGGAGATAGCCATCGCACTCGGAGTCGGCGCCATCGAGCTCGACGTACAGTGGGCAGACGGCGAGCTCTGGGTCTTCCACGACCGACGGCTGGAGCGTTGCACCGACGGCCATGGGGTGCTGACAGAGCAGTCCCGGGACTATCTGGCGAGCCTGGATGCGGGGGACGGGGAGCGGATCCCGACCCTGTGGCAGGTGATGAGCCTGATTGCGGGGCGCTGCGAGCTGCACATCGAGCTCAAGGGGGCGCACACCGCCGAGCCGGTGGCGGCCCTGACCAGGCGGGCCGAGGCGGAGCTTGGCTTCACCCCGCCCCACTGGGTCGTCTCCTCGTTTCACCATCCCGAGCTGGCGCACTTCGCCCGGCTGAGGCCGGAGCTGCGCCTCGGCGCCCTGACCGCCAGCCTGCCGCTGCACGGCGCCCGCTTCGCCGAAGAGTTGGGGGCCTGGTCCCTGAACTGCGACGTGGATTTTGTCGACGCCGGACTGGTGGCGGATGCCCATCGCCGAGGGTTAAAGGTATTGGTCTATACGGTCGACGAGGTGAGTGATGGGGATGCCCTCGCAGCCATGGGGGTCGATGGCATCTTTACCAACCGGCCAGATCGATTCAGCTGAGTATTAGCACGCCCTGGCAGGCCATCAGGAGGTGAAAAAAGATCGAAAATTTTCTGTGCACCGGGATACATAAAGTCCACTTTCAGCCGATACAGAGTTGGCTCATAACAATAACAAACACCACACAGATCTCAGACTGACGCTCACAAGGATGTAAACATGAACCTATCCATCAAGAACAAGCTGGTCCTCGCCATCGGGGCCATCATCCTGGTCATCACCGGCCTGCAGGTCTGGTACAACACCACCCAGCTGCGCAGCGAAACCCAGCGGCTGATCTGGAGTTTCATCGATGACAGCTCCATCGCCAACGTGAAGGGCATCTCCCGCTGGCTCGATGCCCGCATCAACCTGGTCACCGCCACCAAGGAGGCCTTCACCAAGGAGGACGAGCCCCTCAGTCACCTGGCCCAGTCCATGAACGCGGGCAACTTCGACCTGGTCTATGTGGGCACCAAGGATGGCCGGATGATCCAGAGCAAGCCCACCGATCTGCCGGCCGGCTATGATCCGCGCCAGCGCCCCTGGTACAAGGACGCCACGGCGGCCGGCAAACTCGCCATCACGGCCCCCTACGCCGACATCACCACGGGCCAGCTAATCATCACCATCGCCGAGCCTTTCAGCCGTGGCAACACCGACGGGGTCATCGCCGGTGACGTCTCCATCGACGGTCTGGTGCGGGACGTGCTGGCCATGAACTCGGAAGGCACCTACGCCATCCTGGTGGACAGCAACGGCACCATCATCGCCCACCCGGACAAGGCGCTGGCCCTCAAACCCGCCACCGCCCTCTCTCCCGAGCTGACGGCGGCCAAGGTCAACGAGCTGGCCCATGACAACACCATCTCCGAGATGATGATCAGCGGCAAGGCCAGCGTGTTCGATCTCACCGAGATCCCCAACACCAACTGGTATTTCGGCATAGTGGTGGATGAAGCGGTCGCCTACCAGTCCGTCTCCCGCATGGTCACCTCCGCCCTGCTGCAGGGCCTGCTGACCATCCTCATCGTGGCCGGCTTCTCCTACGTGGCCATCAACAGTTCCCTGGCCCCACTGAAAACCCTGGGCGAGGCGATTGCCGATCTCTCCCGCGGCAATGGCGATTTGACCCGTCGCATCAAGATCGAGCGGGAAGATGAAGTCGGTACCGTCGCCAAACACGTCAACACCTTCATTGAGCGCATCCACGTGATGGTGCAGGACATCTCCAACTCCTCCGGACAGCTCAACCAGCAGGCCAGGTCCTCCCACGACATGGCGGAGAAATCCAACCAGGGGCTGGCCCGCCAGCAGAACGAGATCTCCCAGATTGCGACCGCGGTGCACGAGATGTCCGCCACCGCCGTCGAGGTCGCCAGCAATGCCGAGCAGACCGCAGAGGCGGCCCGCAGCTCCTCCAGCAGTTGCGAGCACGGCAAGCAGGTGATCGCGCGCAACCAGCGCTCCATCACGGATCTCGCCACCCAGGTCAAGCAGGCCTCCGGCATCATCCAGGAGCTGGAGAAGAACGCCCAGGAGATCAACACCATCCTCTCCACCATTCAGGGCATCGCCGAGCAGACCAACCTGCTGGCGCTCAACGCCGCCATCGAAGCCGCCCGGGCCGGTGAGCAGGGTCGCGGCTTCGCCGTGGTCGCCGACGAGGTGCGAGTGCTGTCACAACGTACCCACAGCTCCACCGTCGAGATCCGCAGCATGATCGAGACCCTGCAGCGCAACACTCAGGGCGCCGTCAGCACCATGCACGAGGGTCAACTGCTGGCCCAGAACAGTGTGGAAGATGCGAACGACGCCACCCAGGCCCTGGAGCAGATCACCACCTCCATCAACCAGATCTCCGACATGGCGACCCAGATCTCCAGTGCCGCCGAGGAGCAACGGGCGGTGACCGACGAGGTCAGCCGCAACATCCAGGCGGTCAAGGACGTCTCGGACGAGCTGGCGGTGGATGCGGACAGTTCACGCAACCTCTCGGCTCAACTTAAAAATATTTCAGGTGAGCTCAACAATCAGGTCGGCATGTTCCGCATCTGATCGAACCAATCAAAAGGGGCCGTCCAGGCCCCTTTTTTATATAAACCCTTTTTGTTTCAATGGTTATAATTCCCCTTCGACACAGAACACTCTGTGATCAGCCTCTCCATTCGAATATCCTTCTGACACAGATGATGCCTGCCACGGCTATATTCGCATTACTTTTTTGATGTCTTTTCATCGGCCGCAAACATGATAATAGTTATCATTAAACATTTCTGATAAAAAACTTAAAAACTTTATGGGTAATACCTAAAAAGAGAGGCATTTCTCATTTTTTTGAAAGAAAACTACGTACAATCTTGGGGTTAAAATCACTCGAGTAGCGAGTACGGCTGATCCAGATCACTGATGGATGGCGATAATGACGGCATTTTCATCCAAGGAATGGGGTGGTTGTAATAAAAATCACCGTTGCCAAGCACTAAAACAAAGCAGTTTGACTTGCATCAAGCCTGAATTTTTTTCATAGAGCAAAATCGTGCCCAGCAAATCTATCCCTAAGGAGGCAGATGTGGATATTATCAAGACCGATGTTGCCATCATCGGTGCCGGTGGCGGTGGCCTGCGTGCCGCAATCGCCATTGCAGAAGCCCACCCGGAGCTGGAAATCGCCCTGATTTCCAAGGTCTATCCGATGCGCAGCCACACCGTGGCCGCCGAAGGTGGCGCCGCAGGTGTCGTGCGTGATGACGACTCCCTCGAAAACCACTTCAACGACACCGTCTCCGGTGGTGACTGGTTGTGTGAGCAGGACGTAGTCGAATACTTCGTCAACAACGCCACCAACGAAATGATCCAGCTGGAGCACTGGGGTTGCCCCTGGAGCCGCAAGCCGGATGGCAAGGCCAACGTCCGCCGTTTCGGCGGGATGAAGATCCCGCGCACCTGGTTCGCCGCAGACAAGTCCGGTTTCCACATTCTGCACACCCTGTTCCAGACCTCCATCAAGTACCCGACCATCAAGCGCTACGATGAGCACTTCTGTCTGGACCTGATCGTCGAAGATGGCCGCGTGCAAGGCGTGCTGACCTTCGATATCCAGAACGGCATCACCCGCTTCATCCAGGCCAAGTCCGTGGTGCTGGCTACCGGCGGTGCCGGTCGCGTTTACCGCTACAACACCAACGGTGGCATCGTCACCGGTGACGGCATGGCGCTGGCCTACCGTCACGGCGTACCGCTGCGTGACATGGAATTCGTCCAGTATCACCCGACCGGTCTGCCGGGCACCGGCATCCTGATGACCGAAGGTTGTCGTGGTGAGGGTGGCATCCTGCTCAACAAGGATGGCTATCGCTACCTGCAAGACTACGGCCTGGGCCCGGAAACCCCGGTCGGCCAGCCGAAGAACAAACACATGGAGCTGGGTCCGCGCGATCGTCTCTCCCAGGCATTCTGGCAGGAGCAGCAGAAAGGCCGCGTGATCCAGGGCCCGATGGGCGACGTGGTTCACCTCGACCTGCGCCACCTCGGCGAGAAGTACCTCAAAGAGCGTCTGCCCTTCATCTGCGAACTGGCCAAGGCCTACGTGGGTGTGGATCCGGTCAAGGAGCCAATCCCGGTCCGTCCGACTGCCCACTACACCATGGGTGGCATCGAAACTGACGGCAAGTGCGCCACCCGCATGCCCGGCCTCTACGCCGCTGGCGAGTGTGCCTCCGTTGGCCTGCACGGTGCCAACCGTCTGGGCTCCAACTCCCTGTCCGAGATCGTGGTCTTCGGCAAGGTGGCCGGTGAACAGGCAGCCGAATTCGCGGCGACCCAGCAGCACGGCAACACCGAAGCGCTGGCCGCCAAGGCCGAGGCGCTGATCAAGCAGCACCTCTCGCTGATGGACATCGACGGGACCGAAAACCCGGCCGACATCCGCAACGAACTGGGCATGTCCATGGAAGCTGGCGTCGGTATCTACCGTACCGAAGAGCTGATGCAGGGCACCATCGACAAGATCAACGAGCTCAAAGCCCGTTACAAGAAGATCAAGATCAACGACAAGTCCTCGGTCTTCAACACCGATCTGCTGTACGCCATCGAACTGGGCTACATGCTGGACGTGGCCGAAGCCATGGCGCACTCCGCCATCAACCGTAAAGAGTCTCGTGGTTCCCACCAGCGTCTGGACGGTTATGAGGAGCGTGATGACGTGAATTTCCTCAAGCACACTCTCTCCTTCTATGCACCGGAAGGGGCCCCGACCATCGATTACTCCGATGTGAAGATCACTAAATCCCAACCGGCGAAGCGTGTGTACGGTTCCGAGGGTGAGAAACAAGACGAGGCTAAGAAGAATGGCTGAGATGATCGAAATTGAAATCCTGCGCTACCGTCCCGAGCAGGATAACGAGCCCTGGATGCAGACCTTCCAGGTGCCTTACCTGAAAGAGATGTCCCTGCTGGATGCGCTGCAGTACATCAAGGATCAGCTGGACTCCACCCTGAGCTTCCGCTGGTCCTGCCGGATGGCGATCTGCGGCTCCTGCGGCATGATGGTCAATGGCATTCCGAAGCTGGGTTGCAAGACCTTCCTGCGGGACTACCTGCCGGGCAAGATGAAAATCGAGCCGCTCAACAACTTCCCGATCGAGCGCGACTTGGTGGTCGACATGTCCGATTTCATCGAGAAGCTGGAGAGCATCAAGCCCTACATCATCCCGAGCGAACCGCGCAGCCTGTGCGACGGCGAGTACACCCAGACTCCGGCCGACATGGCGAAATATCACCAGTTCTCCATGTGCATCAACTGTGGTCTGTGCTACGCCGCCTGCCCGCAGTATGGCATCAACAAGAAGTTCACCGGCCCGGCGGCCCTGGCGCTGGCTTATCGCTACAACGCCGACAACCGCGACAGCGCGTCCAAAGAGCGGATGAAGATCATCAGCCAGGACGAGGGCGTCTGGGGTTGTACCTTCGTGGGTTATTGCTCCGATGTCTGCCCCAAGGGTGTGGATCCGGCCGCAGCCATCCAGCTTGGCAAGGTCGAGAGCGCCAAGGACTACATGATCGCCATGTTCAAGCCGGATTGAGGAGTGAGACCATGAACAACACAGAGAGCAAACGTAAGCCTTACGTGCGCGAAATGAAGAAAGACTGGTGGCTGAAGAATGCCTTCTACACCGGTTACATGATCCGCGAAGGCACCAGCATCTTCGTCTCCATCTATGCCGTCGTGCTGATGTGGGGTCTGTTGCGGCTGGTGCAGGGTCAGGAAGCGTTCAACGGCTGGCTGGAATCCCTGCAAAGCCCGGTCGCCATCCTGTTCCACGTCATCGCGCTGGCAGCCTGCCTGTTCCACGCCAAGACCTGGTTCGCCCTGGCCCCCAAGGCCATGCGTATCTTCCGTGGTGAAGACCTGGTGCCGGAGAAGCCTATCGTCATCGCCCAGTATGTGGCGCTGGCGGTGGTATCCCTGCTGATCCTGATCATCGTGGCTTGAGGAGATTAATGATGAGACGTTCTGACGAGCCCATTTACTGGGGACTGTTTGGTGCCGGTGGCATGGTTGTCGCCATGCTGCTGCCGGTGATTGTCCTCATTACTGGTCTGCTGGTGCCCATGGGCATCATGGACGTGGAGACCATGAGCTACGAACGCGCACTCGAGTTCGCCAGCTCCTGGTGGGGTGCCTGCATCCTGCTGGTGATCATCGCCCTGCCGATCTGGCACGGCATGCACCGCATCTACCACGGCCTGCATGATCTCGGGATCCACACCACCAAGCTGCACCACTACGTGTTCTATGGCTTCGCCTTCCTGGTGTCAGCCATCACCGTCGGTCTGCTGATGGTGCTGGTACTCCAGTAATCCTTTAGTTGCCAGCAACAGATGATAAAACCGGGCCCAGTGCCCGGTTTTTGTTTGGTTGATGGTTGGCGCGCGGCGCGTTGTCTGGCTGCGTATTGCTCAAGGAAGCGGCGCTGACTCCGGCCACAGGGCCCGCAGGGGCGCCGGCATGGCGCCGAGGCGAAGCAGCGGGGTCTGGTGCCACTGCGCCAGTTTTTGCAGCGCCTTCTCCAGATCCTGCGCCAGGCTGGCGGTCACCCTGACCCCTGGCTCCAGATAGAGGCTCTTGACCTCGAACACCCCCTCCTTGCGATGGGCCTTGGCATCCAGGCGCCCCACCAGCTTGCCTCGGCGCAGCAGAGGCAGCACGAAGTAGCCGTACTGGCGTTTGGGGGCCGGGGTGTAGCACTCGATGCGGTAGTCAAAGCCAAACAGTTCGCTGGCTCGCTTGCGATCCCACACCAGGGGATCGAAGGGTGAGAGCACGGCGGTGTGGGTCGCCTTGAGGCTGCCTGCCTGGGCCCGGGTCAGCTCATCGGAGAGCGATGCGTGCACGAAGGCACCGTGCTGCCAGCCCTCCACCCGCACCGGCAACAGCTCCCCCTCGTCCGCCAGCTGATGGAGCAGGACATCGTATTTGCCGCGCTTGAGCCGGTAGTAATCCGCCACCCAGCCGGTCTTGACCAGCCCCAGCGCCCGGCAGCTGGCACGCACCATGTCCCGCTGGGCGAGCTCAGGGCTCGGCAGATCCCGCCCGTCGTCCCACTCGGGCATGACCCGCTCGGCGAGATCGTAGACCCGCTGGAAGTTGCGCCGCTCGCGCACCATCAGCTGACCCGCGGTGAACAGCACCTCCAGGTGGCGCTTCTCGGGCTTCCAGTCCCACCAGCCGTTGCCGCCCCCCTTGCGTTCGCCTCTTTCGTTTCCAATATCGGCTGCCCGCACCGGGCCCTCCCGGCGGATGCGCTCGACTATCTGCGCAATCTCGCCGCCGTGGGTCTTGAGCCACTGGGCGGAGAACTTCCAGCCCATGGCGGCGGGATCCAGCATGCGATGGCGCAGCAGCCGGTAATCCTCCCGGGGGACGAAGCAGGCCTCGTGGGCCCAGTATTCGAAGAGCGCCCCCTCGGCCAGCAACTGCTCCAGCCAGCGCGGATCGTAGTGGCCGAGCCGGCTGAACAGCACCAGATAGGGGCTGCGGGCCACCACCGAGATGGTGTCTATCTGCAGCAGCGCCATGCGGCGGATGCAGTCAAGCAGATCGGAGGGGCCGGCCTTGGCGCGGCGCGGGGTCAGCAGCCCCTGGGCGGCGAGTTGCAGGTGGCGGGCGTCTTGCAATGACAAATGGGGGATCGACATGAAAATAGGGGCATCCGTTCCTGAGTGTCAGGTCACCAGCATGCCCAAGCCGCCGCCAAATGAAAATGCCCCGTTCAGGGTTTGGTGAACACGGCCACATCGGTGTGGGGGAAGCAGAGGTCCGCCTGCCAGCGGGCAGCCAGGGCGCGGAACGACGCCTCGGCAAAGAAGACGATGTGGGTCGGATCGTGGCGATAACGCCAGCTCTTGAAGCGCTCGTCACCCAGCACCCGCTGGGTCTGCAACACCAACACGCCGCCGGGGTTGAGGCAGGCCCAGAGCCCGTCCAGCACGGCGCGGGGGGCGGCCAGGTGCTCTATCACCTCGGTGCTGGTGATGAAATCGTAGCGACGAGTGAGCAGCTCGGGCTGGTCGGCATAGAACTTGTCGTAACCCGCCATATCAAAGCCCGCCTCCCGCCCCATGGCGATGAGGGCAGGCCCGGGACCGCAGCCGAAATCGAGGCCACAGGCAGGAGGGCTCACCCGGGAGAGCACCTCGCCGAAGGCCCGCATCAGAAAGCCGCGATAACGGGGATCATCCACCCGGTTGTCATGCCCGTCATAGACCGCCTTCTCGGCCGCATCGTCCAGATGATCCGCCTCATCCAGCCAGACCAGCTCGCAGTCCAGACAACGGTGATAGCGCTTGCCTGCCACCGACAGGGGGTAACTGTGGCGAGCCGAGCAGAGGGGGCAGCTGACGCTTGATGACATGACGGATCCTCCTGGGTAACAGCCGCGCAGATTGCCTGCCCGCCGCCTTGCTGACAACTTTTTTTGCGCCTTAAGGGTTTCTTAAGTTTGCCCTTTTACTCTCAACCCATCGCAAGAGAAGGAGCCAACCATGACCATCGAGATCCAAGCCCCCTACAGGTTGATCCTGGCCGAATCCCCGCAGCAGGTCATGGCGCTGCAAACTTATATCCAGGCCGCCTACACCCTCGAATTCAACGCCCGCATTCCCCATTTTCTGCCCTGTCTGCTCGGGCTCTACCGGGCCGATGGGGTGCTGGTCGGCGCCTGTGGCCTCAACCAGGCCTGCAACGGCGAGGGCGAGCAACCCCTCTATCTAGAGCAGTATCTGGAGCAACCCATCGAGGCCGCCATCGAAACCCGCCTCGGGGTAAGACCGGCCCGCAGCCGCATCATCGAAGTGGGCAACCTCGCCTGCAGCGAGCCGGGCAATGCCCGCCTGATGTTTGCCGCCCTGTGCCGCCTGCTGTGTGACAACGCCCTCGATTACGTGGTGTTCACCGGCACCGCCAAACTGCGCAACAGCTTTGCCCGGCTGCGTCTCAACCCGGTGGAGCTGGCCCCCGCCCAGGCCCACCAGGTGGGGGAAGACGCCAGTGCCTGGGGAGAGTACTACCGCTGCCAACCCAAGGTGATGGCCGGGGACATCAACCAGGGGCGCGAGGTGCTCGCCCAGAGCAGCCTGCTGCTCAACCTGTTGGGGCCCATGCCCATGCTTTTTAGCCACGCCGACAATGACAAGAGGTGCGCTCAATGAGCCTGTTTGACGCCATCGCCCGCCACGCCAGCCTGACGCCGCGACAACCGGCACTGCAAGGCAGCCAGGGTTCGTTGGATTACCAGAACCTGTGGCAGCAGATCCAGCACCTGGCCGACCGCTTGCAGCAAGCCGGCATTCGCCGCCTGGCCCTGCAGCTCGACAACGGTCTGCCCTGGGCGCTGCTCGATCTGGCCTGCACCCGGGCCGGTATCGTGGTCATTCCGGTTCCCCACTTCTTCAGCCCGGCGCAGCAGTCCTGGCTGCTGGAGAGCAGCGGAGCCGACGCCCTGGTGGGACCCGAACATGAGGGCTGGCAGGCCGCAGCCCCCCTCATCCTGATGACGGGCACCGCCGACGAACAGGATCTGCCCCTGTGGCGACGCACCCCGCTCGCGCCTCCGGCCCTGCCGGACGGCACAGCCAAGATCACCTATACCTCGGGCACCACGGGCCAGCCCAAGGGGGTCTGCCTGTCCCTTGCCCAGATGATGGCAGTCTGCGAATCCCTAGCCCTAAGGGTCGCCCCGGCCGGAGTTGAACAGCACCTGACCCTGCTGCCCCTGGCCACCCTGCTGGAGAATCTGACCGGTCTGTACGTGCCACTGCTCACCGGCGCCTGCAGCCGCATCCCCTCGCTCGGCGAGCTGGGTTTCACCGGCTCCAGCACCCTCGACCCGGCCATGCTGGGCCAGGCCCTGGCACGCTGGCCCAGCCACAGCCTGGTGCTGGTACCCGAACTGCTGCGCCTGCTGCTGGCGCTGTGCGCCAACACCCCGGCCCTGGCCGAACGGCTCAAGGGGCTTCGCTTCGTCGCCGTCGGTGGCGGCAAGGTCGCCCCCGAGTTCATCGCCCATGCCCGCGCGCTGGGGCTGCCAGTCTATGAGGGCTATGGCCTGTCGGAGTGCGGTTCGGTCGTGGCGCTCAACGGCCCGGACGATGACCGTCCGGGCAGCGTCGGCCGCCCCCTGCCCCACTGCCAGGTGACGATCGCCGCCGACGGCGAAGTCATGGTGAGCGGCAGCGCCATGCTCGGCTATCTGGGGGAAGAGGGCGCTGCGGCCAGCCAGATCGCCACAGGGGATCTGGGTCACCTGGACGCAGAAGGCTACCTGCACATCACGGGGCGCAAGAAGAACGTGCAGATCACCGCCTTTGGCCGCAACTTTTCGCCGGAGTGGGTGGAGGCCCAGGCCCAGCTCTGCCCGGCCATCGTCCGCATCGTGATCTTCGGTGACGGCCAGCCCGCCAACGTCGCCCTCATCCAGCCGCTGCCGGGCACCCAGTGCCAGTTGGCCGAGCAGATTGCCCGGCTCAACCAGCAGTTGCCCGATTACGCCCGCATCCATCACTGGCTGCCGGTGGCGCTGGATCAGCACCCCGGCCTGCTGACGGCTAACGGCCGCCCCCGTCGCAACGAGATTTATCACCACTTTTCCCGGCAGATCGACCAATGCCTGACTCAAGGCCTCACAGGAGAATCCTCATGAGTTTCTACCAGACCCTGCAACACGCCACCGCCGCCGAGCGCGAGCACCTGTTCAATGCCCCCATCATCGAGGCCTGCCGCCGCGGCGACATCAGCCGGGAGACCTACCTCGCCTTTCTGGCAGAGGCTTACTACCACGTGCGCCACACGGTGCCGCTCCTGATGGCCACCGGCGGCAAGCTGGGACAGGAGTATGAGTGGGTGCGCGGCGCCATCCGGGAGTACATCGACGAGGAGTACGGCCACCAGGAGTGGATCCTCAATGACATCCGCGCTTGCGGCGGTGACGCCGAGGCGGTGCGCCATGGCCGACCCGGTCAACCCATCGAGCTGATGGTGGCCTTCCTCTACGACCAGATCCAGCGCGGCAACCCCATGGGCTTCTTCGGCATGGTGCAGGTGCTGGAAGGCACCAGCGTCGCCATCGCCCTGACGGTGGCGGACCAGCTCAAGAGCGGCCTCGGTCTGCCACCCCAGGCGATGAGCTACCTCAGCTCTCACGGCGCCCTGGATCAGGAGCACCTCAAGTTCTTCGAATCCCTGATGAACCGGGTGGAAGACGCCGCCGATCAGGCCGCCATCATTCACGCCGCCAAGGTGGTCTACCGCCTCTATGGCGACATGCTCCATCAGCTCACGGGATCCTCTGCCAATGAAGCTTGAAGGGAAACGCATACTGCTCACCGGCGCCAGCGGCGGCATAGGGGAAGCCCTGGCCCTGGAGCTGGCGGCCCAGGGGGCGCATCTGCTGCTGCACGGACGCCGGGCCAGCGCACTGGAACGGCTGCGCAAGGAGCTGCCCCACCCGGAGCGCCATCAGACGGTGACCGCCGATCTGGGCTCGCCCCAGGAGCGGGCCCGGTTGTTGCAGCACCCGGCGCTGGATGACGGGCTGGACGTGCTGATCAACAGCGCGGGCTGCAACCAGTTCGCCTGGCTGGAGGATCAGAGCAGCGAGCAGGTGACGCGCCAACTGCTGCTCAACGTCGAGGCTCCCATCCAGCTCACCCGCGCCCTGCTGCCGAGGCTGCGCAAGCCCGCAGTCATCATGAACATAGGCTCCAGCCTCGGGGCCATCGGCTATGCCGGTTACAGCGTTTATTGCGCCAGCAAGTTTGCCCTGCGGGGCTTTAGCGAGGCGCTGGGCCGGGAACTGGAGGGCTCCGGCATCAAGGTGCTGCACTTTGCCCCCCGCGCCACCCGCACCCACCTCAACTCCGAGGCGGCCTACGCCATGAATGCCGAGCTCGGCACCCACACCGACAGCCCTCAGGACGTCGCCGAGGAGGCCGTCATCGCCCTGTGCAACGAGACACGCCGCAGCTGGCTCGGCTGGCCGGAGAAGCTGTTCGTGCGGCTCAACGGCCTGCTGCCCGCCCTGGTCGACAAGGCGCTCGCCAGACAACTGCCCGTCATCGAGCGCCATGCCCGCCGCCCAGCCCACCCGGCCACCGATCACGGGGACAACCCCGCCTGTGCCACGCACGAGAAGGAACATTGAGATGAAACACGCCACTTTCCGCCCCCGATTTGGCCACAGCGTCCTGCTGCTTGCCCTCGCCAGCAGCCTGGTTCAGGCCGCAGATGCCCTGCCCACCATTCAACAGCAGTGGGCCCACTGCCAGTACCAGCAGACCGGCAAGGCCAAGGAGAGCTGCCTGGCGACCCTGAGTGCCCAGGCGGATCAGGCCAGTGCCAAGGAGGCCTTTCGCACCGATCTGCTGATCTGGTCCGCCATCGTCAAGAGCACCTGGGCCGGCGCCAAGGGCGGCCTCGGGGCCCTCAGCCTGGTGAAAGAGGCCAAGGCCAAGCTGGAGATCGCCATCAAGCAGGATCCCAAGGCGCTGGAGGGCTCCGCCTACACCAGCCTGGGCTCGCTCTACTACCAGGTGCCGGGCTGGCCGGTCGGATTTGGGGATGACGACAAGGCCGAGCAGCTGCTCAAGCAGGCACTCACCATCAATCCTACCGGCATCGATCCCAACTTCTTCTACGGCGATTTCCTGCTGGAACAGGGGGACAAGGCGAAGGCGAAGATCTATCTGGACAAGGCCCTGGCCGCCCCGGCCAGACCGGGCCGCGAGGTGGCGGACGAAGGGCGCAAGACGGAAATCCGCGAGCGTCTCGCCAAGCTATAAACACAAGCATATCAGTGCGCTATTTAAACTCTGCCCACCAACTTGCATACTGGTGGGCAGCGTCATTTGAGGGGAAAAAACAATGCGGATCCTGTTGGTGGAAGATGACATGATGCTGGGGGATGGCATGGTGGATGCCCTGCGCAGCAGCGGCTACACGGTGGACTGGCTGCAGCAGGGGCTGCCCGCCCTGTCGGCGCTCAAGAGCGAGGAGTTTGCCGCCCTCATCCTGGACCTCAATCTGCCGGACATCGACGGCATCAGCCTGCTACGCAAGCTGCGCCGGGAGGGACAGACGCTGCCGGTGCTCATCCTCACCGCCCGTGATGCCCTGGACGACCGGGTGCTGGGGCTGGACGCGGGCTCCGACGACTACATGGTGAAACCCTTCGCCCTGCAGGAGCTCAACGCCCGCCTGCGCGCCCTGGTGCGCCGCAGCAAGGGGCAGGCCCAGGCGGTGCTGGAGTATGGCGATATCCTCATCTACCCCGAATCCCAGCAGGTCACCTATCAGGGGGAGGTGGTCAGACTGACCCCCCACGAATACAAGCTGCTGCAGGAGCTCATCAGCCAGAGCGGCCGGGTGCTGAGCCGTGATCAGCTGCAGCAGAGCCTCTATGGCTGGGATGAGGGAGCCGAAAGCAATGCGGTGGAGGTACACATTCACCACCTGCGCAAGAAGTTCTTCCCCGAGCTCATCCGCAACATCCGCGGCGTCGGCTACATTGTGCCGCAGCCAGATACCCCGGGCACCAGAGGGATATCCAGCCAATGAGTCGCGTCCGCTCCATCCGTCGCTTCCTGCTCTCCGGCATCCTGGCCCTGGTCAGTCTCAGCCTGGCCGTCAGCGGCCTCATCGGCTATCTGGAAGCCAACCACGAGATGGAAGAGCTGTTCGATGCCCGTCTCGCCCAGTCCGCCCGCATCACCAACCAGCTGCTCAGCCGTTATCTGAAGCAGCGCGGCGAGCTGCCCAGCAACGGCGCCGTCTACCAGGAGTGGGAGCAGGCCGTGCCCGACACCTTTCATCAGGAGAAGCGCAGCTTCAGCCAGCTTGGGCGGGACAACGAGTTCACCCCCTACGGCCACGAGTTCGAACACAACCTCTACTTCCAGCTGCTGAGCGAGCAGGGCATCATACTGCTGCGTTCACCCAATGCGCCGGAGCAGCCCCTGACCACCCTGGAACGCGGCTTCAACAGCGAGACCAAGGATCACCACGAGTGGCGCACCTTCACCCTCTACAACGAAAATGAGCACACCTGGCTCATCGTGGCGGAGCGGGATGACGAGCGAGGGGAGCTGGCCAGCAAGATGGCCACCCTGACCATGCTGCCGCTCTTCATCACCCTGCCCTTCCTGCTCGTCCTGCTCTGGTGGCTGGTGCAACGTGGCCTGGCTCCGTTGCACCAGCTGACCCAGGCCATCGGCGAGCGCCATCCTGCCAACCTGAGCCCGCTCAACCTGGCCATCAAGGCCGAGGAGCTGACGCCGCTGGTGGCGGAGATCAATCGGCTGATGCACACCCTGGCGGACACCATAGAGCGGGAGAAACAGTTCACCAACGAGGCGGCCCACGAGCTGCGCACCCCGCTGGCGGTGCTGCGCATCCACAGCGAGAATGCCCTGGCGGCCGAGGATGATCTCAGCCGCGAACAGGCGCTGCGCAAGATGTTGCTGGCGCTCGATCGCAGCGACCGGCTGATCCGCCAGCTGCTGACCCAGGCCCGCATCGACAATCAGCAGGTACCGGCGCTCGGCAGGCTGGATCTGAGCCTGCTGTTGCAGGGCACCCTGGCCACCCTTGCCCCCATCGCCCTGAAGAAGGACCTGCAACTCTCCCTCGAGGGCGACGAGCATCTGCAGGTGATGGGACAGGCCATGTTGCTGGAGCTGATGTTTGGCAACCTCATCGACAATGCGCTGCGCTACACCCAGGTGGGCGGCGAGGTCGCCGTGGTGATCACTCAGGAGGGCAACAGGGTCAGGGTGGATGTGCGGGACAATGGCCCCGGCATTCCCACCGCCGCCCTGTCGCGCCTGTGCGAGCGCTTCTTTCGGGTCAACCCCCAGCAGGGGGATGGGGTGGGGCTTGGCATGGCCATAGTCCAGCGCATCGTCCAACTGCACGGCGCGGACCTCGACATCCACAACCGGCCCGAGGGGGGCCTTGAGGTGAGCGTGCTGCTGCCCGCCGCCCCCCGCCCGGCATAGAAGGCACAGGCCTCAGGGGAGAAAAAACGCGGGGCCTCGGGCCCCGCGTGCGATCCTCGCGCCTTTGGAATGACGCCTAGCCACAGCTCGGCTGCACCGTGAAGGTGCGGGCGGAGTCCACCGGCCCCAGCTCCGCCAGCAGACGACGACCGAGCAGCACGGGATAGATCATGTCGCTGCGATCCCGCAGGGTGAACCACTCCTTGTAGACCTTGTCACCGACACAGATGGACATGGTCACCGTGGGACGCTCCTCCATGCCGCCGGCACCGCGCACCGTCACGCTGCGCTCCACCGGCCGCTCCAGGGTCTGGCGCACCTCCTTGTCGGTGTTGGCATCGGTCAACGCCAGGGTGAAGCGCACCCAGGGCTTGCCGTCACGCTTGAAGTGGTGCAGCTCCCGCGCATCGAGGGACGAGGTGAGCGCCCCGGTATCCAGCTTCATCTTGACCGCGACGCCACTTGGCATGATCAGGCCCTTCTCGATCCAGCCATAGACGGTGGGGGCCGCCCAGACGCTCGATGAGAAGCAGAGGCTGGCCAACAACAACCAGCCGGCTTTGTGTGATACGGACAATGTGTTCTCCTCGTCGAAGCGGGCCCACGCTGGCCCTCTGCGCCAGAGTGGGCAGCACGCAGGCCTCTGTCAACTGGCAAACGTGGCGCAGGCGCCCAGAACCCCGGCCTCTGGCACTCACGGCATGGGGGATCCGACAGCAGTTGACTCTGGTGCAGGGGGAAAAAAGAGGGGAGAGAGAGGCCACGGCGAGGTGCTGGATGAAGCTGGTGGTCGACCTCAGGTTGTGACGCCAAAGGCTACCACAATGCTGAGCGAATTATCAGTCTTGTTCTGGCGGGATTTTTGCCTAGACTGTTGTAAACCGGAGGCCTTGAAAACCTGCGGTTTTTTTGTGCCTGCCGAAAATTTTGCCCACTGCAACAGTGACTTTCACAAGGCTCAATAAGGAATTTGCAATGCGTATCGAAGAAGACTTGAAGCTCGGTTTCAAGGATGTCCTGTTTCGTCCCAAGCGCTCTACCCTCAAGAGCCGTTCCCAAGTCAGCCTGACCCGTCAGTTCACCTTCAAGCACACCCGGACCCAGTGGCAGGGAGTGCCCGTCATCGCCGCCAACATGGACACCGTCGGCACCTTCGCCATTGCGCGCACTCTGGCCGGCTTCGAGATGATGACGGCGGTACACAAGCACTACAGCCTCGCCCAGTGGCAAACCTTCGTGAACGACACCGATCCTGCCCTGCTGGGCCATGTCATGGTCTCCACCGGCACCTCGGAAGAGGACTTCATCAAGACCCGCCAGATCCTCGCCATGTCCGAGGCGCTGCGCTTCATCTGCGTGGACGTGGCCAACGGCTACTCCCAGCACTTCGTCGAGTTCCTGCGCAAGATCCGTGAAGCCTGCCCGAACCACGTCATCCTGGCGGGCAACGTGGTCACCGGCGAGATGGTGGAGGAGCTGATCCTCTCCGGCGCCGACATCGTCAAGGTGGGCATAGGCCCGGGCTCGGTCTGCACCACCCGGGTCAAGACCGGCGTCGGCTACCCCCAGCTCTCCGCCATCATAGAGTGTGCCGATGCGGCCCACGGCCTCGGCGGCCAGATCGTCGGTGACGGCGGCTGCACCTGCCCGGGCGACGTGGCCAAGGCGTTTGGCGGCGGCGCCGACTTCGTGATGCTGGGGGGCATGCTGGCGGCCCACGAGGAGTGCGGCGGCGAAGTCGTCGACGTGGATGGCGAGCCCTTCATGAAGTTCTACGGCATGAGCTCTTCCAGTGCCATGGACAAGCACGCCGGCGGCGTCGCCGAATACCGTGCCTCCGAGGGCAAGACGGTGCTGCTGCCCTACCGCGGCCCGGTCGAGAACGCCGTGCGCGACATCCTCGGCGGTGTGCGTTCCACCTGCACCTATGTCGGCGCCAGCCAGCTGAAAGAGCTCACCAAGCGCACCACCTTCATCCGGGTGCGCGAGCAGGAGAACAACGTCTACGGCAAGGAGTAATCTGCCGCAGCCCCGTCACGCGCTGACGGTTAGAAGCCAGGCCACCGGTGTGCTACCCTGCGCACCGGTTTTTTTGCATCTGGACCCCTGACATGACCAGCCCCCTGCCCCCCTTCGACTGGGACATCTTCTGCACCGTGGTGGACAACTTCGGCGACATAGGCGTCACCTGGCGGCTGGCCCGCCAGCTGGAGCGGGAGGGGCATGGAGAGGTGCGGCTCTGGGTGGACGACCTGGCGAGCTTTGCCCGCATCTGTCCGGGGCTTAATCCCGCGCGGGATCGCCAGTGGGTTGAGGGGATTCACATCCAGCGCTGGCAAGGCCCCCTGCCAGCGGATGCCATCCCGGCCAGAGTGGTCATAGAGGCCTTCGCCTGCGAGCTGCCCGCCCCCTTTATCGAACGCATGGCCGAGCAGAGCCCGCCCCCCTGCTGGATCAATCTGGAGTATCTCTCGGCAGAGAGCTGGGTCGAGGATTGCCACGGCCTCGCCTCGCCGCAGCGGGTCGGCAAGCTGAGCCTCAATAAATACTTCTTCTTCCCGGGCTTCACGGCTAAGACCGGTGGCCTCTTGTGCGAGCGTGACCTCATCGCCGAACGGGAGCGGTGGCAGCAGGATGAGGCAGGCCTTGCCGCCTACTGGGCGAGCCTGGGGCTACCGCCCAGGGCGCAAGACGAGCTGCGGATAAGCCTCTTCACCTACGAGAGCGAGGCGCTGAAAAGCCTGGTCCAGTGCTGGAGCCAGGGCGCCACCCCGGTCACCCTGCTGCTGCCCATGGGGCGCGCCCTCCCCGACGTGCTCAGCGGCGCCGGTCTTGAGAGTGCCATCGGCACGGCCCAGGCGGGGGATCTGCTGCAATCGGGCCAGCTCGCCATCAAGCTGCTGCCGATGACGAGCCAGGCGGGCTACGATCGGCTGCTGTGGAGCTGCGATCTCAACCTGGTGCGCGGCGAAGACTCCTTCGTGCGGGCCCAGTGGGCAGCACGGCCCTTCCTGTGGCACATCTATCCCCAGGACGATCAGGCTCACATTGCCAAGCTGGATGATTTCCTCGACCACTATCTGGAGGCGCTGCCCGCCGATGGCGGCCAGTGGCTGCGCGCCTTCAATCATGCCCTCAACCATGGGCAAGATGTGCGCGAACTCTGGGCCCAATGGCCGCAATTCGGCACTATTTGGCAACAACATGCGCGAAGCTGGTCACAGAAGTTGCTTGCCGATGGGGATCTCGTCACTCGGCTGGTGAAATTTTTAGAAAGCCGTATATAATCTGGCAGTTTTTATCTGCCCGTATACGAACAGGAATTTTTACATGAAAACCGCACAGGAAATCCGCGCTGGTAACGTCGTCATGATCGGTACCGAGCCGATGGTGGTCCAGAAAGCCGAATTCAACAAATCCGGCCGTAACTCCGCCGTGGTCAAGATGAAGCTGAAAGGCCTGCTGAACGGCAGCGCCACCGAGACCGTATTCAAGGCCGACGACAAGCTGGAAGTCGTTCAGCTGGAGCGTAAAGAGTGCACCTACTCTTACTTCTCCGACCCCCTGTATGTCTTCATGGACACCGAGTACAACCAGTACGACGTCGAGAAAGACAACCTGGGTGACGCCCTGAACTACATGGTTGACGGCATGGAAGACATCTGCGAAGTGACTTTCTACAACGAGAAAGCCATCTCCGTAGAACTGCCGACCACCATCGTTCGCGAAGTCGAGTACACCGAGCCGGCCGCCCGTGGCGACACCTCCGGTAAAGTGACCAAGCCGGCCCGCCTGAAGGGCACCACCTACGAGCTGGCCGTTGCCGCCTTCGTAGAGATCGGCGACAAGATCGAAATCGATACCCGCACCGGTGAATTCAAGCGTCGCGTCAACTGATTTGACGGCTTCACGCCCGTGTTGAAAAAAGCGAGCCCCAGGCTCGCTTTTTCTTTATGGGCACCGGTCCTGCGATCATTCAGCCCCGGTCAGTGACAGCGGGCCTTCCATTGAGGGAGAATTCCCCTGCCCCCTTTCGTCTCGCGCCGATTGGGACTACACCATGAAGTCAGGTTCCTCCTCCCTCACAGGCTCCCTATGACATCTCATCAAAAACTCCTGCTGTTGCTGCTCACCCTGGTACTGCTGGTGCTCTCCGGCTGGCAACCCTATGACAGGGTCACCTGGTTGCTGGAAGTCGCCCCCGTGCTGATCGTCCTGCCGCTGTTGCTGCTGAGTCAGCGCAGCTACCCCCTCACCAGCCTGCTCTACCTGTGCATCTTTCTGCACGGGGCCGTGCTGATGCTGGGGGGTGCTTACACCTATGCCCGGGTGCCGCTCGGTTTCGACCTGCAGCAGTGGTTCGATCTCGGTCGCAACCCCTATGACAAGATTGGCCACTTCTTCCAGGGGTTCGTGCCCGCCCTGGCCTGTCGCGAGATACTGCTGCGCGGCCACCATGTGCAGGGCAAGAAGATGCTGGTGTTTCTGGTGATCTGCGTGGTGCTCGCCGTCAGCGCCAGCTATGAACTCATCGAGTGGGGTGCAGCCCTGGCTCTGGGTCAGGGCGCCGACGAGTTCCTCGGCACCCAGGGAGACCCCTGGGATACCCAGTCCGACATGTTCTTCGCCCTGATGGGGGCCGTCAGCGCCCTGTTACTGCTCTCCCCCCTGCACGACCGCCAGCTCGGCAGACTTGCCCGGCCCTGAGCCCGTCGAGGGAAGGGGCCTGCCCCTTCCCTCTTGCTACTGGATCCCCCGACCCCCTTCAGAAATCCGGCACGCCGCCGCTAACCCAGTCAACCGGGGAGCGCATCATGGCCAGATTATCCTTACCACTGCTGTTTTTGACCCTGCTGGCGAGCACCACCTTGCCGGCCAACGAGATTTCGCCCCCGACCCCTCTCGATCACTGGCAGGAGAGCGACTGGAAGGGAGTGCCTGACAGCACCCGGATCGACAAGCAGAGGGTGCTCTTTGCCAAGCACGACGGTGACAGCTATCTGGGGCTCGCCATCCTGCTGCCGGACTGGCAGCGTAGCGGCCAGCTGTGGCAACTGACCCGGGATCTGGGTCGACTCGGCTTCGATACCCTGCTGCTGCTCCCCTCCCCCCAGCAGACCGAGCTGGATCCGGCCTCAGAGAAGAAGCAGGAGAACATTGACGCATTTCGCCGGCAATTTGCCGAACGCATCGTCAAGCTCGGTGACGCCAAGCTGCAGGAGGGCGGGTTCAAGCTGTTGCTGGCGCAAGGCACCAGCGCGGCCTGGGCCGCCAACCTCATCACCAGCGAGCAATTGCCCGCCCCCGATGCCCTGGTGCTGCTCGACGGTTTCTTTCCCAACCAGCTGAGCAACCAGACCCTGGCCAAGCAGGTGGCCCAGGCCAGCATTCCCACCCTGGATCTCTATCAAGAAGACGGGGGACGCTGGCCCCTGCTGGCTGCCGAGGCTCGCCAGAGCGAGAGCCGCCGCAGCCACAAGCTCAACTACCGTCCCTATGCCTTGATGGAACTGGGCGAAACGCCCGGTCGCATCCAGGGCTGGCTGACCCATCTGGGCTGGATCTGACCCCCAAAATGCCGCCTGCCTCACATCCGGCGCGATTGCCAAGCCATTGATGCGCTGCAAACTGGCCCTCGGTCGCCGATGTTTGGCATCATAAACGCCTCAACGGCAGGAGGCTTAATGCAGCAAATCGTGTTTCTCGACAGTGACACCCTGGACGCCGGCATCAATCTGCGTCGCCCCGACTTCCCCCATCATTGGCAAAGCTACCCCGAGACGAGGCCGGAACAGGTGGTGGAGCGGCTCAGTTGCGCCAGCATCGCCATCATCAACAAGGTGCGCATCGGCGCCGCCGAGCTGGCCCGGCTGCCGGACCTGAAACTCATCGCGCTGGCGGCCACCGGCAGTGACAACCTGGATCTGGAGGCGTGCCGCGCCGCCAACGTCGGCGTCTGCAACATCCGCAACTACTCGGGCCCCTCGGTGCCCGAACACGCCATGGCACTGATGCTGGCCTTGTCTCGCAACCTGTTCGCCTGGCGCCAGTCCCTGCTGGAGGGGCGCTGGCAGCAGAGCGGCCAGTTCTGCTTCTTCGATCACCCCATCACGGATCTGCACGGCAAGCGCCTCGGCATCATCGGCAAGGGCACCCTGGGGCAGGCCCTGGGGCAGAGGGCCAGTGCCATCGGCATGGAGGTCTTTTATGCCCAGAGCCAGGTCGGCGCCAGCCACGACGAGGATCGGTTGCCCCTCGACGAGCTGCTGCAAAGCGCGGACGTCATCAGCCTGCACTGCCCGCTCACCCCCTACACCCGCCACCTGATAGGTCCGCGGGAGCTGGCCATGATGAAACCGGGGGCTCTGCTGATCAACGTGGGCCGCGGCGGCCTGGTGGACGAGCAGGCCCTGCTGGAGGCGCTGGCCAACGGTCGCCTCGGCGGCGCCGGGTTCGACGTGGCGAGCATCGAGCCACCTCCCCCCGACCACCCCCTGATGCAGGCGCTGCGTTACCCCAACTTCATTCTGACGCCTCATGTGGCCTGGGCCAGTGAGGAGTCGATGCAGCGCCTCGCGGATCAGTTGATCGACAACATCAACGCCTTTGCCGCCGGCAGGCGCCAGCACCGTCTGGTCTGACACGCCAAGGCCGGGGCCGACAACATCGCTCGGCGGGTATCCCTACCGCCTTCGATACAACGGACACGAAAAAGGGGCCCCTGGCCCCTTTTTCTCTCTTCTGGCTGACCTCAGTCGTCGTCATGCCATCTGTGCTTGCGGTGCTTTTTGTGATGCTTGTGGTGCTTGTGATAGCGCCTGTCGTCGTAATAGCGCTCGTTCTTGCTCTCGTGACTGTCGCCGGTTTTGGCGCCTATGGCCGAACCACCAGCCCCGCCGATGCCGGCACCGATCAGCTGGCCCGTGCTGCCACCCACACTCTTGCCAATGGCGGCACCGCCCAGTGCCCCCACCGCGCCCCCCAGGGCTGCCTCATTCTTGTTGCCCCTGTCGGCCGTGGCCGCACCGCCCGCTGCGCCGCCAACAGCGGCCCCCACCAGGGCGCCGGTGTCGCCCCCCAGCTGCTTGCCGATCATGGTACCTGCCACCCCGCCGACGCCACCACCGAGTATGGTGTTGACGGTCTCGGACGCCTGCGCCTGGCCATTGCCCAACAGCAGCGCGCCCAGCAGCGCCATCGCGCTAATGCCGTATTTTCTCATTTCCATGGGGTACTCCTGTCAAACCTGATGTCTGATTGATTATTTTTCCCTGCACTATACAAAGCGTCCCGGACTCCGCTACCAGGATTACGGCGTCCTTGCCGGCAGGGGAAGTGTCTCTCCTTCGCGACATGGCACGATCACATGAGCTAACCGACTGAAAATGAATTAAAAAAAAAGGTCACATGGGAAATTATCCCCACTGTGACCCCTTTCTCGGCCATTCAGGCTCTTTTTCTCCCGATGGCGGTCAGACAGATACTGTCACGACCTCCCCTTTTTGGGGATCTTGGGTGGGTGACAGGTGCCAGCAATCCCGTCCCTGCCGCTTGCTCTGGTACAGGCACTCATCCGCCCGATCGAGCAGGGCGGCGTCATCCGGATAGCGAGCCCCACCCGCGCTCAGGGTGATGGACTCCTCAAACTCGCGCCACTGCAGTGTCCGCACCCGGGTCAGCAGCTGGGTCAGACGATCCTCGACCTCCTCCTGTTCCCAGGGCAGCAGAGCCGCAAACTCATCCCCTCCGATGCGGTAGACCTGAGCCTCTCCCAGGGTTCTCGCCATGATGGTGGCCACCCGGAACAGCACCGCATCGCCTACCCCGTGCCCCCAGCTGTCATTGATGCGCTTGAAGTTATCCACATCAAACAGCACCAGCCAGTGGGGTTTCTCCTCCTGCACCAGCCTGGCCCTGCCTTGCTCGAAGGCCCGCCGATTCATGATGCCGGTGAGGGGCTCGTGCAGCAGAGCATCCTGTCCCTCCAGCAAGCTGTTTCTCACCTGACTGATCTCCCCCAGGCTGCCGTGCACAAACCAGGTACGCCGGCGCAGCTGGATCTCCCTCAGCGCCGCATCCTGGACGAGGCCGCTGAGAGAGCGCTGCACCAACGCCTGCTCCTGGCGAAAAATACGCACCAGAAACAACAGACTGCACAGCCAGATGGCGAGCAGTGCCAGTGCGGGCAGCACCACCATCAGCAGGGTATCTTGCAGGTTGCCGCGAAAGTGGGCGGGAGGCAGATAGATGTTGAGATCCCAGTCGATATCCGACAGCGGGTGTGTCAGGTGGCAACCTTCCCGGATCACCTTCAACTCGGCCCCCTGGCTCGGCGTGCCGGGCACCGCCGGCAACAGTGACAGGTTGTGTCCCACCACCAGTCGGTTTCCCTTGCGCTCGGTGATGTAGATGGCAGCCTGATCGCTGCCCATCGCCCGTCGCAGCGCCGACTGCAGCGAGTTGAACGACATGTCGACCATCAGCAAACCCAGCAGTTCCCCCTCGTCATCCTTGACCCGCTTGATCAGGGTCAGGACCTCTGCGTTGCCGCCGAACTCCTGATAGGGACCAAACCAGACCAGCTCGTCGCTGTCGTTGGCCAGGGTCTGATACCAGGGGCGTTTCTGTGCCTGGTAGCCTGTCGGCATCAGCCACTCGGGGTAGCTCTCGAGACGGTCGACGCGGGTGTTGTAGAAGTAGAGGAAGTGGGCGTCGTGCTTGAACTGGTGGGCGATGGCCCAGATCGGGTTGATGGCAGAGCCCCCCCGCGCGATGGCCCGCTTGTCCAGGGAGGCCTCCAGCACACCGAGCTGCCGACGATTGGCCAGCACCATCTCGTGGATCAGGGTGGCGTCGATGGAGGTGAGCATGTGGTCATAGCCGGCGATGGTCTTGTCGATGCTGCGCAGGTAGCTGGCCGCCGCCAGCAACAGGGTGGTGATCAGCACCAGGGCACCGAGCAGAAACGACAGCGGTGTCAGTATGTAGTAGCGCTCCTTGATGATAGCCGCAGCCATGCCATCCTCTATAAAATGTCACATAAGATGCATTTTATAGTGGAAAACACCACCCAAGTATTGATTGAAGTCATTAACAACTACGGTTAATGACAACCAAGACATCAGCGGGCCATACCCTGTTTCATCAAGTGAATATCCATGAAAAGTGGAAACAGTCATCACCCAGCGTTGACGGTTTCTTGCACAGAAGGTGTTATAGTCCATGACTGGATAAATCGGAGCCAGATGACCTTTATCGGCAATGCTGGCGGTGATGATCCACAACCAAGGAGATGTTATGAGCAGTCCGTTTATCGAACAGATCAAAGTACGTCGTACCATCTATGCCCTGGGTGACCAGGTGACCCATTCCGAGGCTCAGCTGACGGCTCTCATCAAGGATGCCATCAAGCACAGCCCTTCCTCCTTCAACTCCCAGAGCTCCCGTGCCGTCATCCTGTTTGGCGAACAGCACCACAAGCTGTGGGACATCGTCAAAGCTGAATTGAAAAAGATTGTACCGCCAGAGGCTTATCCCCAGAGCGAGGCCAAGGTAAACGGCAGCTTCCGCGCAGGCTTCGGCACAGTGCTGTTCTTCGAGGACACCGCCATCATCAAGGATCTGCAGCAAAAATTCGCCCTCTATGCCGACAACTTCCCCATCTGGTCCGAACATGGCACCGGGATCGCCCAGTTTGCGGTCTGGACCACCCTGGCCCAGGAAGGTGTTGGCGCCTCCCTGCAGCACTACAACCCGCTGATCGACGAGGCGGTCCGCAAGGAGTGGGACCTGCCCGCCAGCTGGCTGCTGCGTGCCCAGATGCCCTTTGGCAGCATAGAGCAACCGGCCGGTGACAAGACCTTCATGGACGACGAGGTCCGCTTCCGGGTCTTCGGCTAACCCCAAAGGCCCCCTCGCCGAGGGGGCCTTTGCCCCGCTTCCCCCCGCATTTTCCGCTTCGTGCAACCATACTCAGGGCTATCACGCCAACCGCCCTCAGGAGAGACGCATGGGAGAAGCCAGACGCCAGCGTATCTTGTCCACTTTCTATCCCTTGTTTGCCCTGCTCTGTGTCGCCACCCTCATCCTGCTGTTTTCACTTGTCGGCATCTTCACCCGGCCTCCCAGCCTGCTGGCGGCCTTCTGGCCCGCCAATGCCGTCCTGCTCGGCATACTGCTGCGTTACCCGCGCCTGGCCTCGCCCCCAGGCTGGCTGGGGGGCCTGCTGGGTTATCTGCTCGCCTCCCTGTTCACCGAGGACCCGCCCCTCAAGACGGCGCTGCTCACCCTCGGCAACCTGGCCGGCGTCAGCGTCGGCTACCTGCTGTTCCGCCGGCTGGATCACGAAGACAAACGGCTCAGGCGACCCACCTCCATCGTCTATCTGCTGCTGATCGCCATGGCGGCCTCCTTCGCCGCCGGGGTGGTCGGGGCAGCGATCAACCCCATGCTGTTTCAGGGCTCACACCTCTACGGGCTCGGCTTCTGGTTCGCCAGCGAGCTGGTCAACTACATGGCCATACTGCCGGTGATCCTGACCCTGCCTCCGCCAGGCACACTGCCGGATTGGCGCCGCCTCCTGTATCAGACGAATATCTCCTGGAGCAGGCTGCTGCCCCTGCTTAGCCTGGTCGGCACCCTGCTGCTGACCCTGCTGATCGAGGGGCCTGGCTCCATTGCCTTCCCGGTCCCGGCCCTGCTCTGGTGCGCCATCAACTACTCCGTCTTTGCCACCAGTCTGCTCTCGCTCTCCTTCAGCACCCTGATCCTGCTCGCCCTCTCCAACGGCTACCTGACCATCAGTCAGGATGTCCAGACTCAGTACTGGATGTTCTCGGTGCGGATCGGCGTCATGTTGATTGCCCTCACCCCACTCACCGCCGCCAGCATAATGGCGACACGCAATAACCTGCTGCGCAGGATGGAATACCTGGCGCACCACGATCATCTCACCGGCGTCCTCAATCGGGCTGGCTTCTGGCCCGGTGCCGAACAGATGGCGGAGAAGCTGGAACGGGGGAAACGCCCCCTCGCGGTCTGCATGCTGGATCTGGACAACTTCAAGCGCATCAACGACCGCCATGGTCACGAGGCGGGCGACAAGCTGCTGAAGGCCTTCACCACCACGGTGAACCAGCATCTGCGCCAGGAAGACCTGTTCGGCCGGATGGGAGGAGAGGAGTTTGCGGTGCTGCTGCCCGATACCACCAGGGCCCAGACACTGGACGTGGTCGAGCGGCTACGGGAGGAGGTTGCTCGGCTGAAGGTGCTGGATGGGGAAGGCAACCCGGTCTCGGTCACTGTGAGCATAGGAATAGCCTGCCAGCACCAGGGTCACTTCAACCTGGACAGGCTGCTCTCCCGCGCCGATCAGGCCCTCTATCAGGCCAAGCACAATGGCCGCAACCGGGTGGAGCTGCACGGGGGCGAAGAGGCAGACAGGCGCTCGGGGGATGCGGCGCCCCCCGCCATGGACTCGGATCCCTCTTGACGCCCCGGCAGATGGAGGCCGGCCTCAGTCCGGCAGCAGGTTCGCCATGCAAAGCTGCAGGCCAGCTTCGTCCTCGGTCAGGCGGATCTGCCGCCAGTCCTCCAGCCGCGCCCTGACCCCGTCATCGAGCCGTTTGTCGCCCCCTATCTGCACCACCTGACAGCCAGCCTGCAGGGCGCTGCGTATCCCCGCCGGGGCATCCTCGAACACCAGGCAATCGGCGGGGGCAAGGCCAAGCTGGCGTGCGGCAAGCAGATAAGGCTCGGGATCCGGCTTACCTCGCACCACATCTTCTGCCCCGATCAATAGTCTCGGCAACGGCAACCCGGCACTGGCCAGGCGGTGCCGCGCCACCCGCTGGCTCGCGGAGGTCACCAGCGCCCAGCGCGCCGGCGACAAGGCTCCAAGCAGGGTGCGGGCCCCGGCGATCGGCTCGGCCACTCTCGCATGCTGGATCTCCAGCTCGTCGAGCAGGGCCACCTCCCGGGCCAGATCCAGCTGCGGCGCCAGCGCGCGTATCACCTCCCGCGAGCGCACCCCATGGCACATGGCCAGCACAGGCTCGGGATCCAGCCGATGGCTCTGGCACCAGAGCCGCCAGACGGTCTCCACCTCTGTGGTGGAGTGCACCAGGGTGCCGTCCATGTCCAGCAGCAGGGCCTCGGCCCTCAGGGTGAGCACGGTCATGCGGTTCTCCCCGCCAGCACGTCGACGAAGGCCTGCCGCTGGGCCGACTGCTCATAACAGGCAAGCGCCTGCTCGGTATTGCTCGCCCACACCGGCAGAGGCCCGACGGCAAACCCCTGCTGCAACAGGCTGGTCAGAAGCTCACCCGTCTCCGGCGCCGCCAGTGGCTGGGCCATTACCAGGCTTCCCTTGATCAAGAACAGATAGCGTTCACTCGACATGACATGACTCCTTGTGGCTGGTCAGAGGGCAAAAGGCCCGTTTCGAGACCATTAGAACAAGGGAGTTAGATAATTTATAATCAATAAATCGCCACATTTGATAACCAAATGAAATGAAATTCGACTTAAGACAGCTGCAGGCCTTCGTCATGCTGGCCGAGACCGCCAACTACCGGGAGGCCGCCAGTCGGCTCTTCATCACGCAACCGGCGCTGACCAAGCAGATCCAGGGGCTGGAGCTGGCGCTCGGCAGCACTCTGTTCAACCGGGGCCGCCATGGCGCCGAGCTGACCGCCATCGGCACCCAGTTGCTGCCCCAGGCCCGCGCCCTGGTGGAACACGGCAAGGGATTCGAGCACCACGCCCTGGCGCTGGCGAGTGGCGCCGCCGGGCGCCTCAAGATAGGGTTCGGGTTGTCGAGCTTCGCACTGGCCCCCTCTCTGGTGGCCCGCTTCAAGCAGCAGGCCCCGGATGTGATGGTGCATCTGCAGGACATGACCTCCGCCGTCCAGCACGATTTGCTACTGGCGGGGCGGCTGCAGATAGGCTTCATGCGAAGGCCGCAGGCGCCACAGCTGCGGGAGCACAGGTTGCTGACCGACCGGCTGGTGCTGGCCGTGCCAAGCCAGATGACGGGGCCGGATCCGGCTACGTTCGACGTGGAGCGGGCGCTGACCACGCAGCCGTTGCTGCAGATGGTGGGCCACCGCTGCCCCGGCCTCAGCCAGCAGATCGCCCGCTTCCTCGGCGCCAACCGGCTGACCGGCATGATCCAGGAGGCGGAGGACATCCAGACTCTGGTAGCCCTGGTGGCCGCCGGTATAGGCAACGCCATACTGCCCCGCAGCGTCGGCTTCATCGCGGGCAAGGACGTGACCCTCTATCCCCTGTCCGGCCCCTGGTCCGAGTGGGAGATAAGCCTGGTGTGGAACCCCGACTTTGCTGATCCCATTCGGGATCGTTTCCTGACCCTGGTCAGGGCGATGCACCCGGAGGGGAATAACCTCTGACAGGAGTGCTGCCCAAACAGGGAAATGGAAAGCAGCAAGGCTGGCTCAATGGCCACACCACTGATCTTCACAGGGGATGCCATCCCCCTCTCCATCCATCTTGGTATTGGGGCAATGTTGCAAGAACCAGGTCGCCTCTTCGCAGGAGGTCATCTGGGAGCAGTGCTGACGACCGTCGCACTGACGGACAAAAGAGGACGCCTGCGCCTTGCTGTACGAGGTACTGGTTTCCTCCTGACTGAAAGTGGGTGCTGCTGGAGGGGAGACAAACTCCGCCGAGAAGCGGGAATAGAGGAAGAACAGTCCCGCCAGCACCAGCAGGGGGACAAGCTTGCCACGCCAGTTGCCCTTGCGACGAGGGGCGTGATGCACGCGGGCTCTGGGCATGGCGGGTTGTGGTGCCCTCATGTTCACATCGGCCCTGTTCCCGCGATCCGGCATGGGGGACTCGATGGATGGTCTCAGCGCGTCTGCCAGCGAGAGGGGGCGGTCGGGGAAGAACACCTGCACGGCGCAGGGCCTGTCATCCTTGCCGCTCCCGACCTGATAGGAGACCCTCTCTCCCACCTCCGGCAACCTGCCATCGAATTGCAGGGCGGTGATGTGCACGAAGAGATCGGCTCCGCCCTGATCCTGCTTGATAAAACCGAAGCCGCGCTGCGGGTTCCAGCTCGCGATCCTGCCCTGATGTCGCATGTCCTCATCCTTGTGGCCAGCACTGTTTTGACCATGTTGCCCCAAAACGACAGGGTTTCAACAGGGCATTGAAATCACCCCCGTGCCGGCCTGATGCGCCGACGAGCAGACATCAGATACCGTCATCGCTTTCCGGTCAGGGGAACTTTTATACCAGCCCCAGAGCGTAGCGCAGCGCCATCTCCTTGAGTGGGCCCGCCTTGTCCGCCAGGGTCAGGGCCAGATTGCGGGTCAGGCGCAGCGGCCCTATGTCGTTGCTGAACACCCCGTAGAAGAGATCCATCCCCGACTGCATCAGCAGGTTGTCGGGGCGCCGACGGCGCTCATAGCGGCTGGCCAGGGTGATGTCGTGCCAGTCTGCCCCCGCCTTGGCGAGCAACTCGGCCCAGCAGGCCACGTCCTTGAAGCCGAGGTTGACCCCCTGCCCCGCCAGCGGATTGATGGTGTGGGCGGCATCGCCGAGCAGCACCACCCGGCCGGCGTGGTAATGGTTGGCGTGGCGGCGCACCAGGGGGAAGCTCCCCTTGCCGGTCACCTGGAAACCGCCGAGCCGGGCCGGGAAATGACGGCGCACCTCGGCGGCCAGGGCCTCGTTGCCCATGGCGGCCAGGGCCCGGATGCGGGCCGGGCTGTCATACCACACCAGGGAGCCGTGCCGGCCGGGCAGCGGCAGGAAGGCCCGCGGGCCCTGCGGGGTGAACTGCTGCCAGGTGATGTCTTCCTGCTCGAACTCGGTGTCGATATTGATCAGCATGCAGTGCTGGCGGTACTCGAAGCGCGACACCCCGATCCCGGCGAGGCGGCGAGTGAGCGACTCGGCGCCGTCGCAGGCCAGCACCCAGCGCGCCTGCAGTTCGGTACCGTCATCGAGCAGCAGGCTGGCGTGCTCGGCACCTTGCTGCAACCGGACCACAGCCGCCGGGGTGTGGGTCTGGATGTTGGGGAAATCCTCCATTCGCCTCAGCAGGGCGAGCTGCACCAGCCGGTTCTCTATGATGTAGCCGAGCTGGGGCAGCCCCAGATCCGCCGCGTCGAAGCGGGTGGCAAAGCCGTCCAGCTCCCAGGTCTCCAGCCGGCGATAGGGGCACAGCCGCATCTGCTGCAGATGCGACCAGGCGCCGGCCTTGTCCAGCAGCGCCACTGAGGCCTGGCTGATGGCGGAGACCCGCAGATCCAGCGGCTGATCCGGGGCGTAATGCTCCGGCAACCGGGTCTCGATGACCCGCACGTTGAGACCCTCTGCCGCCAGCAGGCAGGCGGTGGCGGCGCCCACCATGCCGGCGCCGACGATGGCGATATCACACTGTTCCATAACTTGATTCCTGCAAGGGGTCGCCCCGAACAAGGAAGAGAGGGGCGAACCGAATGGGGCATGATAACGCAAGGAGACCGGATAAACAGTGCGTCAGGCGGGCAATTGCCGTGACGGGCCAGGCCAGATGGCGGCGGCGCGGCCCCAGACTGGTCAGCACCGGGATTGCGGAGTAAAATGGCCGGTCCTTTGACCCTGCCGATCTTAAACACAGTCAAGAGTAGCAATGAGCAAGAAACTTCATATCAAGACCTGGGGCTGCCAGATGAACGAGTACGACTCGTCCAAGATGGCCGACCTGTTGGACGCCAGCAATGGCTACACGCTGACCGAAGAGCCCGAGGAGGCAGACGTTCTGCTGCTCAACACCTGCTCCATTCGTGAAAAGGCCCAGGAGAAGGTGTTCCACCAGCTCGGTCGCTGGAAGAAGCTCAAGCTGAAAAAACCGGGACTGGTGATCGGGGTGGGGGGCTGCGTCGCCTCCCAGGAAGGGGAAGCACTGCGTAGCCGGGCGCCCTATGTGGACATCGTCTTCGGCCCCCAGACCCTGCACCGCCTGCCCGCCATGATCAAGCAGGTCCAGGAGGGGCGCGGCGCCCAGGTGGACATCGCCTTCCCCGAGATCGAGAAGTTTGACAACCTGCCGGAGCCCCGCGCCGAAGGGGTCACCGCCTTCGTCTCCATCATGGAAGGCTGCTCCAAATACTGCTCCTTCTGCGTGGTGCCCTACACCCGTGGCGAAGAGGTGAGCCGACCGCTCGACGACGTGCTCTACGAAATCGCCCAGCTCGCCCAGCAGGGTGTGCGCGAGGTGAACCTGCTCGGCCAGAACGTCAACGCCTACCGCGGCCCGACCTTCGAGGGCAATGACTGCACCTTCGCCGAGCTGCTGCGGCTGGTGGCCGCCATCGACGGCATCGACCGCATTCGCTACACCACCAGCCATCCCATCGAATTTACCGACGACATTATCGAGGTCTACAAGGACACGCCGGAAGTGGTCAGCTTCCTGCACCTGCCGGTGCAGAGCGGCTCTGATCGCATCCTGACCATGATGAAGCGCCCCCATACCGTGCTGGAGTACAAGTCCAAGATCCGCCGCCTGCGCGCCGTCCGTCCCGACATCACCATGAGCTCGGACTTCATCGTCGGCTTCCCGAACGAGACGGACGAGGACTTCGAGGCCACCATGAAGCTTATCGAAGAGATCAACTACGACATGAGCTTCAGCTTCATCTACAGCCCGCGCCCCGGCACCCCGGCAGCAGACCTGCCGGACGACGTCGACATGGAGGTGAAGAAGGCCCGCCTGACCCGGCTGCAGAACCAGATCAATCACCAGTCCATGCTCATCGGCCGCGCCATGCTGGGCTCGGTGCAGCGCATCCTGGTGGAGGGCCCCTCCAAGATGGATCCCATGCAGCTCAGTGGCCGTACCGAGAACAACCGGGTGGTCAACTTCGAGGGGCCGCACCGCCTCATCGGCGGCTTCGCCGATGTTGAGATCACCGACGTGCGCCCCTACTCCCTGCGTGGTCGTTTCATCCGCGGCGAGGATGAGATGAATCTGCGCATCGCCACCGCGCCGAGCGAAATCCTGGCTCGCCGCCCGGACAACGTCCCCGATGATCTCGGGGTGGCGGCCTTCAGACCCCATTAATTTCCTCCCCCCTCCCGAGGGCGGGGGGAACAACCGATACGAGGACACCTTGAGCCGACACATCTCGACCCTGAACCTGCACCTGGAACCCGCCGACAACCTGCGTCTCGCCAGCCTGTGCGGCCCCTTTGACGACAACCTCAAGCAGCTGGAGCGCCGTCTCGGCATCGAGATCAGCTACCGTGACAACCACTTTCAGGTGCTCGGCAAGCAGGCCCAGATAGATGCTGCGGCCGTCATCCTCAAGCACCTCTATGTGGAGACCCAGCCGCTCAGGGGCGGCAAGGTGAATGACATCACCCCCGAGATGGTGCACCTGACGGTGCAGGAATCCCGGGTGTTGGAGCAGGACGACGAGGCGCCGAGCCAGCCCTATGGCAAGGAGGTGACGGTCAAGACCAAGCGCGGCCTCATCAAGCCCCGTAGCCCGAACCAGGCCCAGTACATCGCCAACATAGTGCGCCACGACATCAGCTTCGGCATTGGCCCGGCCGGTACCGGCAAGACCTATCTGGCGGTGGCCGCCGCCGTGGATGCACTGGAGCGCCAGGAGATCCGCCGTATCCTGCTGACCCGCCCGGCGGTGGAAGCCGGGGAGAAGCTCGGCTTCCTGCCCGGGGATCTCTCCCAAAAGGTCGACCCTTATCTGCGTCCGCTCTACGACGCCCTGTTCGAGATGCTGGGCTTCGAGCGCGTCGAGAAGCTGATGGAGCGCAACATCATCGAGGTGGCACCGCTCGCCTATATGCGCGGCCGCACCCTCAATGACGCCTTCATCATCCTGGACGAGGCCCAGAACACCACCACGGAGCAGATGAAGATGTTCCTGACCCGTATCGGCTTCAACTCCAAGGCGGTGGTCACCGGCGACATCACCCAGGTGGATCTGCCGCGCAGCACCAAATCCGGCCTGCGCCACGCGCTGGAAGTGCTGCAGGGGGTCGATGGCCTGTCGTTCAACTTCTTCGAATCCAAGGACGTGGTGCGCCACCCCGTCGTCGCCCGCATAGTGCAGGCCTACGAGGCGTTCGATGCCCAGCAGGCGGCCGACAAGAGCGCTCCCAACACCCGCAACGAGAACACCAGCAAAGAGAGTGCCCAATGAGCGTGACCCTGGATCTGCAGCTGGCCTGCGCCAGCACCGACAGCCTGCCAACCGAAGCCCAGCTGCAAGGCTGGCTCGATGGCACCATCCTGGGTTTCCAGGACGAGGCCGAGGTGACGGTGCGGCTGGTGGACGAGGCGGAGAGCCGCGAGCTCAACCACACCTATCGCGGCAAAGACAAGCCCACCAACGTGCTCTCCTTCCCGTTCGAGGCCCCCCCCGGCATGGAACTGCCCCTGCTCGGGGATCTGGTGATCTGTCGTCAGGTGGTCGAGGCCGAGGCCATCGAACAGGGCAAGCCCCTCATGGCCCACTGGGCTCACATGGTTGTGCACGGCAGTCTGCATCTGCTAGGTTATGACCATATCGAGGACGAGGAGGCCGAGGAGATGGAGCAGCTCGAGCGCGACATCATGCAGGAACTCGGCTTTGCGGATCCCTACCTCGACGACGACGTAGAAGAGTGACAGGCCGGTAAAGAGGTCACCGTCTTGAAACAGACAGCCGCCATCCTTATATCGGCAAGACAACATCCCGAATGTTCACACGAGTAACCAAGAGAGAAAATGACCGACGATCACCCTAGTACCGGCTCGCCGAAGAAAACCTGGCTCGACAAGCTCAGCCAACTCTTCCAGGGCGAGCCAAAAGACCGCAATGATCTGGTAGAAGTCATCGCCGATGCGGAAGAACGTGACCTCATCGATCAGGACACCAAGGACATGATCGAAGGCGTGCTCGAAATTGCCGAGCTGCGCGTGCGTGACATCATGATCCCCCGCTCCCAGATGGTGACCATCGAGAAGTCCCAGCCTGTGGACGACTTCCTGCCCGTCATCATCGAATCCGGCCACTCCCGCTTCCCGGTGATCAACGAAGACAAGGATCATGTGGAGGGCATCTTGCTCGCCAAGGATCTGCTGCCGTTCGGCTTTGGCGGCCATCACGCCAGCGAGCCGCTGCAGCTCGAGAAGATCCTGCGCCCCACTGTGATCGTGCCGGAGAGCAAGCGGGTCGATCGCCTGCTCAAGGAGTTCCGCGAAGAGCGCTACCACATGGCCATCGTGGTAGACGAGTTCGGCGGCGTCTCGGGTCTGGTGACCATCGAAGACATACTCGAACTGATCGTTGGCGAGATTGACGACGAGTTTGACGACATCGAGGATGAGCCGGAAGAGATCCGCCGCATCAGCAAGCGGGTCTTCTCCGTCAGCGCCCTGACCGAGATCGAGGATTTCAACGACTTCTTCGGCACCCAGTTCAGCGATGAAGAGGTAGATACGGTAGGCGGCCTGGTGATGCACGCCTTCAGCCACCTGCCCAAGAAGGGCGAGGAGATAGAGCTGGACGGCTACCTGTTCAAGGTGATGCATGCGGACCGTCGTCGCCTGCAGCAGCTGCAGGTGAAGATCCCGGAGAATCACGCGGCGGCCCAGCCGGAGTCCTGATCCCGCCCTCCCGCGCCATCAATCAACGCCCCTGCTTTCAGGGGCGTTTGTCATTCTGCCGCCCCTGCGCCTTCCCATTCCCCTGCTGCGCTCCCTTCGACATCCGGCTGGCCGGGAGGCTCGCCGTTGGCGCGGTTTGCGGTTAAGATGTCGGCCATTCCACATTCATTCAGCCCAATTCGAGCCCCGATCCCCCGTGAAATCGAAACTTCTGACAAGCCTGTTCGCCCTGGCCTCTGGCGCCATCGCCGTACTGGCCTTCTCCCCTTTCGGCTACTGGCCTCTGGTGATCCTCTCCCTGCTCGGTCTCTATGCCCTGCTGGACAAGGCCAACCCCAGGCAGGCGGCATGGCGCGGCTTCGGCTATGCCATGGGACTGTTCTTGCCGGGACAATGGTGGATCCATGTCAGCATGACGGAGTTTGGCGGCATCCCGCTGCCCGCTGCCTTCGTGCTGCTGGCCGGCCTCTGCGCCTATCTGTCGCTCTATCCGACCCTGGCCTGCTGGGTCTTCGCCCGCTTCTTTGGCGGTCGCCACTGGAGCCGCTGGCTGCTCGCCTTCCCGGCGCTATGGCTGATGGCCGACTGGCTGCGGGGCGCCGTCATGACCGGCTATCCCTGGCTCTGGTTTGGCTACACCCAGATTGACGGCCCCCTCAAGGGCTTCGCCCCCATCCTCGGGGTACAGGGCATCACGCTCGCCCTGCTGCTCACCACCTCCGCCCTCTGGCTCACCTGGCAAAGCCGCAAACCGGCCTGGCTGCTGCTGCCGGTCGTGCTGGTCGGCGCCGCCCAGGGGCTGATGCAGCTCAACTGGGTGACCCGGGGCGAACCGGTCAAGGTGGCCCTGGTGCAGGGCAATATCGCCCAATCCCTCAAATGGGATCCGGAGGCCCTGATCCCCACGGTGCGCACCTATCAGGATCTCAGCCGCGAGAATCAGGACGCCGACATCATCGTCTGGCCGGAATCGGCGATCCCGGCCATCGAGAAGGAGATGGGTACCTATCTGGAGAGCCTGGACAAGGCGATGAAGGTGAATGACACCGGCCTGCTGGCGGGGATCATTCATTACGATCTGAAGCAGCAGCGCTTCTTCAATACGGTGCTCGGCATGGGGGTGCAGGATCTGGACGGCAAGGAGTCCTATCACTATGAGCACAAGAATCGCTACTACAAGTACCACCTGCTGCCCATCGGCGAGTTCGTGCCCTTTGAAGATCTGCTGCGTCCCATCGCCCCCTTCTTCAACCTGCCCATGTCCTCCTTCAGCCGGGGTGACGAAGTGCAGCCGAACCTGATCGCCAAGGGGCTCAAGTTTGCCGCCGCCATCTGCTACGAAATCATCTTCCCGGACGAGGTGCGCCGCAACGTGCAGCCGGATACCGACTTCCTGCTGACCGTCTCCAACGACGCCTGGTTCGGCACCAGCATCGGTCCCTGGCAGCACATGGAGATCGCCCGGATGCGCGCCCTGGAACTGGCTCGCCCGCTGCTGCGCGACACCAACACCGGCATCACCATAGTCACCGAGATCGACGGCAGCATCATCGCCCAGATCCCGCAGTTCGAGGCTGGCGTGCTGCGCGCCGAGGTGCGTCCCGCCCACGGCCAGACCCCCTACCTGCGCTTTGGCAGCTGGCTCATGTATGCGCTGGCCGCCCTGCTGCTCGGCCTGGCGCTGGTATTGCGCCCCCGCGCCCACCCCTGGGCGCGCCAGCGTTGATCCAGCGTTGCTATCCGATAAACAAGAGAGGCGCCCAAGGGCGCCTCTCTTCTGTTCAGTCTGATACCCGCTCAGAACCTGTTCAGGCTCTGTAACGAGAGGTCGTCAGCAAGGTGAAGAGCAGCGCAGGAACCGGAGCGTATAGATATGCGTGAGCCATCGGTTTCACATAAGCGAGCAGCACATGAGCCTTGATCACTGCCTCGCAGCAAGAGCGTGGGCAGGTTCTCAGGGAGAGAGCGGCTCACGGTGATACTCATCGGCCCCGCACTCCGGACAGGTACCGAGCTGCTGCGGGTGCAGCACAGTCTGGCGCCACTCGCAGTGATCGCACACCAGCACCCCCAGCCCCACCCAGTCACCTGCCCGATAGACGCCCTTGTGTTCCAGCTCGTCCGCCAGCTCGCTCCACTCCACCTGGGCGCGGTCGGTCACGTCCGCCAGCCAGGACCACACTGTATCCTTCAATGCCAGCATAAAGGCGGACTCGGGCACCTCGGCACGACTCTCGTCATAGTTGCCGAGATCCCGCTTCACATATTCTGCGATCAGCGCCAGCTCGTCCTGGGTCAGATCGCCGGCCGCCTCCAGATAGGCCTGTACCTTGGCGATCATCCGGTTGAGGCGCTCTCCCTGAAACTCTTCCGTCTCTTCCCACTGCTTCTTGAGCTGGGCGATGAAGGCTTCATACCCTTGTCGACGTTTGTCCATGGCCATTACTCCTCTGCTGAACCCTGATCGTGCCCGGCCTGAGCCAGAGACTGAGCGGTGCTGGCGGTGGTTGCCGCCCTCTGTCACCCTTGCTGCTCCGCGAAACCTCGATGCTGCCCGGGTCGGGCCTGAGACTGGGCGGATGCTGGCGGTTGTTGCCGCCGCAGGATATGGGTATTCTATCAGGATTTCCCAGCCGTTTTATCTATTCATTTCACAGATCCGGATGTCACCAATGCAAGAGCAATACGTTCCCCAATCCATAGAACCAGCAGTGCAAAAGCACTGGGATGCCAAGAAAACCTTCAAGGCCGTGGAGAAAGTAGACAAGGAAAAGTTCTACTGCCTCTCCATGTTCCCTTATCCGTCTGGTCGTCTACACATGGGGCACGTGCGTAACTACACCATAGGTGATGTGATCTCCCGTTATCAACGGCTCAACGGCAAGAATGTGCTGCAACCGATCGGCTGGGACGCCTTCGGTCTGCCGGCGGAAAACGCCGCCATCAAGAACGCCACTGCGCCAGCACCCTGGACCTACGAAAATATCGAATACATGAAGAACCAGCTGAAGATGCTGGGTCTGGGCTATGACTGGGACAGAGAGCTTGCCACCTGCAAGCCTGACTACTATCGCTGGGAGCAGTGGTTCTTCACCAAGCTCTACGAGAAGGGTCTGGTCTACAAGAAGACCTCCTCCGTCAACTGGTGTCCGAACGACATGACGGTGCTGGCCAACGAGCAAGTGATCGACAACTGCTGCTGGCGCTGCGACACCCCGGTGGAGCAGAAAGAGATCCCCCAGTGGTTCATCAAGATCACTGACTACGCCGAAGAGCTGTTGAATGACATCGACAACCTCGAAGGCTGGCCGGAGATGGTCAAGACCATGCAGCGCAACTGGATTGGTCGCTCCGAAGGGGTCAACATCAGCTTCAATATCGAGGGTCAGGACGAGCAGCTGGAGGTCTACACCACCCGCCCGGACACCTTCATGGGTGTGACCTATGTGGGTATAGCCGCCGGTCACCCGCTGGCCACCCAGGCTGCCGCGACCAATCCCGAGCTGGCCGCCTTCATCGAGGAGTGCAAGCACACCAAGGTCGCCGAGGCTGACATGGCGACCATGGAGAAGAAGGGCATGGCCACCGACCTGTATGCCATTCACCCGCTGGATGGCCGCAAGGTGCCGGTCTGGGTCGCCAACTTCGTACTGATGAACTACGGTACCGGCGCCGTGATGGCGGTACCGGGTCACGACCAGCGTGACTTCGAATTCGCCACCAAATATGGCCTCGACATCAAGGCGGTGATCAAGCCGGCCGATGGCGAGGTGGACGTGAGCACGGCCGCCTACACCGAGAAGGGCGTACTGTTCAACTCCGGCGAGTTCGACGGTCTCGACTTCCAGGGCGCGTTTGATGCCATCGCCAACAAGCTGGAAGCCCTCGGCCACGGCAAGCGCACCGTCAATTTCCGTCTGCGTGACTGGGGCGTTTCCCGTCAACGTTACTGGGGTGCTCCCATCCCGATGCTGACCCTGGCTGATGGCACAGTCGTGCCGACGCCGGAAGATCAACTGCCGGTGCTGTTGCCCGAAGACGTGGTGATGGATGGCATCCAGAGCCCGATCAAGGCCGACGCCGAGTGGGCCAAAACCACTTACAACGGTCAGGAAGCGTTCCGCGAGACCGATACCTTCGACACCTTTATGGAGTCTTCCTGGTACTACGCCCGCTACTGCTCCCCGGACTACGACAAGGGGATGCTTGATCCGGCTGCTGCCAACCACTGGCTGCCGGTGGATCAGTACATCGGCGGCATAGAGCACGCCTGTATGCACCTGCTCTACGCCCGCTTCTTCCACAAGCTGCTGCGTGACGCTGGCCTGGTGAACAGCGACGAGCCGTTCAAGCGCCTGCTCTGCCAGGGCATGGTGCTGGCAGACGCCTTCTACTACAAGGACGAGAAAGGCGGCAACGTCTGGGTCAGCCCGACCGAGGTCAAGGTAGAGCGCGACGACAAGGGCCGCATCACCAAGGCCGTGGACAATGAGGGCCGTGAAGTCATCCACTCCGGCATGACCAAAATGTCCAAGTCCAAGAACAACGGCATCGATCCGCAGCTGATGGTAGAGCGTTACGGCGCCGATACCGTCCGCCTGTTCATGATGTTCGCCTCCCCGGCCGACATGACCCTGGAGTGGTCCGACTCCGGCGTTGAGGGCGCCCAGCGCTTCTTGCGTCGCCTGTGGCGCACCACCTTCGAGCATGTCTCCGGCGGCGCCGTTGCCGCGCTGGATCTGGCCGCTCTCACCAACGAGCAGAAAGCTGTGCGCCGTGAACTGCACAAAACCATCGCCAAGGTGAGCGATGACGTGGGTCGCCGTCAGACCTTCAACACCGCCATCGCCGCCATCATGGAGCTGATGAACAACCTGGCCAAGCTGGGCTCTGACGAGCAGGACCGCGCCCTGATGCAGGAAGCGCTGGAAGCCGTCGTCGTCATGCTCTACCCCATCACCCCGCACATCGGTTTCGAGCTGTGGAAGATGCTGGGCAAGGAAGGGGACATAGACGTGACCGGCTGGCCGGTGGCTGATGAAGCCGCCATGGTCGAGACCGAGAAGCTGGTGGTGGTGCAGATCAACGGCAAGATGCGCGGCAAGCTGACCGTCCCGGCCGAGATAAGCCAGGCCGATGTCGAGAAACTGGCCATGGCCGATGCCTCGGTGCAGAAGTTCACCGAAGGCCTGACAGTGCGCAAGGTCGTCTATATACCGGGCAAGCTGCTCAACATAGTCGCAAACTGAGGATGACCGCCCCCGCTCCTCCCCATGGGAAGGAGCGGGGGGTCTGAACGGACGTATGACGGCGGGCAAGCGCCCGCCGTTCTTCACTTGATGCAAAGAGGAATTCACATGGGCATGTCCCTCACTCGCTGGATTGCCATCATGCTGACGGGCCTGCTGCTGCAGGCCTGCGGTTTTCAGATGCGGGGAACCGCCATCCCCCCCGAGCTGATGACCATGAAGGTGGTCGGTGACAACAAGAGCGACTTTTATCGGCTGGTGACCACCCGCCTCAAGGCCTCCGGGGTGACCCTGGCAGACAAGGAGGGCATTCCGGTACTGGCCCTGTCCGGGGTACGCAGCAGCAGCCAGGTCGCCTCCGTTGACTCCATCGGCCAGGACCGCGAGTACCTGCTGGGTTACAGCACCCAGTTCACCGTCTCCATGCCGGGCAAGCCGACCCAGGTCTTCCCCATCACCTTCAACCGCAGCTTCCTGAACAAGCCGGATGCGGCGCTGGCCTCCTCCCGCGAGCAGGAACAGCTTGGCAAGGAGATGCAGGAGCAGGCCGCGAACCTGGTGATCCGCCAGCTGAGCCAGGTCAAGTTCTGATGCGAGCATCTTGATGAGAGTCTATCCCGAGCAGTTCGCAGATCATCTCAAGGCAGGGCTCAAGCCCTGCTATCTCGTTTTTGGTGACGAGCCGCTGCTCAAGCTCGAGGCCATCGACGCCGTGCGTCAGGTGGCCCGCAAGCAAGGTTTCGATGAACGCCACAGCTTCGTGGTGGAAGCCGGGCTGGACTGGAACCAGGTCTATGATGCCTGTCAGGCCATGAGTCTCTTCTCGGCCCGCCAGATCATCGAGCTGGAGCTGCCCGCCAAGGTCGACAAGGATCTCGCCGCCCGCATCACAGAGATCGGCAAGCAGCTTCATCCCGACCTGCTGCTGGTGCTCTCGGGGGGGCGTCTCAACCAGACCCAGATGAAGGCAGCCTGGTTCGACAAGCTGAGCCAGAGCGGCACCTATGTGCCGGTCAATCACCCCGAGCCCCGTTTCTTCCCGCGCTGGATGAGCGCGAGATTTCAACGCTTCGGCCTCAAGGCGTTGCCGGATGCAGTCAACTTCATGTGTCACGCCTTTGAGGGCAACCTGCTGGCCGCGAGCCAGGAGATAGAGAAGCTGACCCTGCTCGGCCCGCCCCAGCCCATCAGCGTCGCCTATCTGCAGGAGACCATCATACGCCACGCCCACTTCACGCCGTTCCAGCTCATCGACACCCTGCTGGAAGGAAAGGTGAACCGGGCCCAGCGTATCCTGCTGGCGCTGCGAGCCGAGGGCACCGAGCCCGGCATGCTGGCCTGGACCCTGTGCCGGGAGCTGGAGCAGCTCACCGAGCTGGCCCTGGCCGCCCGTGCCGGTCAGCCGCTGGTGGAACACTTCAGCCGGTTGCGCATCTGGCAGAGCCGCCAGCAGCTCATTCAGCAAGCCCTGACCCGGCTGCCCGTTGGCAAGATACAGCAGCTGTGGCAACTGATGGCCCGGCTGGATGACGCCCAGCGCCGGTTCGACACCGAGCAGGCCTGGCTGATGTTGCAGACCATCGCCCTGGGTTTTCGCGATGGCACGCCGCTGCCCCTGCTGGAGGGGGACCCATGCTGAGCGCCCCCATCGGACGCCAGGCCGGCCTCTTGGCTCCCCTCCGAGATCTGACAGGAAGAGCCTCATGCTGAAGGCCCCTATCGGCATCCTGGGCGGTACCTTCGATCCCATCCACATCGGTCACCTGAGGCCCGCCATCGAGGCGCGGGACGCTCTGGGCCTGGCCGAGGTGCGCCTGCTCCCGAACCATATTCCGCCCCATCGCGCCAATCCCTTCTGCTCCAGCGAGCAGCGGCTCGCCATGGTCGCGCTGGCGGCGGCGGAGAACCCGGGCTTCGTGGTGGATGAGCGGGAGCTGCAACGGGACAAGCCCTCCTGGACCATAGACACTCTCATCGAGCTCAAGCAGGAACTGCCGGATACCCCTGTCTGTTTCCTGATGGGGATGGATTCCCTGCTCGGCTTGCCGAGCTGGCATCGCTGGCAGGAGCTGCTCGAACATGCCCACCTGGTGGTGAGCAAGCGCCCGGGCTGGCAACCGGATTACCCTGCCGAGGTGGCCAGCCTGCTGGCCCGCCACCAGACCCGGGATGTGCAGGATCTTCATCGACACCGTCAGGGCCATGTCTGGATCGCCGACAACCTGCCCATAGAGTTGTCAGCCACCCGGCTGCGGGCCCTGCTGGCGGCGGGGCAGGACCCCAGGTACCTGTTGCCGGCCCCGGTCGCCGACCACATCCGGCGGCACCGACTCTATCAACCATCGCCAAGCCAGTGAGCGGTGCCACGCGGGTTTGTCAGCCGACATCCTGAGGCGCACCCGGCACAGGCTTGACTATTGTCCCGCCCGGTTGCGCACTATAGTGATCAACAGGGGCCTGCCTTGCCCATGGCGGCGACCCCGGATCCATTCCCCTTTGCCAGACTGGGAAACGGGAGTGACCATGATATAATCCGCCGCCCTCTGGCGCCGGAAGATAGGAGAAGACATTGCAAGGCCAAGAACTGCTCGCCTTTATCGTCGACAAGATCGATGACATGAAAGGCCGCGACATCATCACCCTGGATGTACGCGGCAAATCCAGCATCACGGACACCATGATCATCTGCTCCGGCAACTCCAATCGCCACGTCAGCGCCATCGCCCACAACCTGGCCAGTGAGGCCCGCCATGCGGGGCTCGACCTGCTCAGCGTGGAAGGTCAGCTCACCGGTGAATGGGTTCTGGTGGACATGGGTTCCGTCATCGTCCACGTGATGCAGGATGAATTTCGCGACTTCTACCAACTGGAAAAGCTCTGGGGCGGCGCCCAAGTACAGGTGCAATAAGGGTGCAAGCGTAAAGAACGATGAAGATCCAGTTGATTGCAGTGGGCACCAAGATGCCTGCCTGGGTAGAGCATGGCTTCGAAGAGTACCGTCGCCGTTTCCCGAAAGACATGCCGTTCGAACTCGTCGAGATAGGCGCGGGCAAACGCGGCAAGAATGCCGACATTCCCCGCATCCTGCAAAAGGAGGGGGAAGCCATGCTGGCCGCCGCCGGCCGCTCGCGCATCGTCACCCTGGACATTCCCGGCAAGCCCTGGACCACGGAGCAACTCGCCGTGTCGCTGGAAGCCTGGAAGCTCGATGGCCGGGATGTGGCGCTGCTGGTGGGCGGGCCTGAAGGCTTGTCCCCCGAGTGCAAGGCCGCCGCCGAGCAGAGCTGGTCCCTGTCACCCCTGACCCTGCCCCATCCGCTGGTGCGGGTGCTGGTGGCCGAGAGCCTCTATCGCGCCTGGAGCATCACCACCAATCATCCGTATCACAGAGAGTGATCCATGCAGAGCCCACGCATTCCGCTCACCCGCCCTGCCCCCGGAGCCTGAGCATGCATACCACCTCTCTCACCCGCACGTCAGCCATAAGGTAACGGCATGCTGAAGAATCGCATCGAAATGCGCGATCACAGTGCCGAGGGACGTCTGTTCTTCCGGCGCACCCTGGTCGCCTACATCGGCATGGTCGTCCTCATGCTGGTGCTGCTGGGTAATCTCTATTACCTGCAAGTAGAGTCTTACGAAACCTATCAGACCCGCTCCAACGACAACCGGATCCGGGTCGTGCCGGTGGCACCGCCACGGGGCCTCATCTATGACGCGAACGGCGTGCTGCTGGCGGAAAACCGCCCGGTCTACAGCCTGGAAATCGTACCGGAAGAGACCGAGGATCTGGAGAAGACAGCCGACGAGCTGATCACCCTGCTGGCCCTGCCGGAGGGGACCAAGGAGCGGTTCCTGGCCGAGGTGAAGCGCCAGCGCCGCTTCAAACCGGTGCCCCTGTTCGAGAAGCTGACCGAGTATCAGGTCGCCCTCTTCTCGGTCAACCAGCACAACTACCCGGGCGCCAGCATAGAGGCCTATCTCAAGCGCTACTATCCGTTTGGCGATACCCTGACTCATGCGCTGGGCTATGTGGCCAAGATCAACACCCGTGACGTGGAGCGCCTCGACAAGGAGGACAAGCTCGCCAACTATGCCGCCACCAAGGACATCGGCAAGCAGGGGGTGGAGAAGTTCTACGAGGATCAGCTGCACGGCGTGGCGGGCTACCAGGAGGTCGAGGTCAACAACCGCGGCCGGGTGGTGCGCACCCTCAAGTTCCAGCCGCCGGAGCCCGGCAAGGACATCTACCTCAACATCGACATCCGCCTGCAGCTTAAAGCACAGGAGCTGCTGGCCGGTCGTCGGGGCGCCATCGTCATGATGGATCCCAATACCGGCGCCATCCTGGCCATGGAGTCGAGCCCGAGCTACGACCCCAACCTGTTCGTGACCGGCATCTCCAGCACCAACTACTCGGCGCTGCTCAACGATCCGGCCCGCCCGCTGGTGAACCGCACCACCCAGGGCATCTATGCCCCCGCCTCCACCGTCAAGCCCATGATGGCGGTGATGGGGCTGAACGAGGGGGCCATCACCCCCAACTATCGCTACTTCGGTGGCCCCAGCTTCTCCATCCCGGGCACCACCAAGAAGTTTCGTGACTGGCGCCGCTGGGGTCATGGCTGGCTCGACGTCTATCGCGCCATCGAGGTATCGGCGGACACCTACTTCTACGATCTCGCCTACCGGGTCGGCATCGACAAGATCCACAGCTACATGACCAAGTTCGGTTTCGGTCAGTACAGTGGCGTCGACCTCTATGAAGAGACCAAGGGGGTCATGCCGTCCCGCGACTGGAAGATGGCACGCTGGCGCCAGCCCTGGTATCAGGGGGACACCATCTCCATCGGTATCGGCCAGGGCTACTGGAGCTCCACGCCCATCCAGCTCGCCAAGGCGATCAGCATCCTGACCCAGAACGGTCACGACGTGACGCCGCACCTGCTCAAGAGCACTGCCTCGGCGGATGGCGTGGTCAATGCCCCCATCAACCCGAACGTGGCCATCGCCGCCAAGAGCGACACCTACTGGCAGGTGGCCAAGGACGGCATGTGGCGCGTCATCAACGGTCACGAGGGCACCGGCCGCCGCGCCTTTGCCAATACCCCCTACAAGGCGGCGGGCAAATCCGGTACCGCACAGGTGGTGGGCCTGAAAGAGAACCAGGTCTACAACGCGGCTACCACCAAGGTGGAGCACCGCGACAACGCCCTGTTCGTCGCCTTCGCGCCGTTCGAGGCCCCCAAGGCCGTGGTCGCCCTGGTGCTGGAAAACGCCGGTGGCGGCAGTGCCATGGGGGCGCCGGTCGCCCGCCACATGCTGGATGCCTACCTGCTGCCGCCGGAGCCACAGCTGCCCCCCGCCCCCAGCAAGCCGTCCACCCCCAGCCCGGATCAGAGCGAGGCCGTTCCCAATGAGTAACTCCGCACGCCTGCAAGGCATCTTGCCTCCCCAGGCCATCCATGCAGCACGAGGGCTTCTCCCATCATGAGTAACTCCGCCCGCCAACAGAGCCTCTGGTACCGACTGCACATCGACCTGCCGTTGCTGCTCGGCCTGCTGGCGCTGATGACCCTCTCCATGGTGGTGCTCTACTCCGCCTCCGGTCAGGATATGGACTCCATCGTGCGCCAGCTGGTGCGCGGCGGCCTTGCCTTCGGCCTGATGATAGGCCTGGCCCAGCTGCCCCCCTCCCTCTATGCGCGCTGGTCCGTGCCCCTGTTCACCCTGGTGGTGCTGCTGCTCATCGCGGTGGACGTGTTCGGTCACATCGGCAAGGGGGCACAACGCTGGCTGGATCTCGGCTTCATGAAGTTCCAGCCCTCCGAGGTGATGAAGCTCTCCATGCCCATCATGGTGGCCGCCTGGCTCAGCCGGCACTCCCTGCCCCCCAAGTTCAGCCATGTGCTGATCGCGCTGGTGATGGTGCTGCTGCCTACCCTGCTGATCGCGGCCCAGCCCGACCTGGGCACCTCCATCCTGGTGGCGGCCTCCGGTTTCTTCGTGATCTTCCTGGCGGGGATCAGCTGGTGGCTCATTGGTCTGGCTGTGCTGCTCATCGCCGCCTTTATGCCGGTGCTCTGGTTCTTCCTGATGCACGACTACCAGCGCCAGCGGGTACTGATGCTGCTGGACCCGGAGAAAGATCCCCTCGGGCGCGGCTACCACATCATCCAGTCCAAGATAGCCATCGGCTCAGGCGGCGTGTTCGGCAAGGGGTGGCTGCAGGGCACCCAGTCCCAGCTGGAATTTTTGCCGGAGCGCCACACCGATTTCATCTTCGCGGTGTTCAGCGAGGAGTTCGGCCTGGTGGGCGTGGCCCTGCTGCTGGTGATCTACCTCTACATCATCAGCCGCTGCCTGTTCATCTCCATGCAGGCCCAGAACAGCTTCGAGCGCCTGCTCGGCGGCGCCCTGACCCTCACCTTCTTCGTCTATGTGTTCGTCAACATGGGCATGGTGAGCGGCATCCTTCCTGTGGTGGGGGTCCCCCTGCCCCTGGTGAGCTATGGCGGCACCTCCATGGTGACCCTGATGGCGGGCTTCGGCATCCTGATGTCCATCCAGACCCACAGAAGGCTGCTTGCCTGATGAGTCTGGGGTGGCGGGGGCTGGCCTGCTGGTTGCTGACGGCCGTGTCACTGACGGCCGGTGCGGCCCCCGAGCCACCGCAGCTGGAGCGGCTCGCCCTGCAGCACTCGGTGCCGCTTGCCGAGTTGCAGGCAGCCACCGCAAAGGCCCAACTGCGCCAGGAAGTGCTCGACACCATAACCCGCCCCTGGGAGGCCAAGCCCTGGCATCGCTACCGGCCGCTATTCGTCACCCCGGAGCGGATCAGGAACGGGGTCGGCTTCTGGCAACGCCACGCCGTCACCCTGACCAGGGCCGAGCAGCACTACCGGGTGCCCGCTTCCCTCATCGTCGCCATCATCGGCATAGAGACCTTCTACGGTCGCCAGATGGGTCGCCATTCCGTGCTCGACAGCCTCTACACCCTGGGGTTCCACTACCCCGCGCGCGAGGAGTTCTTCGCCAAGGAGTTCGCCCAGCTGGTGCTGCTTGCCCGGGAGGAGAAGTGGCCACTCACCCGCCTGAAGGGCTCCTACGCGGGCGCCATGGGCATGGGGCAGTTCATGCCCTCCAGTTACCGTCACTACGCCGTCGATTTTGACGGGGATGGCAAGCGGGATTTGTTTGCCAACCCGGCAGATGCCATCGGCAGCGTGGCCAACTACTTCGCCGAGCACCGCTGGCGCTGGGGGGAATCCGTCGTGGAGCCCGCCTTGATTGGATTGGCGCCTGTGGGTACCCTGCTGAGGCCAGAGCCCGAGCTCAAGCAGCAGTGGGCCGAGCTGGCCGCCGCCGGGATCGAGCTCGCCGCCCCGCTGGCACCGGACACGCCGGTCAAACTGCTGGCATTGGAACAGGCAGACGGGCCCGAATACTGGGTCGCGCGCCACAATTTTTATGTGATCACCCGCTATAACCGCAGCCCCCTCTATGCGATGGCGGTGCATCAACTCAGTCAAGCCATCCAGGACGCTTATGCATTACAGCCACAGACTTCTCCCCCTCAGCCTGACCTTGTTGCTGGCCGCCTGTAGCAGCCAGCCGGAGCCACAGCCGCTGCCGCCCGAACCCATCCCGCAGGAAAAACCCCAGGTGATCGAGATCCCGCAGGCGACCGGCGCCATCCCGCGCCCAGAGCCCCTGAGCGAGAGCGGCAACCGTGACTACTGGATCGGCAAGCAGAAATTCGAGGTGTGGCGCGACATCAAGCACTACAGCGAGGAGGGCACCGCCAGCTGGCTGTCTCAGGATCTCGATGGCAACAAGACCGCCAACGGCGACGTGCAGGACAGCACCCTGTTCAGCGCCGCCCACCGCAACCTGCCACTGCCGAGCTATGTGCGGGTCACCAACCTGGACAACGGGCTGGAGACCATAGTGCGAGTCAACGATCGCGGTCCCTTCGGCAGCGAACGCCTGATCGATCTCTCCCAGGCTGCAGCCACACAGCTGGAGATGGTCGATGGCGGCGAGGCCCGGGTGCGGCTGGAACTCATTACCGATCAGCCGGATCAGATGGTCGAGATGGTGCCCATGACGCCGATGCAACCCATGCAACCGGCAGCCCAGGAGGCCGCCTTCCTGGGTGAAGCCCAGCCAGCGGCTGCGACCGCAGTCGCCCCGGCCAAGGCTGCTCCCGCTGCGGCCGCCACGGCGACCACCACCCTCTCCACACCCAAGGCCGCAACCGGCCAGGGCAAGATGATCCAGGTGCTGGCCAGCGGCTCCCAGCCCAGAGCCGAGGCCATGGGCAAGGTGATGACCCAGCGCTATGGCGTGCCCTACCAGGTGGTGGCATACGGCGCCATTTTCCGGGTCTTGCTGGGACCGGTCGCCGCCGATCAACAGGCCAGTCTGCTGGAGCAGATCCGGCAGGGGGGGCTGGAACAGGCTTTCATCGTTCCCTGATGACAGGGTCGACAGAGTGAACCGTCACTTTCCCTCGGCGTCACGTCGTTTCCCGGCGTGACGTCGACAATCGATGGATAAAAAACCAGACCAGATGGCACGCCGGACTATGACCGACCGGCACATCTGGTATAGTGGAGCCCGCTTTTTTTCAACTTGGGTAATCCCCATCCAGGCACCAGGAATTTCAAGATGTCCAAATTTGCCCGTTCCGTTATTCTGGCCTCCCTGCTAAGCGCGACCGCCCAGGCCAACCAGCCGGTACCGACGCCGGATTCGGCTCTGCCGACTGCCCAGCCGGTCCCCACCCTGAACAGCGCCCCCATGGTGGTGCCTGCCGCGCCGGAGATCTCCGCCAAGGCCCATATTCTGATCGACTACTACTCCGGTCAGGTGCTCGCCGAGCAGAACGCCGAAGAGCGTCTGCCCCCCGCCAGCCTGACCAAGATGATGACCTCCTACATCATCGGCCAGGAGCTGCTGAAGGGGAACATCAAGCGCACCGACATGGTGACCATCAGCCAGAACGCCTGGTCCAAGAACTACTCCGACTCCTCCAAGATGTTCATCGAGGTGGGCAAACAGGTCTCGGTCGATGATCTCAACAAGGGCATCATCATCCAGTCCGGCAACGACGCCTGCGTCGCCATGGCCGAACACCTGGCGGGCAGCACCGACTCCTTCGCCAGCCTGATGAACTCCTGGGCCGCCAAGCTCGGCATGAACGACAGTCACTTCATGAACCCCCACGGTCTGGATGCGGAGGGTCACTACAGTACCGCCCATGACATGGCCCGTCTGGGTCAGGCGCTGATCCGCGACCTGCCGGAGGAGTACAAGATCTACTCCCAGAAGTCGTTCGTGTTCAACGGCATCACCCAGCACAACCGTAACCGCCTGCTGTGGGATCAGTCCCTGCAAGTGGATGGCATCAAGACCGGCCACGTCAGCCAGGTCGGCTACAACCTGGTCTCCTCCGCAACCAACAACGAGGGCATGCGCCTGATCGCCGTGGTGCTGGGCGCCAGCAGCGAAGGTTCCCGCGCCGCCGAGAGCAAGAAGCTGCTCACCTACGGTTTCCGCTTCTTCCAGAGCCTGACCCCCTACAAGGCGGGTACCGAGCTGGTCACCCAGAAGATCTGGATGGGCGACAAGTCCGAGGTGAAGCTGGGCGTCGATCAGGATGTCTCCGTGCTGGTCACCCGTGGTCAGGGCAACAACCTGAAGGCAGACTTCCAGCTCGAGAGCGAACTGAAGGCACCGCTGGCCAAGGGTCAACGTGTCGGTACCGTGTTCCTGAAGCAGGGTGACAAGGAGATCAAGCAGGTTCCGCTGGTCGCCCTGGAAGAGGTGCAGGAAGGTGGCCTGATGAGCCGTCTGTGGGATTACCTGGTGATGCTGGTATCCAGCTGGTTCAAATAAGCAAGGCCTATTATCATCACCAAACAGCGGCGCCAACAGGCGCCGCTGCTGTCTTTACCGTGCAATTGCAGTGAATAACCCTGCAATCTGCAGGTTCCGCCGACGCTCCATTTGTGGTAAAAAGCAGCATTCCCACGTCTTGTCGACCTGGCGGGCCTTGATCCCGTGCCGGGCAATGCCCATATAACGTGGAACCGTGCCCATGGTTGACGCGACTGGCGGCCCGAGCCCCTCGGCCAAACAAGATGCAAGATGACGTCGTTTGATGACGACACTAAAGGTGAGTGAGATGAATACCAAGTTTGATGAGCTGCTGGAGTTCCCCTGCAAGTTCCCGTTCAAGGTGCTTGGCGTGGCCGATCCCGCCCTGCCGGATCAAGTGGTTGAAGTGCTGCAGCAACACGCCCCAGGCACTTATAGCCCGACCGTTCAGCCCAGCACCAAGGGCAACTATCACTCGGTACGAGTGACGGTCACCGCCCAGAGCAAGGAGCACATCGAAGCCATGTACACCGCACTCGGCAAGATCGAGCTGGTTCGCTACGTCCTGTGAGTCGCCTCTCTCGCCCCGCCATCGGGGCGAGCGATTATTTGCCATTCTGTTTTGCCGACGCAAGCGCCGTCAGTGAGGAAAGATGTCATCACAGATCCCCGCCCAGCCACGGCTGTTAGTCAGACAGTTGGGCCGTCGCCCCTACCAGCCGGTGTGGGACGCCATGAAGGCCTTCACCGACAACCGCACCAGCGATACCCCGGACGAGTTCTGGGTGGTGGAGCACGACCCCGTCTACACCCAGGGCCAGGCTGGCAAGGCCGAGCATCTGCTCGCCCCCGGTGACATTCCGGTGGTGCAGAGCGATCGCGGCGGCCAGGTGACCTATCACGGTCCCGGCCAGCTGGTGCTCTACGTGCTGGTGGACGTGCGCCGCAGCAAGCTCTCTGTGCGCGAACTGGTGACCTGCCTGGAAACCGCCATCATCAATACCCTGGCGAAGAGCGGTATTGAGGCCTATGCCAAGGCCGATGCCCCCGGCGTCTACGTGAAGAACGATCTGGGCATGGAGGCCAAACTCGCCTCCCTGGGCCTGCGAATCCGCAAGGGCTGCTCCTTCCACGGGCTGGCGCTGAACGTCAACATGGACATGACCCCCTTCCTGCGCATCAATCCGTGTGGCTATGCGGGCATGGCCATGACCCAGACCAGCGCCCTGGGCGGCCCACAGAGCGTGGCCGAGGCGCAATCCATCCTGGTGATGGAGCTGGCCAGCCTGATTGGCTATGAGACGATCACGAATACCGAAGAGGCAGCATGAACAAGCCCATGCTGCGTGGTCATGAGGGCCCCGACAGGACCCTGGTGGCTATCAATCAGACAATAACAAACACCGAGAGTGAATCATGAGCAAACCCGTTCGTATGGAGCCGGGCGTCAAGCTGCGCGATGGCGACAAGATGGCCCTGATCCCGGTGAAATTTATGCCGGATCCCAACGAGGAAGTGCTGCGCAAGCCTGACTGGATGCGGATCAAGCTGCCACCGTCGAGCCAGAAGATCGAGCACATCAAGAGCACCCTGCGCAAGAACAAGCTGCACTCGGTGTGTGAAGAGGCCTCCTGCCCCAACCTGGCGGAGTGCTTCAACCACGGCACCGCCACCTTCATGATCATGGGCGCCATCTGCACCCGCCGCTGCCCCTTCTGCGACGTGGCTCACGGCCGCCCGCTGGCGCTGGATCCCGAGGAGCCGAAGAAGCTGGCACTCACCATCAAGGAGATGGGGCTGAAATACGTGGTCATCACCTCGGTGGACCGCGACGATCTGCGTGACGGCGGTGCCCAGCACTTCGCCGACTGCATCAAGCAGATCCGCGAGCACAGCCCCCAGACCCGCATCGAGATCCTGACCCCGGACTTCCGCGGCCGCATGGAGCAGGCGCTGGGGGTGTTCCGCGAGACGCCGCCGGATGTGTTCAACCACAACCTGGAAACCGCCCCGCGCATGTACCGGGTTGCCCGCCCGGGTGCCGACTACAAGTGGTCTTTGGAGCTGCTGCGCCGCATCAAGGAGATGCACCCCCATGTGCCGACCAAGTCCGGTGTCATGATGGGCCTTGGCGAGACCAACGAGGAGATCGTCCAGGTGCTCAAGGACCTGCGCGAGCACGGCGTCAACATGCTGACCCTGGGTCAGTATCTGCAGCCGAGCCGTCACCACCTACCGGTGAAGCGCTACGTGCCGCCCGCAGAGTTCGACGAGCTGAAGGACGTCGCCATGGATCTCGGCTTCAGCCACGCCGCCTGCGGCCCCTTCGTGCGCTCCTCCTACCATGCGGATCTGCAAGCCAAGGGCGAAGAGGTCAAATGATCTCGCCCGAAAGAGGGGTCAAATAACCTCTCCTGCTAAAAGAAGAGCGCCCAAGGGCGCTCTTCTTGTTGAACATGTCGGACTCGACACGCCCGGCCAACCCCATGGCTAATTCCCGGCGCCGGGGTTAAGGTGGCGACTCCCTTTCCTTGAGTGACACTCAGATGCCAACCCCTATCGTTCGTCTGATCCCCATGGATGAGGCGGCTTTCCCCGCCTATCGCGACTACTTCATCGACGACTACGCCCAGGATCTCGCCAGCAATCACGGGCTGACCCTGGCCGATGCCCGCCATCAAGCCGAGGCTTCCTTGCTGCAACACCTGCCCCAAGGGGCCGCCACACCGGGCCAGAGCCTGCTCTGCATCCTCCCTGTGAGTGACACTGTGAGTGGCAATACGGGGAATGAAGTCGCGCCGACGGCGGCCATCGCCGGCTATCTCTGGCACTGTGTCGACAGCGCCGCCCACACCACCTTTATCTATGACTTCTACACACTCCCGGCCCATCGTGGCCTGGGATATGGCAAGGCCGCCATGGCGGTGCTGGAGGCCGAGTTGAAGTGCCTTGGCGTCAGTCAGATCAAGCTGAGGGTCGCCCATGACAATCCCAGAGCCAGGGCACTCTACGAAGAGATCGGTTTTCACATCACGGGCTACAACATGGCCAAGACGCTGGGTTGATGGCTCTCGTCATCGACCCTCTTTCCTCATGCCATGGCGAGCCGACGCTCACAGCGAGATCCCGGAAAACGACATGAAGCCCAGCGACATCAGCCCAGCCACTATGAAGGTGATGCCGATGCCCCTCAATCCCTCTGGCACGTCCGAGTACTTCATCTTCTGGCGCAGGCCGGCGATGGCGACGATGGCCAGCAGCCAGCCGAGCCCGGAGCCAGCCCCATAGACCAGGGATTCGATGAAGTCGTAATCCCGCTGGGCCATGAAGATGACGCCGCCGAAGATGGCGCAGTGCACCGTCAACAGCGGCAGGTAGATCCCCAGGGCCTGATGGAGCGCCGGGAAATGCTTGTCCAGCACCATCTCCATCACCTGCACCAGGGCCGCCAGCACCCCTATGTAGATGATGAAATCGAGAAAGCTCAGGTCAAACTCCCCGAGGAAGGTGCTGTCAGGGCGCAGGATATGGCGGTAGATCAGGTTGTTGAGGGGAATGGCGATCACCATGACCACCAGCACCGTCATGCCAAGGCCGAAGGCGGTGTTGATGTTCTTCGACACCGCGAGGAAGGTACACATGCCGAGAAAGAAGGCCAGGGCCAGGTTTTCCACAAAGATCGACTGAATAAACAAATTGACGTAATAGTCCATGAATCCGGCTCACCACTTGATTGTGCAAAGAGAATGTTCGCCCCTGACCAGGGGCCAGCGGCAGGAACGGGATGACAGTCAGCACGGGCGCGATCGCAGACGACAGGGATCGGTGGATCAACAAAAAGGGATCAGTGACAGAGAAGGCGTGCGCCCGGCGAGGGGAAGGACACTAGTCGCCGTGGCAGAAGCGAAATTGCAGGTGATGGCAGAGCAGTTGCCGCTGGTGCAGATGACCCAAGCAACCCGGCCACTGTCTGAGATAGATGAGGGGCAGGAAGAACAGCAGGCCGCAGAGCAGGCCGAGGATCTCGTGCTGGAACCAGGCCAGCAACATCTGGTAGAGATCCGGGCCCCTGGTCCCTTCCAGCCGCCGCCCCTGCTCGAAGCTGAGCCGCCACTGGGAGGCAGGCGGCAGGCTGACGCTGTCGGCCAACCCCGGCGCAGGGGGCTCGTGCAGTTGCATCGAGGATGTCGATGTCCCCTGGGTCGACAGCGCGGGCGCACCGAGCCCTGCCGCGGCAGAAGCGGCAAGCCACAGCAGGCAGGCGACGGCGAACGCCATCGGCCAGCGCAATTGTCGGCCAGGGGGTGGCAAGGGCACAGACTCCTTGAAAAAGCCAGGGGTTAGGCGAGGGTTAATATATCACGATTGCTCTTTTTATTGAATTTTGGCATCCGTTAGCTAGCTAAATTCAATACAAACAGACCTGTTTTATCCACAAAATGAGCATTTTACACCTCAATGAAAACAGCTAGGAACGGACTCCCTTCCTCGCCCCCTGAGCCCCATTCAGTGAGGGCATAGCCGCTCTTGCAACAAAAACGGCCACCCCAGGATGACCGTTTTGGCTGCCGGACATGATGCCTGCCCACTAGAGCCCGGCGGCTTCCAGATGCTCCACCAGCAGCTGGACGCTGCGGTTGCCGCGCCACTCGTTGACGTCGAGCCGGTAGACCAGCCGCACCCGCTTCACCGAGGCGTCCGGCCAACGCTTGAGATCGACCCCGAAGGCGATGGCATCCACCGCATGGCCGGAATCGGTGGTCAGCATCATCTTGAGGTGTTTCTCCCCCACCAGCCGCTGCTGCACCAGCACAAACTCGCCGTCGAACAGCGGCTCGGGGAAGGCCTGACCCCAGGGGCCGGAGGCGCGAATAAGCTCCGCCAACTCCAGACTCAGTTCATCGGGCAGCAGCTCGCCATCGGTGAGCAGCACCCCGGTCAGCAGCTCCGGGGTCACCAGCTCGCTGATGACCGTCTCGAAGGCCCGGCCGAAGGCCTCGATATTGGCCTTGGGCAGGGTCAGCCCCGCCGCCATGGCGTGGCCGCCAAACTTGCCCATCAGACCTGGATGGCGGGTGTCGAGCAACTCGAGGGCATCGCGCAGGTGTACCCCGGGAATGGAGCGACCCGAACCCTTGAGCTCGGTGTCGCTGCTCTCGGCAAAGGCAATCACGGGTCTGTAGTACTTCTCCTTCACCTTGGAGGCCACCAGCCCCACTACTCCCTGATGCCACTCGTCTTTGTGCAGCACGATGCCGGAGGGGACTTCACCATCGCGAAAACGGATCTGTTCCAGGGTGGCGAGGGCCTCCTGCTGCATCCCCTGTTCGATCTCCTTGCGCTCCTGATTGAGGCTGTCCATTTCGGAAGCGAGCTGGCGCGCCAGATTGAGATCATCGCTCAGCAGACAGGCGACCCCGAGGGACATGTCATCGAGCCGGCCCACCGCGTTGAGGCGCGGCCCCAGTGCAAAGCCGAGATCGGCGGCACACAGCCGGCGACCGTCGCGGCCCGATACGTCCACCAGCGCCTGGATGCCGGGACGGCAGCGACCGGCCCGGATCCGCTGCAGCCCCTGATGCACCAGGATGCGGTTGTTGCCATCCAGCGCTACCACGTCGGCGACGGTGCCAAGTGCCACCAGATCCAGATAATCCGCCACATTGGGGGCGCGAATACCCTGGCGCTCGTACCAGCCGCTCTGGCGCAGATGGGTATTGAGGGCCGCCATCAGATAGAAGGCCACTCCCACCCCGGCCAGGGACTTGGAGGGGAAGTCGCAACCATGCTGGTTGGGGTTCACTATCGCATCGGCGTCAGGCAGCTCCTGGCCTGGCAAGTGGTGATCGGTAACCAGTACCCGCATCCCGGCCGCCTTGGCCGCCGCCACCCCGGCAATGCTGGAGATGCCGTTGTCCACCGTGATGAGGAACTCGGCGCCGCGGGCCACCGCCAGCTCGACGATCTCGGGGGTGAGGCCATAGCCGAACTCGAAGCGGTTGGGCACCAGAAAATCGATGTGATGACCCCCCATGGCCCGCAGGGCCAATACGCACAGGGCCGAGCTGGTGGCGCCGTCGCAGTCGAAGTCGCCGACGATGAGGATGCGCTGCTGCGCCGTCAGGGCATCCGCCAGCAGGGGCACCGCCTGCTCCATGCCGAACAGGCGCTGGGGCGGCAGCAGCTGACTGGCGCTGCGCTCAAGCAGGGCGGGATCCTCCACCCCACGGCTGGCGAAGATTTGGCGAAGCAGGGGGTGCAGGGTATCTGGCAGGTGAGCGTCATCCACTCGGGGACGACGACGGATTTGCAGGGGCATGGTGTCAATCCTGTCTTCTAATACGGTGAGACGATGGCAGGGCGGTATGATACACGCCTCAGGCGAGCAGAGAACAGCGGCAGGTCAGCTTGGGAGAGACGCTAGGAAATCAGGGCCTCGGGAGGAGGAGGAGGTGCAGAACGCTCCAGCACCCGGTAGAGGGTGAGCCTGGAGATCCCGAGATGCCGGGCGGCCTCGGTCACATTGTTGCCACAGAGCACCAAAGCCCGGCGCACGGCCTCGCATTCCGCCTCGGCCCTGACCAGATTTAGAGGTCGAATGGCACCCTCTACCAGCGGCAACGCCAGCCCCAGATCCTGGTGATCGATGCGGCACCCTTCACACAGGACCAGCGCTCGCTCCAACCGGTTCTTGAGCTCCCGCACATTGCCAGGCCAGTGATACTTCATCATCTGGTGCATGGCGCTGGCAGTGAAACCATTCACCTTGGGATTCAAGGTATTACCCAGCTTGTTCAGGAAATACTGGGCAAGCAAGATGATATCCTCCCCCCGTTCACGCAGGGGAGGTAGTGCCAAGTCCAGCACACAGAGACGGTAGAAGAGATCGGAACGAAAATTGCCCTGCGCCATCTCCTGATCCAGCACCCTGTTTGTCGCGGCTATCACCCGGATATCCACCTCGATAGGCTCAACGCCACCGACTCTCACTATGGTGCGTTCCTGCAAGAATCTCAGCAGATTGACCTGCATCGGCAACGGGAGATCCCCTATCTCATCGAGAAACAGGACACCGTGATGGGCCCGCTCCACACAGCCAATGTGACGGCGCCAGGCATCGGTGAAAGCGCCCTTTTCATGGCCAAACAGTTCTGACTGGATCAAGGTGGGTGGAATGGCGCCGCAGTTGACGGCAACGAAGGGGCCATCCGCCCGCTGGGAGTGCCGATGGATCAGCCGGGCAACCAGCTCTTTGCCCGTGCCGCTCTCCCCTTGCAATATCACCGACGAATCAGCCTTCGCCAGTCGCTCGACCCGATTCATCATCTGCCGCATGACGGGGCTGGTACCGATAATTCCCCCCTCCTCCTTGCCACGATCGCAGGGGCGATGAGCCCCCCTCCTCAAGCAGGCGATGCCAAACGCATGCCCCAGCACGGCGAGCAGACGATCATCCTCTACCGGCAGGCTGTGATAGTCGAAACAGTAGTTCAGGAGCAGCTCTTGCACCCTGGGCAGGGCCAGCAGATGAGGGGGAGCGAGTGCGACCCAGATCATGGTGCTGCATGTCTGACGAAACAGGGTCTCCACCGCCTCGGCGGCATCTTCGCTCAACAGCACCAGACCGACTCTGGGCGCCTGTTGTGCGTAGTAGCTGAAAGCTTCCTGAGGCGATGAGGCCGAACAAAAACGCCACCCCAGTGAAGATGCATGTGACGGAGGGCGCCACACCTCGCTCGTGTTGACACACAGTAGTGTACGAATCTCCATCAACAACACTCCACAACTCTGCGGCCAAACAATGTGCAAAGTATTGGATAGATGGCCTACATGTGCCACTTCTGAAACAAGGATAAAAACGAACTCGAACAGGCCCCAAAAAGACAACAAAATAAATTAAAACAATATCTTAACAACATAATGGCGTTGCTTTGCCAGTCCAGCAAGGCAACTGGTATACCCCCTTTGTTTCGCCTCGGGAACAGTGCCAAAAAGCCCCCTTTCAATGGGAAGCCTGCTCAGACACCGATAATTCATCAATCTCTGTCTCCTTCGGTTAACAACGCCGTCACTCCATCTCATCGACAAAAATATTTTTTCATTCATTTTCAATGCTTTATCCATATGGAACGAAGTCTGCATTCATGCAGCGCCTCCGGCTGTGCAAGTAGAACCGGACGACATGGACAACAACAAGCAGAAGGAATGCAACATGGATACCCGAGCAATACCTCTCTGGCCACGCTGTTGGCAGCACGGTCTCACGGCCCTGACCTTGCTGCTGACGCTCTGTGCGCCGGTACTGGCCGCCACGGCGGAGTCACCGTTCGAGCTGGATGCCAACCCGCAGGACAACATCGACACAGGTGCAGTCATGAGTGATGACTGGGATACCCCACCCGACACCGGAGGGGCCACCAAGTTCACCGGCATCATCCAGGACACCGCCCCAAGGAGCATCTTTGGCGGAGGGGATAAAGACATACTGGATATCGATAAATGGAGCTGGAGCGATGGTTCGGTGCCCGACAAGGATGACCTGACCCACGCCTATGCCGCCGCATACAACGAAAATAGCGACCTGTTGCTCTACTTCGGCGCCGACAGGATCTCCAATGTAGGCGACGCCTTCATGGGGTTCTGGTTCTTCAAACAGAAGGTCACCGCCCTGCCCAACGGCAAGTTCAGCGGCAAGCACACCCTGGGGGATACCCTGGTGCTCATCAACTTCCCGCAGGCAAGCAACGCGGTACCCTATCTGGCCGTGGTGACCTGGGATCCGACCTGTAGCAAGGCGACCAACAACAACCCACAGCCGGGACAATGTGCCGCCGCCAATCTGCGACTCAAGCTGCAAGGTTCGGGTGCCAACGACGTCGTCTGTGCCAGCCAGGGCGGTGCCAACCTCGCCTGTGCCCTGACCAACACGGGTAACGTCCCCGTGCCCGCCAGCACCCTGGCGAACGGTGTCGGCGGCCTGTGGAGCGATTACACCCCCAAGAGCGGTACTCAGGGTACCTTCCCCTTCGAGAGCTTCTTCGAGGGTGGGATCAACCTTAGCCAGATCGTCGGCGGCAGTGACGGTTGCTTCAGCAGCTTCATGGCCGAGACCCGCTCCTCCAGCTCCTTCACGGCCGCATTGAAGGACTTCGTGCTGGACAACTTCGAACTGTGCAAGGTCGAGATCACCAAGGTCTGTACCGGCGGTGACCTCAACGAGACCGAGACCGGCTTCACCTTCAATTTCGAGGGCGTCGTCACCAACGGAGGCTTTGGCACCATCTATGACGTCGTCGTCACCGATGATAACGGTACCCCGGCAGACACCAGCGATGACTTCATCGTCGCGAACTTCGATTCCATACCCAAAGGGGGAATGGAAGATTACAGCGGCAGCTTTGGCGCCGCCGGTAACGGGCCGACCAACGGTGTCAGTGTCAAGGCCGCCTCCAGCGATGGCGGGCTGCAGACGATCACCGCATCCGCCACTGCAGCCTGCCCCACGGTCCAACGAGAACCCGGGATCAGCGTCACCAAGGCTTGCAGCACCAAGGTCATCGATGAGGGTAGCCAGCTGGTGATCAGGGTCGACTACAGCGGCCAGGTCTGCAACACCACAGGGGTGGGCCTCATACCGCCGCTGAACCTGAGCGGCGTGACCGTCACCGACGACCCCAGCGGCAATGTGCACAACATCGGCACGCTTAACGCGGCGGACTGCAAGGACTATTCGGGCTCCTACACGCCGAGTAGTGCAGGGTCGGAAAACCCGGGCTCCATCTCCTTCAGCGACACGGTCACGGCCACAGGGACTGCGCCCCTGGGCTTTGGCACCGCGACCGACATGGCAACGGCTACCTGCCCGCTCTGTCCGACTTGCCCAGATTGCCCCACTCCAGGGCAGTAACAGGGTTTGATCAGGGTTAAACCACAAGGGCCATGGTGAAGACCATGGCCCTTTTCATGGCGCCGACTTTCATGACGCCGACAAGGCATCGCAATCTTCCTGAGCCCAGGATGACCCCACCATCTCTCCACAGCATGCACAGCTGCTCTCCGATCGCATTGCCCTGCTTAGTTATCGATGAGTTAATAACACCGAATGTAAAAATTTCTCATTCATACAGGTTGCCAATCGGGCTTGAGCCCCGCAAGCTAATCAGGACGACGGGATAGATCATGGTCATCCCTCTGTTTTACTGATGTTTTATTATCCAGATTCGACGTGGGGCCCGACCTCACGCCGTCCATTTTTAGGGGGAAAAATGAGTCTGATTCAAGAGTTCAAGGCCTTTGCCGCCCGCGGCAATGTCATCGACATGGCGGTCGGTATCATCATAGGTGCCGCCTTCGGCAAGATAGTCTCCTCCTTCGTGGGCGACGTCATCATGCCGCCCATCGGCCTGATCCTCGGGGGGGTGGATTTCAGCGATCTCGCCGTCACCCTGAAAGCTGCCGAAGGCGACATCCCGGCCGTGGTCATCGCCTACGGCAAGTTCATCCAGACCATCATCGACTTCCTGATCATCTCCTTCGCCATCTTCATGGGGCTCAAAGCCATCAACACCCTCAAGAAGAAGCAGGAAGAGGCCGCCACCCCGGCCGGCCCCACCAAGGATCAGGAGCTGTTGACCGAGATCCGCGACCTGCTCAAGTCCCAGCAGGGTAAATAAGCGCACGGGTCCCCTGGACGTCGCCAGCGCGCATGCCAGCAAGAAACCAGTAGCAAGAGGGAGGCCTGTGCCTCCCTCGCTTTTTAGCCAGAGAGCACTCCCCTGGCTCCCCTCCACATTCATCCTGACTTTGTACCGCTCTCCTCCCACCTCGGCACCGCACATGCAACACGCCAGCCCCTCGACAGGAGCCGATGCAGGGCAGTCAAGGGGATGGGGTTGTCTCAGCCTTGATACAGAGGCCGGGAACCCGACACTCGGGCTCCCGGCTGCCATGTCCAAAGGGCGCCATCCTGCTTGCAATCACCCGAGCCGCCTTGGCGACTCGCCCACGCCCCTCATGACATCCCGCAATCGCAACGGCTGACGGAACCGCATTCGGTACACCTCTGTTCCATCGCTGTAACAGAGGGAATAATTAAAAAATCTTTATTTATCATACACCTATCATCTCACCCCCGCTGACGACCCCATGTCATCGTTACAACTTGATGGACATACGCTCGTAAACAATGCTGAAAAACTCATTAATCTCTTTCTATTCAAACACTTATCTATTTGGTGCGTTCCTTGCTGCAGGGGTGCTGTCTATCGATGCCCACCCCACAGAGCTGTGCCCGATCCCCAGTCTCGTTTGCAGGAGATCGGCCCTCTGCGTGGTCACGTCCGGGCCTGGGACATCACTCGGTTCAGGCAGTCGCAGCCGAGTGACATGGAACCAAGAACCACAAGATAGGAAGAGGGAAATGCTATGAAACCAAGTCAGCGCAATCGCCTGCTCAAATCCCTGACGGTCCCTTTCGGGATCGTCATGCTGGGGGGGCTCAGCCTCACCCCGGCCTGGGCCGGCATCTTTCCGGGCCTGCAACAAGAGGCCTGTATGGCAGACGCCTATATTGCCAAGGGTGGCTCACTCGCGGGCGGCAGCCTCAACTGCACGGCCAAGGACATCGAGGTCTCCAAAGTAGTGCCGGTTAATCCGAACCAGGAGTGCACCAACGGCCAGGTGTTCACCTTCAATGCAGACGTGACCATCAAGACCAACGCCAGCGAGCGTTATGACACCACCTTCTACCTGCCGAGAACGTCCCAGAGCCCGCAGGTGGTACAAGGAGGGGCAAGAAACTGCAGCCTGGTACTGCCCAAGGCGAGCGACGCCGGGGAGAATGGCCAGGTCGCCTATGTGAATCTGGAGCCGAAACTGAAAGCCACGGACTTCCTGGATACTTGCGGCGACATCACCAAGGCCAACGGTACCGACCAATACACGCTCCTCAACCAGCCCATCACCATGCTCTGTCAGCCCAGCCCCACGGACCCCAACAAGGCCCTGTTCACCTATTGCGCGGCCTGGGACATCCAGAAGAGCCTGAGTTGCAGCGAGAGCACAGTGCCTCCCGGCGCCGTGCCCGCCACCAAGTCCAAGTGCAACTGTGACAGCTTCGCCATCAACGTGTTCATCAGGCCTGAGCCACCCACCATCACCAAGACGGTCGAGCCGACCAGCCTGCCCGAGCCGGGTGGCGTGTTCACCTACAACCTGAGCTTTACCAACTCGAGTGCCGCCTCTCTGTATATCGCCAGCCTGAAGGATGAGATCGATGTGGGCGGAGATGGCTCCTACGACAAGAGCGTGGATCTCTGGGGCGCCACCGAAAGCGTCGGAACGGCGGACGGCATCTATCTGCTCAGCAGCACCTGTGCGAAACCCGCTGCAGGCTCGACGACGAAGGAGGTATTGCCCAACGCGACCTACAGCTGCGAATTCACCCTGCATATCAAGGATCGCGATCTGCCCAACGATCAGAGTCCCGAGAAGTACGTCGACAACATAGTGGCCCTGTTCAAGGACAAGAACGGCGGCACGGTCGGTGACGGCAGCACCTGCCCGACCGGCTTCCAGTCTGCAGGCAACAACTGCAGCGCGGCCAAGATGGTCGAGATCACCAATCTCCCGCCAGCCATCGCGGTTGAGAAGACCCCCTCCGTTGACGAGGTGCTGGAGCCGGGGGCCAATGTGACCTACACCGTCAGGGTCACCAATACCGCGGGCGATCACGACGATCCGCTCACCCTGACCAGCCTGGTGGACGACAAGTTCGGCGATCTGGACGGGCAGGGCACCTGCGATCTGGGCAGCGGCGTGGCCCTGTTCAAGGGCTCACCTTTCGAATGCAGCTTCACCGAGTTTGTCGGTGGCAACGCTGGCGATGTACACACCAACAAGGTGACCGCCAAGGCCCTGGACAACGAGGGGGATGAGGCAACGGGAGATGACAGTGCCACCGTCAACATCAATGACGTGGCATCGACCATCACGCTGCAAAAGGATGCCGTGCCCATCAGTGTGCTCGAGACGGGTGACTCCGACGAGAAACGCTCGGTGGCCTATACCTTCACCTTCTCCGTCGATGCCGGCGGCGTGGACAAGGTCACCTTCAATGACCTGGATGATGACGTGTTCGGCAATCTGACCAGCCTGTGCCAGGTAAGCAAGAAGAACGGCGTCACACTCGTGCCCGCCGTGGCACTGTCCGGCTTCATGCTGAACCCGGGTGAGTCGGCCAGTTGCACCCTCTCCAAGGATCTGCAGGGCAATGCTGGTGAGAGTCACACCAACACGGCGACCATCAGTGGCAAGGATGAGGACAATCAGACCGTGACCGACAGCGATGACGCCACCGTGATGTTCACCGATGAGAAACCTGACATCAGCAAGCTCTTTGCCCTCAAGGCCGCCGGCTTTGTCCGCATCAGCAACAACGGAGTAGACACCCTGACCGTCACCGCCCTGACCTTCAAGGGGGTCGATGTAGCGGATGGGAACGGGATCCCGGGCAGCTTCACCCTCTACGATGAGCCCGGGGTGAGTACCCATGAGGGCGGCTTCGGGCCCTTCGCCTTCTGCACCACGGGCGGGACCATACTGCCAGGCGGCCACTATGATTGCGCCTTCGTGCTGGAGCTCGAACCCGGCCTCGCCGATCTTGGCAACATCGACCTGCAGGCGATCAACCCTGAGCCTCTGGTGGTTACCCTGAAGGACGACGAGCTCAACGAGGTCAAGGCAGAAGTGGAGGTCACCATCCAAACGCTGGAATGATGATGTTGTGAAACAGGCCAGGAAACTGGGCTATTCAGGGGGCGACGGTTGAACCATCGCCCCCTTTCTTTGCCCGGGCGCGGGGGATACGGGGTCAAAGAGACCGCCTCACGGACTCAGGCCCGGGGATGGTGCTCGCCGTGCAGCGCCTTGAGCCGTTCGTTGGCCACATGGGTGTAAATCTGGGTGGTGGAGAGATCCGCGTGCCCCAGCAGCATCTGCACCACCCGCAGATCGGCGCCGTGATTGAGCAGATGGGTGGCGAAGGCGTGGCGCAGGGTGTGGGGGGATAGCTCCCCCCTGATCCCCGCCCGCTGGGCATAGAGCTTGATGCGATGCCAGAAGGTCTGGCGGGTCATCATCCTGGCCTGCTTGGAGGGGAAGACCACGTCCGAGCTGGTGCCCCCCAGCAGCAGGGTGCGCGCCTCTCTGTAGTAGCGCTCCAGCCAGTGGACCGCCTCCTCCCCCATGGGCACCAGCCGCTCCTTGTTGCCCTTGCCCACCACCCGCACCAACCCCTGGCGCAGGCTGACATGCTCGGCGGTGAGCCCCACCAGCTCGGAGACCCGCAGCCCGGTGGCATAGAGCAACTCGAGCATCGCCTTGTCCCGCAGCTCCAGCGGATCGTCCACCAGGGGCGCCGTGAGCAACGCATCCACCTCGGCCTCGCTGAGATCCGAGGGTAGCTTCTTGGGCAACTTGGGCCCCTCCAGCAGCACTGTCGGATCATCGCTGCGCAATTTTTCCCGGTTGAGATACTGATAGAAGCGGCGCAGGGCCGAGAGGAAACGGGCCGTGCTGCTCGCCGCAAACTGATTGTTCACCCGCCAGGCGAGATAGTGCTGGATGTCGTCCATTCCCGCCAGCAGCAGGGAGCCGCCCTGCCCATCGAGCCAGAGGGCAAACTTTTCCAGATCCGTGCGATAGGAGCTGACCGTATTGTCGGACAGGCCCCGCTCCAGCCAGAGGGCATCGAGGAAGGGCTCGATCAGGGGATGGTTGTGCACGGCAGGGGCAGGCTTGGTCATGGGGTCTTGGTCTTGGGCAAACGGTGGCCCATTGTAGCCTGCCAGGCCGGCGCATACACCAGGGGCAGGCACACCAGGCGGTGAAGCGCGAGGGGCAATCTGCTAGACTGGCGCCCTCACTCGGGCGGTCCGACCCCATGGTTGCCCGACCCCCCTTGCCTACTGCGATCAAGAGAAGAGCGATGAAGATAGGTTTGTTTTACGGCTCAACCACCTGCTACACCGAGATGGCCGCCGAGAAGATCCGTGCCCTCATTGGCCCCGAGCTGGTTGATCTCCACAACATCAAGGACGTGCCCCTGGCCCGCATGCAGGAGTACGACATCCTGATTCTCGGCATCTCCACCTGGGACTTCGGCGAGCTGCAGGAGGACTGGGAATCCCACTGGGAGGACATCAAGGATGTACCTCTGGAAGGGCGCATCATCGCCCTGTTCGGCATGGGCGATCAGTTGGGGTATGGCGAGTGGTATCAGGATGCCCTCGGCCTGTTGCACGATCAGCTGGTGCCCAAGGGGGTCAGGCTGGTGGGTTACTGGCCCAACGAAGGGTACGAGTTCGATGCCTCCAAGGCGCTGATCGACGATGGCCGTCACTTCGTCGGTCTGGCCCTCGACGACGCCAACCAGTACGACCAGACCGAATCCCGTATCGAGCAGTGGGTCGATCAGATCCTCAGCGAGATCCACGAGCTGTTGTGAGCCCGGCGGTGGGGGTTGCCCGCTTGGCGGCGCCAGTCAGCGTCAACGACCAGACCCGGTCCCCCATCGAACAGTGAGTTGAGAGACCCTTGATGGAGCTCAACAGACGGCGTTGATTTCCCCTGCCGGCAGCCAGCCACACTGGCTGCCGGTCGCAGTTATCGCACCGATTTTCTCAATCGGTATCATCGCATGACGCTATGGCGACTTTTTTGTGCTGGTCTGCAACAATGCAATCGACACCCCATAACACAATCAGAACGGGTGTCGGAAGCAAACAGGAAACAGACCAGAAAAGGATATTCTATGACCTCATTCTCTCTGTTGGCCCCCGCCATCGCCCGCGACGTGCTCGATCACGCCCTGGCGCTGGGTGCCGACTTCGCCGAACTGTTCGTGGAGCGCAAGCGCCGCAGCCAGCTCAGCCTGCTCTCCAGCCAGATAGAGAACATCAGCGGTGGCCTCGATTTCGGCATAGGCGTGCGCCTGTGCTACGGCCACAAGGTGCTCTACGGCTACACCAACCTGGCCAGCCGCGAGGAGCTGCTGCGCATCGTCAGCCTGCTGGCGGCCAAGGACAGACGTGACCCCATGGTCACCGCCACCGCCTTCGATTTCACCCCCATCACAGACCGCAACCCGGTGGCCCTGCCGCTCTCGGCCGACAAGCAGCTGGAGCAGAAGATCGCCTACCTGCACGCCATGGATGCCGTGGCCCGCGCCGAGAGCAGCAAGGTGAGCCAGTTCTCCGGCAATGTGCTGGGCTGGGAGCAGGAGGTAGAGATCTTCAACAGCGAAGGGCTTCAGGTGGCAGATCGCCGCCACTACAACCGCATCATGGCCCAGACCATAGCGGTGGAAGGGGGCGAGCAGAGCGTGGGCTACGAGGCCCCCGGTGCCCTGATGGGCTGGGAGCATGCCGATCGCATAGATCCGCGGGAGCTGGCTCTCACCGCCACTCGGCAGGCGCTGGTGAAACTGGGCGCCGCCCCCTGCCCGAGCGGCACCCTGCCGGTCATCATGGAGAGCGGCTTTGGCGGCGTCATCTTCCACGAGGCCTGCGGCCACCTGCTGGAGACCACGTCGGTGGCCAAGAAGGCCTCGGTATTCCACGACAAGATGGGCCAGCTTATCGCCAATCCGGCTGTCAGCGCCGTAGACGAGGGCTTGCAGAGCAACGCCTGGGGCTCCATCAACGTCGATGACGAAGGGATGGCAACCCAGCACACCCAGCTCATCAAGGATGGCGTGCTCACCGGCTTCCTGGTGGACAGAATGGGCGCCATCAAGACAGGTCATGCCCGCACCGGCTCGGGAAGACGCGAGTCCTACAAGTTCGCCCCCACCTCCCGCATGCGCAACACCTACATAGAGCCGGGCAACCACAGCCTGGAGGAGATGCTGGCCACAGTCGAGCACGGCATCTACGCCAAGAAGATGGGGGGCGGCTCGGTGCAGCCGGGCACAGGCGAGTTCAACTTCAACGTGCAGGAGGCCTATCTCATCGAGCACGGCAAGATAACCCGGCCCCTCAAATCGGCGACCCTGATTGGCACTGGCCCCCAGGTGCTCAAGGAGATCTCCATGGTAGGGCGCAATCTGGCGCTGGCCGCCGGTATGTGCGGCTCGGTCTCGGGCTCGGTCCCCACCTCGGTGGGCCAGCCGGCGCTGAAAGTGGACAATATCCTGGTGGGAGGGAACGCCTGATGAGCACACTCGATATGAACACCCTGCTCACCCGCCTGCTGGACAAGGTCGCCGATCTGGGCGCCGAGGCGGACGTCATCGCCAATCAGGAGAAAGCCTTTTCCCTCAAGGCCGACAAAGGGGAGCTTGGTGAATACAAGGTCACCAGCAGTCAGCAGCTCGGTATTCGCCTGATCAAGGAGGGCCGGGTCGGCATCGCCTACTCGGAATCCCTCGATGAGCAGGCGCTGGATGCCATGCTGCAGGATGCGCTCGATGCCAGCCGCTTCGCCAAGGTAGACGCGGATCAGCGCATCTCGGTGGCGGGCAGCCGGATCACCACCGACTGCGCCGAGATCCACCAGCCCGACACCACGCCGGTGGAGGAGAAGATAGCCCTGGCCCTGCGCCTCGAGGCAGATATGCTGGCACAACCCGATGTGACCGGTGCCCCCTACAACAGCTTCTTCGAGGGGGAGAGCCGCCTCTGGCTCGCCAACAGCCTGGGCAGCCTTTGCCAGCACAGTGAATTCAGCGTCGGTTGCTATACCTCGGCGCTGGTGGAGCGGGATGGTCGCCAGTCGATGCACTCGCAAGGGCAGTATGGCCGCCACTTCGACGAGCTGGATAGCCAGACCCTTATCGAACAGATCTACGCCGTGGCCGATGGCCTGCTGCCCGGTGAAGCGGTACCAAGCGGTCGCTACAGTGTTCTCTTCAGCACCAACTGCTTTGCCAGCCTGTTTGGCTGCTTCCAGGGGGCGCTGTCGGGCAAGTGGGCCCAGCAGGGGATCAACCCCTGGCGCAGCAAGGTGGGGCAAAGCGTGGCGTCACGCTGGCTCACTCTGGAGAGCCGGGCCTATATGCCCGGCGGCATGAACATCAAGGCGTTCGATGGCGAGGGGGCAGCCACTTCGGATCTGCTGCTGATTGGCGAGGGGGAGCTGAAAACCCTGCTCCACAACAGCACCACCGCCCGCCACTTCGGGGTGGCGAGCAATGGCTCGGCGGCCCGCAGTGCCCGCAGCGCCCTCGATGTAACCGCCCGCCATCTGGTATTTGGCACAGGTCCTCACAGCGAGGGCGAGGTGCAGAGCGGCGACTATCTGGAGCTGGTCAAGCTGGACGGTCTGCACTCCGGTGCCGATGCGGTGAGCGGCGACTTCTCCTTCGGCGCCTCGGGTTTCCTGTGCCGGGACTGTGTACGCATCCAGCCGGTGCGCGGCATCACGGTGGCGGGCAACTTCTACCGCCTGCTCGGGGAGCTGGAAGCGGTCGGTGACACCCTGCATCACAACGATGGCAAGGGATTCTACGCGCCGCTGATCCGCTTTGGCGGGCTGAACATCGCAGGCAAGTGACTGTATCAAGCGGGAAAAGCACTTCCCTTCCCCATCCAGAAGCGGCGCCATCAGGCGCCGTTTTTTCATTGATGACGCCCCTCATCGCCCACTCCTACCCTCAAAGAGCCACCGACCGCATCGGCCGGAACATGCTGGAGAATACGAAGATGGACAACACCCTGGTCTGGGCCGACATTCCGACACGGGATCTGGATCGCGCCATGGACTTCTACTCGGCCCTGCTCGATGTGCAGGTCACCCCCATACAGGAGGAGGAAATGCGCTTTGCCATGCTGCGCTACGATGGCAGCAACGCGGCGGCCTGTCTCGGCCCCATGGACAAATACCACCAGCCCGGTGGCGCCGGTCCCCTCATCTACCTATCCTTGGGTGACAGGTTGCAGGAGGCGGAGCAGTTAGTCCCCCGACTCGGCGGGCGGGTGCTCGAACCCCTGCATTCCATCGGCAGCGGCCACGGCTCCCGGGTGATTATCGAGGATACCGAAGGCAACTGGCTGGCCCTCTATGCCCCGCCCGCTGCTTGAGCAACATGAGCAACATGACAAACAATAACGGCGACCCTGGGGTCGCCGTTATTGTTACCAAGCACCTCGCAGAGGCAATCAGGCTTCCGGGTTGAGGCGGGTCGGCATGCCGGTACGCTGTTCCAGCACCTGCTTGACCACGTTGGAATCGCTGTCCATGTGGGCGATGAAGCGGGTGGTGGCCGGGGTCATGGGGAGCGGCACAGAGGCGGTGGAGTTGAACTCCTCCTCGGTGCGCGACAGCGGCTCGTGCACTTCCATGTAACGACCGCCATCCGGCTCGACCGTGGTCTTGACCGGCTGGTTGACGAACTGGACGCGGGTACCGACCGGCACGTTGTCGAACAGATACTTGATGTCATCGGCGCGCAGACGCACGCAACCGCTGCTCACCCGCAGACCGATGCCGAAGGTGGCGTTGGTGCCGTGGATGGCATAGAGGTTGCCGATGTAGAGGGCGTGCAGGCCCATGGGGTTGTCCGGACCGGCCGGCCAGACCGCAGGCAGGGTCTTGCCCTGGGCGGCGTAGCGGCGACGGATGTTCTCGGTCGGGGTCCAGGTCGGGTTGGCGCGCTTGCGCTCCACCTTGGTGATCCAGTTTTCCGGGGTGTTGACCCCCAGCTGGCCGATGCCGATGGGCAATACCTGTACCACGTTCTTGCCTTTCGGGTAGTAGTAGAGGCGCATCTCGGCCACGTTGATGACGATCCCCTCGCGCGGCGCATTCGGCAGGATCAGCTGATGCGGAATGGTCAGCTTGCTGCCCGGCGTCGGCAGATAGGGGTCGACCCCCGGGTTCGCTTCCATGATGTTGGTCAGGCCCAGCTGGAAGTCGGCGGCGATCTGCTCCAGCGGACGGTTGTCTGCGGGCACCACGTATTCCTGGTTCTCACCGATCAGGCGACTGTTGGCGGCGGGCAGCGCGTATTCAACGGCGGCGGCCTGCTGGCTGACCAGGGTCAGAGTGCAAAAAAGGGCCGAAGCGGCAATGCGAAGGGGATTCATAAAATTCCTGTATGGTTTCCTGTACCTGTTGGCCTGAAGCCGGTTCATCCTCGGTCTGTCCCTTGTCACGAGTCACGCTCGCCCGAGGCCAATAACCGAGCGCGCATTCTTTCCTGAGCCGGACAAAATTTCAACTTGGAGATGGGGCTTTTTCACGGAAAAGAGCCATTCTCCCCCCAACAATCGGCCGTATCGGCTGCCTGCTACCCTAGCACCACCAATCTGACCACAAAATGAACATTCATCCGGTCCGCCCCCCTAGCCCCAAATTGCATGATGGCGCGGTCACGAGTACAATCTCGCACCCCTTTTATCAGGAGTATCGAGTCATCTCGTACTCTGGGTGTACCTCATCGGGTGGCCGTGCGTCGAGTACGGTCGCACCATGCCGATGACCCTATACGGCGCCATCAGGTGGCGCCGTCCTGATTTGCAATCAGACAGAAAGAGTCCAACATGTTCAGACCAGAATTGCTCTCCCCCGCCGGGACCCTCAAGAATATGCGTTACGCCTATGCCTATGGCGCCGACGCCGTCTATGCGGGCCAGCCGCGCTACAGCCTGCGGGTGCGCAACAACGAATTCGATCACGAGAATCTGCAGCTCGGCATCAACGAGGCCCATGCCCTGGGCAAGCAGTTCTATGTGGTGGCCAACATCCAGCCCCACAACTCCAAGCTCAAGACCTTCATCCGCGACATGCGCCCCGTGGTGGACATGAAGCCGGATGCGCTCATCATGTCAGACCCCGGTCTCATCATGATGATGCGCGAAGCCTTCCCGGACATGCCCATCCACCTCTCAGTGCAGGCCAACGCGGTCAACTGGGCCACGGTGAAGTTTTGGCATCAGATGGGCCTGACCCGCGCCATCCTCTCCCGCGAGCTCTCCCTGGACGAGATCGAAGAGATCCGCATGCAGGTGCCCGAGATGGAGCTGGAAGTCTTCGTCCACGGCGCCCTCTGCATGGCCTACTCCGGCCGCTGCCTGCTCTCCGGTTACATCAACAAGCGTGACCCCAACCAGGGCACCTGCACCAACTCCTGCCGCTGGGAGTACAAGGTGCACGAGGGCAAGGAAGATGACGTGGGCCAGATAGTCCACCGTCAGGAGCCCATAGCAGTGCGCCCGGACAACACCCTGGGGCTCGGCAAGCCGAGCGATGCGCTGGTGCTGCTGGAAGAGTCCAACCGCCCCGGCGAATACATGACGGCGTTCGAGGACGAGCACGGCACCTACATCATGAACTCCAAGGACCTGCGCGCCGTCGAGCACGTGGAGCGCCTGACCAAGATGGGCGTACATTCGCTGAAAATTGAAGGCCGCACCAAGTCCTTCTACTACTGCGCCCGTACAGCCCAGGTCTATCGCAAGGCCATCGACGACGCGGTCGCCGGTCGTCCGTTCGATCCGACCCTGATGGGCACCCTCGAGAACCTGGCCCACCGTGGCTACACCGAGGGCTTCCTGCGCCGCCACAACCACAGCGAGTACCAGAACTACGACTACGGCTACTCTGTCTCCGACACCCAGCAGTTCGTCGGCGAGATCACCGGTCGCCAGGGCGACATGGTGGAAGTGGAAGTGAAGAACAAGTTCCTGGTGGGCAACAGCCTGGAGCTGATGACGCCGCAGGGCAACGTCAGCTTCAACCTGGAGCAGATGCAGAACCGTAAAGGGGAGCTCATCGATACCGCGCCGGGCAACGGCCACGTGGTCTATGTGCCCGTCCCCAAAGAGATCGACGTCAACTACGGCATCCTGCTGCGCAACCTGGGCGATCGTCAGGACACCCGTCAGCCCCACTCGGCGGCCTGAGATGGCGCTGCTCATCACCGACAAGTGCATCAACTGTGACATGTGCGATCCCGAGTGTCCGAACCAGGCCATCAGCCTGGGGGAGAAGATCTACGAGATAGATCCTGATCGCTGCACCGAGTGCGTCGGCCACTATGAGAAGCCCACCTGCATCAGCGTCTGCCCTATCGACTGCATCATCTGGGATCCCGCTCACGTGGAGACCGAAGAGCAGCTGATGGACAAATTTGTGCTGATGCACAGGCAGTAAAATTTGCATCAGCGTCTGCACCTTGTGGACTGCATCCTCCGGGATCCCGCTCATGTGGAGACCGAAGAGCAGCTGATGGACAAGTTTGTGCTGATGCGCAGGCAGTAACACCGGCATCAGCGTCTGCACCTTGTGGACTGCATCCTCCGGGATCCCGCTCACGTGGAGACCGAAGAGCAGCTGATGGACAAGTTTGTGCTGATGCACAGGCAGTAGTGCAAGGCCTGCGGGTCATCCAGAAATAGAAAAAGCCGGGCATGCCCGGCTTTTTCTATTGCGCTACCGCCCACTCAGGGCTTGACCAGCCTCTGCAGCGCCTCAAGCTCGCGTTGGGCCTCCAGCAGCTCGGCCTGAGATGCCTCCAGCTTGGCCTGCTTCTTGGCAATCTTGTCCGGCTTGCCCGAAACCCGGGCGCTCTGCAGATCCGCCAGACGCTCCTCCACCTCTTGCTTCTGCTTGGCAACCTTCTCTTGCTGCTCCTTAATGAGCCCGGCATCTGTGCAATGGGTCTCGATGTTGCGCAGGGCCTGCTCCAGACCCGCCACCTGCTGCGCGTTATCGTGCGCCCGGGCGAAGGCAAGCTGCTCAGTCACTGCCTGATGCCTGGCCTTGCAGCCGACATTTTCACTGCCATAGGCCTGTCCGGCCAACAGCAATAATCCTATTCCGGCGATCTTCCACATAACGACCTCTTTGCTCTGTCATACTGGATGGCCGCCTATGAAACCTGACTCATACCCCGAGGTCAAGGCACAGGGAAAGGGCTACGACAGAGTTTGCACTGGGTCATGCCGCCGCCATGCAGGCGACGCTACAATGCCCCTTTCAACCCGGAGAGTCCCATGAAGCAACAGATCGTCATCATCGCCAACGGTGCCCCTTACGGCACCGAATCTCTGTTCAATGCCCTGCGCCTGGGGATAGCCCTCAACGAGCAGGAAGGCATCGACCTGAAACTCTTCCTGATGTCAGACGCGGTCAGCGCCGCCCTGGCGGGCCAATCCCCCGCCGAGGGTTACAACCTGCGCCAGATGCTGGAGATCCTGCTGGCACAGGGTACCCAGATCCGGCTGTGCAAGAGCTGCACAGACGCGCGGGGCATCACTGCCCTTCCCCTCATCGAGGGCATAGAGGTATGCACCCTGCCCCTGCTGGCCCAGTGGACACTGTCGGCCGACAAGGTGCTGACTTTCTAGGGCTCAGGGCTAGGCCCGGACCAGCGCCGGGCGTGAGGTCCGGGTACTCAGGCCATAGAGCATCAGGATCGCCAGGCAGAGTAGCGCCATGCAGCCATAGAGCCAGCTGCCCCCCCAATTGGCCAGGATCCAGCCCCCCAGCAGGGCGCCGATGGCGATCCCGAGCCCGGACATGGAGGCCGCCCCAAAGTAACTGCCCTTGAGGTGCTCCGGCGCCATCTGATCGATCAGCACATTGAGCAGCGGGAACAGGATGCACTCGCCGATGCTCAGCAGGATCACCGCCACTATCCAGTGCCACCAGATGGCGGTATCCCCGAGCGCGAACTGCAGCTGGGCGCTGAGGAAGAAGGCGACCCCGAGCTGCAGTCGGCGCTTGATAGACCAATTGGTGGTCAGGTGCAGCAGCGGGAACTGCAGGATCACTATGGTCAGCGCATTGGTGCTCACCAGCCAGCCGATGAGGCGCTCCACCTCAGGGGTCCCCGCCCGGGTCAGATACTGGATGAGCGGTGACTCGAACTGGGCATAGACCAGCATCAGCAGCATGTTGGCCATCGTCAGCAGCAGGAAGCCCCTGTCTTGCCAGAGCACCCGCAGCACGGCGCGCATGCCCGGGCCGGCGGCATGGCTTGGCTGACAGGCGGCCAGTCGAAAACCGACGAAAAAGATGAAGCCGAGCAGCAGATAGCTGACACTGAGCAGCAGGAAGGTCTCCTGCCGTGCACTCAGGCCGTAACTGACCCCGAGCAGGGGACCTATGGCCGCCCCCAGGTTGAGCAAGAAGTAACGCAGGTGCAGTGCCAATTCGCGGGCCTTGGGCTCGGCCAGGCTGTCGGCCATCAGCGCCTTGCCAGGGGAGTCGATGAGCCCGTAGGAGAGCCCGCTGCCGATCACTCCGATCGCCAGCCAGATCACCTGATGGGAGAGGCCGAGCAGGGCGACGCTCAGGGCGGACACCAGGCAGCCGAACAGCAGTATGTTGCGCCTCCCCCACTTGTCCGACAGCCAGCCGCCATAGAAGCTGACCAGGGTGGAGAGTGCCGCCGTGGCCCCCAGGATGAGGCCGATCAGCGTCGCCGACAGACCGTAGTCGCGGTAAAGCAGGATGGAGAGAAAGGGCCATACCATGAAGAAGGTGGTGCGCACCATGAAGGTGCCCAAGATGACGATCCAGACTAGCGGAGGAAACTGCCTGATAAGGGCCCACGACATCATACTGCTCCTTGTTGCCCGTCGCACGGGGAGCCCAATGTTGTAACAGAGGGCTCCATAAGAAACAATGTTGCCGACCCGCTGGCATAAAAAAAGCCGACCCTGAGGTCGGCTTTTTCACAGTACGGCAGCCTTATTCGGCAGCCGGCTCTTCAACGGCGGCAACGGCCACGTCGGCAACCGGGGCGGCGGTTTCGGTCGGTGCATTCGCTTCCTTGATGGAGAGACGCACGCGGCCTTGACGGTCCACTTCCAGTACCTTCACCTTCACCACATCACCGATCTTTAGGAAGTCGGCCACGTTCTGCACGCGGGCATCGGTGATCTGGGAGATGTGTACCAGACCGTCTTTACCCGGCAGTATGTTGACGAAGGCGCCGAAATCGGCCAGACGCACAACCTTGCCTTCATAGATGCGGTTCACTTCGATTTCGGCAGTGATGGCCTCGATGCGACGGATGGCTTCCATGGCGGCTTCGTTGGCAACGGCGGAGATGCGGACAGTACCGTCATCATCCAGCTCGATGTTGGTGCCGGTCTCTTCGGTCAGGGCGCGGATCACGGAACCGCCCTTGCCGATGACATCCTTGATCTTCTCAGGATTGATCTTGATGGTGTGGATGCGCGGGGCGAAATCGGAGATTTCGGCACGGGGAGCCTGGATGGCCTCGTCCATGACCTTCAGGATGTGCAGGCGAGCGCCACGAGCTTGCTTGAGGGCAATCTCCATGATCTCTTTGGTGATGCCTTCGATCTTGATGTCCATCTGCAGCGCGGTGATACCCTGGGTAGTACCGGCCACCTTGAAGTCCATGTCACCAAGGTGATCTTCGTCACCCAGGATGTCGGACAGCACGACGAAACCTTCTTCTTCCTTCACCAGACCCATGGCGATACCGGCAACGGAGGCCTTGATCGGCACACCCGCGTCCATCAGCGCCAGGGAGGAACCACAGACGGAGGCCATGGAGGAGGAACCGTTGGATTCGGTGATTTCAGACACCACGCGTACCACGTACGGGAACTCGGCGGCGCTCGGCATCACGGCAGCAACGCCGCGCTTGGCCAGACGACCGTGACCGATTTCACGACGCTTGGGGCTGCCCATCATGCCGGTTTCACCGACGCAGTACGGCGGGAAGTTGTAGTGCAGCATGAAGCGGTCAGCACGGTGGCCAGACAGCTCGTCAATGTTCTGGGCGTCACGCTCGGTACCCAGGGTCGCAACCACGATGGCCTGAGTCTCACCACGGGTGAACAGGGCGGAGCCGTGAGCACGGGGCAGGATGCCGGTGCCGACGGACAGGGCGCGGATCATCTCCGGATCGCGACCATCGATGCGCGGCTCGCCACGGACCACACGGCCACGGACGATGCGGCTTTCCAGGCTGTGGAACTCTTCGCCGATCTTCTTGGCATCTTCTTCCACGCCGGAGGCGATGACCTGCTCGACCACACGGCCCTTGATGGCACCGATGGCGGCGTAACGCACGGCCTTCTCGGTGATGCGGTAGGCTTCACCCAGCTCGGCGGTGGCCAGCTCGGCAACCTTGGTTTTCAGCGCTTCATTGACGGCAGGCGGGGTCCAGTCCCACGGCTGGGTACCCACGTCGGCGGCGAATTCGTTGATGGCGTTGATCACCACTTGCATCTGCTCGTGGCCATAGACCACGGCACCCAGCATCACCTCTTCGGACAGGATGGCAGCTTCGGACTCCACCATCAGCACCGCGTTGGCAGTACCGGCAACCACCAGATCCAGATCGCTCTGGGGCAGTTCGGTGGTGGTCGGGTTCAGCACGTACTGACCGTTCATGTAACCCACGCGGGCAGCAGCAATCGGGCCGCCGAACGGGATGCCGGAGATGGCCAGGGCAGCAGAGGCACCGATCATGGCAACGATGTCGGGGGACACGGCCGGGTTCACGGACATGACGGTGGCAACCACCTGAACCTCATTGAGGAAGCCTTCCGGGAACAGCGGACGAATAGGACGGTCGATCAGGCGGGAGATGAGAGTCTCACCTTCGCTCGGACGGCCTTCACGACGGAAGAAACCACCCGGGATACGACCAGCAGCATAGGTACGCTCCTGGTAGTTGACGGTCAGCGGGAAGAAATCACGGCCGTGATCGGCCTCTTTCTTGCCGACGACGGTCACAAATACGCAGGTATCGTCCATGCTGACCATGACGGCCGCAGTGGCTTGACGGGCCATCACACCGGTTTCCAGGGTGACGGTGTGTTGACCGTACTGGAATGACTTTACAATAGGATTCACGTGAATTTCCTTTTTACAATTTGGCGCTTTAAATTCGCGTGCAAGTATACTTGATTCGCATCAAAAGGTAAGCGGTGGCACGCATTCTGTGAGGCAGGCAACGGTTTGCCGCGCGATAAAAATGATCCATAAAAAAGGGGAACCTCACGGTTCCCCTTTTTCGCGAAATCTGATGGTCGATTAACGACGCAGACCCAGCTTGGCGATCAGAGCAGCGTAACGCTGAACGTCTTTACGCTTCAGGTAGTCCAGCAGCTTACGACGCTGGGAAACCATGCGCAGCAGACCGCGACGACCGTGGTGATCCTTGGAGTGCTCCTTGAAGTGACCTTGCAGATGGTTGATCTGGGCAGTCAGCAGGGCAACCTGCACTTCGGGGGAACCGGTGTCGTTGGCGCAACGAGCGTTGTCAGCAACGATGGAAGCTTTGATCTCAGCATTTAGAGACATGGTATTACTCCAGTAGAGTGTTTAAAGGTTCACAGCCAATCTCTAATTCAGCCGTGAAATGAGGGCGGTATCATAATCGCAGCCGCCCCTTTTCGCAACGACAAAGAGGAACGAGCTGCACGCGCCCTGGCCGGTGAGCCAGGGCGAGACCGCCAGAGGATCACTCCTCGTCGCGATCGTCGTGATAACGCACCAGCCGCTTGGGAGCGACTCGCCCTTCGTCGTCGATCTCACCGACGCCGATGAACTCGCGCTCAGGGCCCACCGTCATGCGTACCTGACCGCTTTGCGGCGCACCCGCCACCTGCACGGCCTGGCCCTGGTTCACATAGGCGGCCACGGCCGTCAACATGTTCACCTCGGGCAGGGACGCCACTGCGGTATCCATCGGCAGCAGCAGCGGATCCAGCTGCTCCCGCGGCGGAATGCTCTCGGCCTTGGCCTGCTCGAAGATACATTCGAGCTGCTCCAGGGTCAGCATCCTGTCGTAGGGATAGCTGGCCACCTGGGTACGACGCAGCTGGGTGACGTGAGCACCACAGCCCAGCACTTCGCCGAGATCGTCCACCAGGGAGCGGATGTAGGTGCCCTTGCTGCAGTGCACTTCGAGGCGCACTTCATCACCTTCAAAGCTCAGCAGTTTGAGCTCGAATACCGTGATGGGACGGGCTTCCCGCTCGATCTCTATGCCTTCACGGGCGTACTCGTAGAGCGGGCGACCGTTGTGCTTGAGGGCGGAGTACATGGACGGCACCTGCATGATGGGGCCGCGGAACTGGTCCAGCGCCTCGATCAGGGTACCCACGGCCACGTTCACCGGACGGGTGGAGACCACCTCGCCGTCGGAGTCGCTGGTGTTGGTGCGCTCGCCCAGCTTGGCGGTCACCTCATAGCGCTTGTCCGCCTCCAGCAGATACTGGGAGAACTTGGTGGCTTCGCCCAGGCAGATCGGCAACATGCCGGTTGCCAAGGGATCCAGGGCGCCGGTGTGGCCGGCCTTGGCCGCGTTGTAGATCCGCTTGACCTTCTGCAACACATCGTTGGAGGTCAGACCGGTCGGCTTGTCCAGCAGCAGGATACCGTGTACGTCACGGCCCTTGAAACGACGTCTTCGAGACATCTCAGGCTTTATCCTCAGTTGTATCATCCGGTGCGGCTTCGTCTTCTTCACGACCAGCTTCGGTCATGCGACGCTTGTCTTCACGCACAGTGTTGGTCACCAGGTTGGAGAGGCGCATCCCCTCGACCAGGGTCTGGTCGTAGTAGAAACGCAGCTCCGGCACCACCCGCAGACGCATGGCGCTGCCGAGCAGGCTGCGAATGTAACCGGCCGCCTCGGTCAGGCCCTTGAGCCCTTCCGCGATGCGCTCGGCGTCATTCTCCAGCTGCAAGAAGGTGACGTAAATCTTGGCATAGTTGAGGTCCTTGGACACTTCCACGTCGGAGACGGTCACCATACCGATGCGCGGGTCTTTCACCTCGCGCTGCAAGATCAGCGCGATTTCACGCTGGATCTGCTGCCCGACCCGACGGGTCCGGCTAAATTCTCTGGCCATATTCTATCCTGCGATAAAAGGGGGCCGCAGCCCCCTATTTGTTCTAACGCTCGGCTTACAGAGTCCGCTGAATTTCAATGGTCTCGTAAACTTCGATCTGGTCGCCTTCACGCACGTCGTTGTAGTTCTTGACCGCGATACCACACTCGTAACCGTTGCGGACTTCGTTGACGTCATCCTTGAAGCGACGCAGGGATTCCAGCTCGCCTTCATAGATAACCACGTTGTCACGCAGAACGCGAATACGGTTGGAACGCTTGACCACACCTTCGGTGACCATACAGCCGGCAACGGCGCCGAACTTCGGTGACTTGAAGACGCTACGGACTTCAGCCAGACCGATGATCTCCTGACGATACTCAGGGGCCAGCTTGCCGCTCATGGCCTGCTTCACTTCGTCGATCAGGTCATAGATGACGGAGTAGTAACGCAGATCCAGGCTCTCGGATTCGATGACCTTGCGCGCAGAAGCGTCGGCACGGACGTTGAAGCCCACCAGGATGGCGCTGGAAGCAGCTGCCAGGGTAGCGTCGGTTTCGGTGATACCACCGACCCCGGAACCCACGATCTTGACCTTGACTTCGTCGGTAGAGAGCTGCACCAGTGCATCGCAGATAGCTTGCACGGAACCCTGTACGTCGGCCTTGATCACCACGTTCACTTCGGACACTTCGCCCTCGGTCATGTTGGCGAACATGTTTTCCAGCTTGGCCTTCTGCTGGCGAGCCAGCTTGACGTCGCGGAACTTGCCCTGACGATAGAGCGCCACTTCACGGGCTTTCTTCTCGTCACGTACAACAGTGGCTTCGTCACCGGCAGACGGCACACCGGACAGACCCAGGATTTCCACCGGCAGGGACGGGCCCGCTTCCTTGATCTCGCGACCCAGTTCGTCACGCATGGCACGAATACGACCGTATTCCAGACCACACAGTACGATGTCGCCCTGGCGCAGAGTACCTTCTTGTACCAGTACGGTGGCGACCGGACCACGGCCCTTGTCCAGGAAGGACTCGATCACGACGCCGCTGGCCATGCCATCGACGACCGCTTTCAGTTCCAGCACTTCGGACTGGATCAGGATGGCTTCCAGCAGATCGTCGATGCCTTCGCCGGATTTGGCGGAGACGTGCACGAACTGGCTGTCACCACCCCAGTCTTCGGACATGACGTTGTAACGGGCCAGCTCGGTCTTGACGCGATCCGGATCCGCTTCAGGCTTGTCGATCTTGTTGACCGCAACCACGATGGGCACTTCTGCCGCCTTGGCGTGCTGGATGGCTTCGATGGTTTGCGGCATGACGCCATCATCGGCAGCGACGACCAGTACCACGATATCGGTCGACTTGGCACCACGGGCACGCATGGAGGTAAACGCGGCGTGACCCGGAGTATCCAGGAAGGTGATCATGCCACTGTCGGTTTCGACGTGGTAAGCACCGATGTGCTGGGTAATACCACCGGCTTCGCCAGCGGCAACCTTGGCCTTGCGGATGTAGTCCAGCAGCGAGGTCTTGCCGTGGTCGACGTGACCCATGATGGTCACGACAGGTGCGCGCGGCTTGGCTTCGGAGGTCTCGTCACGATCGGACAGTACCGCCTCTTCCAGTTCGTTCTCACGACGCAGCAATACCTTGTGACCCATCTCCTCGGCGACCAGCTGAGCAGTCTCCTGATCGATCACCTGGTTGATGGTAGCCATGGCGCCCATCTTCATCATCGCCTTGATGACTTCGACACCCTTGACGGCCATCTTGTTGGCCAGCTCGGCCACAGTGATGGTCTCGCCGATGACGACATCGCGGTTCACCACGGCAGCCGGCTTGTTGAAGCCGTGCTTCATGGCGTTGGGCATGGCGACCTTGCCGCGCTTGCCTTTGCGAGCACGGGGGTTGCGGGAGTCACGGTCGTCTTCGCGGCGAGTAGCCTTTTTCGGTGCCTTGACCGCTGCAGCAGCAGTGCGACGACTGGTCTCTTCCTTCCGGTCCAACTCGTCTTCTGCGGCTTGCGCATGCTTGTTGGTGGTCAGATGGTAATCACTGCTCTCTTTGGCGCGAGCAGCTTCTTCTTCAGCCCAGCGAGGGCCGTTCTGTTCCGCCATCAGACGAGCCTCTTCGGCTTTCTTGGCGGCGAGTTCTTCTGCTTTTTGCAAAGCGGTTTGTTCCTGTTGGCGCTTCAGTTCTTCTGCTTCGCGCTTGGCCATCTTTTCTGCCTCTTGCTGAGCTGTGCTAGCGGCTACTTTGGCGGGCTGTGGAGCCTGTCGAGCCTTTGATTGTGCCTCGATCCGCGCCTTTTCCTCAGCTTCACGACGAGCCTGCTCAGCCTCACGGCGAGCCTTCTCTTCAGCATCGAGACGAGCCTTGTTCTCGGCCTCGTGACGAGCTTTTTCTTCTGCTTCCAAACGCGCTTTTTCCTCGGCTTCCGCCTGACGCTGTTCATCTTCCAGCGCCGAGCGTTTTACATAGGTGCGAGTCTTGCGCACTTCAACCTGCACTTCCTTGTTCTTGCCGCCAGTACCTTGAACACTGATGGTGCTCTTGGTCTTGCGCTGCAATGTCATGCGGGCTGGTGCGGTGATCTCGTCACCTCCATGCTGTTTTTTCAAGTGAGCCAGCAGAGTCTGTTTCTCAGACTCGCTGACGAGGTCGTCGGCCTTGCTCTTGCTGATACCGGCATCGACAAACTGCTGGAGAAGACGATCAACCGGCGTGTCGATGTCAGTGGCAAGTTGTTTGACTGATACTTCTGCCATTCATTTTCCTCCGTTTGATCTTATTCAGACTGCTCTTCTCCGAACCAACAGATATTGCGAGCAGCCATAATCAGCTCACCGGCTTTCTCAGCGGTCAGCTCTTCAATGTCGGCAAGGTCGTCGATACCTTGCTCTGCCAAATCTTCCAGGGTGCCGACGCCGCGAGCGGCCAGGGCATACGCCATGTCACGGCCAAGGCCGTTGAGATTGAGCAGTTCTTCGGAAGGCTCTACGCCGTCGAAGGATTCTTCTTTGGCCAGGGCCTTGGTGGTCAGGACATCCTTGGCACGCTTGCGCAGCTCTTCCACCATGTCTTCGTCCAGACCGTCGATGGCCAGCAGCTCATTGACGGGTACGAAGGCGATCTCTTCCAGGGTGGAGAAACCTTCTTCCATCAGCAGACCGGCGAAATCGTCGTCGATGTCCAGCGCTGTGGTGAACAGAGTCAGGATGCGATCGTTCTCGGCCTGGTGCTTGGCACGCATGTCCTCGACGGTCATGACGTTCAGCTCCCAACCGGTCAGCTGGGAAGCCAGACGCACGTTCTGACCGTTGCGACCAATGGCCTGGGCCAGGTTGGCGGCTTCCACGGCGATGTCCATGGTGTGGTTGTCTTCATCAACGATGATGGAGGCCACATCGGCAGGCGCCATGGCATTGATCACGTATTGGGCCGGGTTGTCATCGTACAGCACGATGTCGGCACGCTCACCGCTCAGCTCGGCGGATACCGCCTGAACGCGAGCACCGCGCATGCCGATACAGGCACCGATCGGGTCGATACGACGATCGTTGGTCTTGACCGCAATCTTGGCGCGGGAACCCGGATCACGGGCAGCGCCCATGATTTCGATCATCTCTTCGCCGATTTCCGGCACTTCGATGCGGAACAGCTCTTTCAGGAAGTCCGGGCTGGAGCGGCTGACGAACAGCTGGGAACCACGGGCTTCCGGACGGACTGCATAGAGCAGACCACGGATGCGGTCACCGGGACGGAAGGTCTCACGGGGCAGCATGTCGTCGCGGAAGATCACGGCCTCGGCATTGCTGCCCAGATCCAGGATGACGTTGTCGCGGTTGCTCTTCTTGACCACGCCGCTGATGATGGTGCCTTCCTTGTCCTTGAACTGGTCAACGACTTGGGAACGCTCGGCCTCGCGCACTTTCTGCACGATGACCTGCTTGGCGGTCTGAGTGGTGATGCGGTCGAAGGTGACAGAGTCAATCTGGTCTTCAACATAGTCGCCGATCTGGATATCCGGCTGCTCGATCTGAGCGGCTTCGAGAGTGATTTCCCCGTACGGGTTCTCCATGGAAGCCTGATCGGCCACCACGACCCAACGGCGATAGGTGTCGTAGTCACCGGTCTTGCGATCGATCTCGACCCGAACTTCAATCTCGCCTTCGTATTTTTTCTTGGTCGCAGTCGCCAGCGCAGTCTCCAGAGCCTGGAAAATCTTCTCGCGGGGGACAGCCTTCTCGTTGGACACAGCGTCAACGACCAGCAAAATCTCTTTATTCATATCCGATAGCCTCGTTAACCAAAGTTCGGCACTATGTTCGCTTTTTGGATATTGGTGAAAGCCAACACCTCGTCCTTACCATCTACTGTCAGGGTGATCATGTCCCCCTGCACAGCTTTGATTACGCCTTTGAACTTGCGGCGGTTGTTTGTTGCCATCCGAAGCGAAACCGCCGCCTCTTGGCCAACGTATTTTTCGAACTGGGCAACCTTGAACAGCGGACGATCCAGGCCCGGGGAGGAAACCTCGAGGTAATACTCCTCGGTGATGGGATCTTCAACGTCCATGATGGCGCCAACCTGGCGGCTCACCTCGGCACAGTCTTCCACCGTCACACCTTGCTCTGAGTCGATGAAGACGCGCAAGGTCGAGTGCTTACCCGCACGGATAAACTCGACACCCCAAAGTTCAAAACCCAAGGCAACGACCGGAGCCTCGAGCAGATCGGTCAAACGTTGTTCCAACGTAGCCAAAGTCACCCTCCGAAAAACAAAAAAAGGGCATATAGCCCAGATAGAGATCGATTCAGAGTAAATCGCACATAACAAAAAGCCCCGATGTCAAATCGGGGCTTGGCGCTTTACCCTGATTGTCGCCTCGCAGCGACCGCCTTCCTGAGCGTAGGAAATGCGTGAAATTTGGTTGCGGGGGCCGGATTTGAACCGACGACCTTCGGGTTATGAGCCCGACGAGCTACCATGCTGCTCCACCCCGCGTCCGAAATCGTGCGAGATTATAGCCACTTCATTCTCATCACACAAGACTGACTGGCTATAACTTCCCGGTTACCCGGGTTCACTGCTTAATTGGTGCCGTGGGCGGGACTCGAACCCGCACACCCTAGAGCACTACCCCCTCAAGATAGCGTGTCTACCAATTCCACCACCACGGCAAAAACTCTTTACTCGGGAACGTCAGCGTCTTTCTTAACTGGCGCTTTGGTCTGCTCAACTTGCTGAGTCTGTTGCAGATTTTCCCATTCGCTACCCTGTTTTACCTTGTTGCTTGACATTGAGCCGAGCACCAGGCTGATCAAAAAGAACAGAGTGGCCAAAATTGCAGTTGTGCGGGTCAGGAAACTGCCTGAACCACCGGAGCCGAATACAGTATTCGATGCCCCTGCGCCGAAGGAGGCGCCCATATCAGCCCCTTTACCTTGCTGAATCATCACCAGACCGATCAGAGCCAGTGACACCAGCAGATAAACGACTAAAAGAATCTCGTACATTTAACTTGCACCCTTTGCCGCTTCAACAATTCCTAAAAACGCATCGCTGTCGAGGCTTGCTCCACCTATCAGTCCGCCATCAATGTCGGGCTGGGCAAACAAATCTCTCGCGTTGGTCGGCGTCACGCTCCCACCATAGATGATTCTGACTTTCTCACCTATTACCGGAGTATCCTCCGCCAAGCGACCACGTATAAAGGAATGAACCTCTTGTGCCTGCTCGGGTGTGGCGCATTTACCTGTACCTACAGCCCAAATCGGCTCGTAGGCGATGATAGCATTATCGAAAGCCATCGCGCCATTTTTCTCTATGACGATATCCAGCTCTTCGGCGATCACTTCAAAGGTTCTTCTCGCCTGCCTCGCCGCACCTGACTCCCCCAGACAAAGGATGGGAATCAAACCTGCCGCTCTGACTGCCGCAAACTTCTCTGCGACGATAAAGCTGGTCTCACCAAAGAGACGCCTGCGCTCGGAGTGACCGACCAGTACGTATCGGCACCCTGCCTCGACCAGCATCTCACACGAGACTTCACCCGTATAAGCGCCCTGTCTGTGCTGGCTCACATTCTGAGCCCCCAACCTTATCACCTTCTGCTCATCGAGCAGTCGTGCGGTAAAGTCGAGATGCACATGGGAAGGACAGAGAACAACATCTACATCATCACCAACACCCTTCAGGCATTGACTCGTAAACTGCTCTAACTGCGACCTACTACCGTGTAACTTCCAGTTGGCGGCTACAAACGGCTTGCGATGTCCCATCGGCAACTCCCTTGCGAAAGCGGGGCTGATAATATCCAGAGGATGATCAGCTGACAAGTGCTATTTTCAAATTTTCGAATCGTTTGAACAAGATACAACCAGAGCGATTAAAACATCGCCCTGGTTGCTCATTAAAACGCCGATTCGACCTGTTGGGCGATGCGTTGTGCCATGTCACGCACCTGTTGCTCATGCTCCCCTTCCACCATGACCCGGATCAAGGGCTCGGTGCCGGATTTGCGCAGCAGGACACGGCCACGGCCGCCCAGTTCCTGTTCCACCTTGGCCACTTCCTGCTGCACGGCTTCGGCCGCCAGCGGATCCTTGCCCTCGGCAAAACGCACGTTCACCAGTACCTGGGGGAACTTGCTCATGCCGGAGCGCAGCTTGGCCAGCGGCATCTCCGCAGAGCACACCGCCGTCAGCACCTGCAGGGCGGCGACTATGCCATCCCCTGTGGTGGTCTGGTCCAGGCAGATGATGTGACCGGAGTTCTCGCCACCGATGCGCCAGCCCTTCTCGTTCATCATCTCGAGCACGTAGCGGTCACCCACCTTGGCACGGGCAAATGGAATACCGAGCGTCTGCAGCGCCAGCTCCAGACCCATGTTGGCCATTAGAGTACCTACCACACCGCCCTTGAGGCGGCCGTTGCGCAGAGCATCGCGGGCGATGATGTAGAGGATCTCGTCGCCGTCGATGATGTAGCCAGTGCTGTCTACCATCACCAGGCGATCGCCGTCACCGTCGAAGGCAACACCGAGATCGGCCTTGCACTCCAGCACCTTGGCGGCCAGCGCCTCCGGTGCGGTGGAGCCCACCCCATCGTTGATGTTGAGGCCATCCGGGCTGCAACCTATGGCAATCACCTCGGCGCCCAGCTCGCGGAACACCGAGGGGGCAATGTGATAGGTGGCTCCATGGCCACAATCCACCACCATCTTCACTCCTTCCAGGCTCAGATGGGTGGGGAAGGTGCTCTTGCAGAACTCGATGTAACGGCCGGCGGCATCGTCGATGCGCTGCGCCTTGCCAAGTTCGGCGGACTCCACGCACTTGAGCTCGTTATCCAGCTCGGCCTCGATGGCCAGCTCCACTTCATCGGGCAGCTTGGTGCCATCGGCGGAGAAGAACTTGATGCCGTTGTCGTAATAAGGGTTGTGGGAGGCGCTGATGACGATGCCAGCCTCGGCACGGAAGGTGCGAGTCAGGTAGGCCACCGCCGGCGTCGGCATGGGACCCATCAGTATGGCCTTGAGGCCCGCTGCGGAGAGGCCCGCTTCCAGGGCGGATTCAAGCATATAGCCAGAGATGCGAGTATCTTTGCCGATCAGCACCTTCTTGGTGCCCTTCTTGGAGAGCACCTTGCCGGCGGCCCAACCCAGCTTCATCACGAAATCCGGGGTGATCGGAAATTCGCCAACCTTGCCGCGGACACCATCGGTGCCAAAATACTTTCTGGTCATTGTCTGTTCTCGTTTTTTTATTTGGATATGAAATCTTGTCCCGTCATTACCATCCAGCCAACGCGCAGAGCATCCATGGTGGCTCGCACGTCGTGCACCCGGATGATCCTGGCGCCATGTTGCAACCCGATCAGAGCGCAGGCCAGGCTGCCGGCCAGCCGCTCATCAACGGGGCGGCCAAGCAGATTGCCTATCATAGACTTTCGCGACATCCCCACCAAGAGCGGCAGACCGTAATCCAACAACTTCTGCTGTTCGGCCAGCAACTGATAGTTGTGTGCCACCGTCTTGCCAAAACCATAACCCGGATCCAGCAGCAGGTGCCGACGCGGGATCCCTGCATCCAGGCAAGCGACTATCCGTTCGTCGAAGAAGGCCCTCACTTCCCCCAGCAAGTCGTCGTAATGAGGTTCGGCCTGCATGGTTCTCGGCTGGCCTTGCATGTGCATCAGACACACGGGCACGTCAGCCCCTGCCGCTGCAGCCAGGGCACCGGGCTCGAGCAGGGACCGCACGTCATTGATGAGGTGAGCGCCTGCCGAGCAGCCCGCCCTCATCACGGCAGCCTTGGAGGTATCGAGGGAGATCATCACATCGAGTTCCTGCACCATCCGCTCGACCACAGGGATAACCCTGTCCAGCTCCTCCTGCTCGCTCACGTCGGGTGCGCCCGGGCGGGTCGACTCGCCACCGATGTCGATGAGGGTGGCTCCCTCCTCCACCATCTGACGAGCATGAGCCAGCGCCAGTTCAAGTGGTTTGAAGCGGCCGCCATCGGAGAAGGAGTCCGGAGTCACGTTGAGGATCCCCATGACGTGGGGACGCTCCAGGGAGAGGCTGCGCCCCTTGCTGATTAGTTGCATCTTTACATCTACCTGTTACAAGAAAATCTGGGTATCCGCATAAAGAAAAACCCCGGGCAAGCCCGGGGTTTGGATCATGAAAGCTTATTTGGCCGGGACATCGTTCGCCTTGTCGATGTCATTCAGCGGTGCACTGCTGTCATCGGACGGCGCCTTGACCTCGGGCTCGCGGCTCACACTGGCGCCACCTTGCGGGGTATCACCGTGCTCATCATGCCAGTTGCTGGGAGCACGAACCTCACGACGTGCCATCAGATCGTCGATCTGCTTAGCATCTATGGTCTCGTACTTCATCAAGGCATCCTTCATGGTGTGCAGTACATCCATGTTGTCCTGCAGGATCTGCTTGGCACGAGCATAGTTGCGATCGATGACCTGCTTGACCTCGGCATCGATGACACGCGCGGTGTCGTCGGACATGTGCTTGGCCTTGGCCATGCTGCGACCGAGGAACACTTCACCATCTTCTTCTGCATAGAGCATGGGGCCGAGGCGCTCGGACATCCCCCACTGAGTGACCATCTTGCGCGCGATGTCGGTAGCACGCTCGATGTCATTGGAGGCACCGGTCGATACCTTCTCGGTACCGTAGATCAGCTCTTCCGCCAGACGACCGCCGTACAGGCTGGAGATCATCGACTCCAGATGCTGCTTGGAGTGGCTCCAGCGATCCTGCTCCGGCAGATACATGGTCACACCCAGCGCACGACCGCGCGGGATGATGGAGACCTTGTAGACGGGATCATGATCCGGCACGACACGACCAATGATGGCGTGACCGGCTTCATGATAAGCCGTCATCTCCTTCTCGGACTCTTTCATCACCATGGAGCGGCGTTCCGCGCCCATCATGATCTTGTCCTTGGCCTTCTCGAATTCCAGCATGGAGACCACGCGGCGGCTCTCACGGGCGGAGAACAGGGCAGCCTCGTTGACCAGGTTGGCGAGATCGGCACCAGAGAAACCGGGTGTACCGCGGGCAATCAGCGCCGGATTGACGTCATCCGCCAACGGCACCTTGCGCATGTGCACCTTCAGGATCTGCTCACGGCCGCGGACATCCGGCAGACCGACCACGACCTGACGGTCGAAACGACCCGGGCGCAGCAGAGCGGGGTCCAGCACGTCTGGACGGTTGGTCGCGGCGATGACGATGACGCCTTCATTGCCTTCGAAACCATCCATCTCGACCAGCATCTGGTTCAGGGTCTGCTCACGCTCATCGTGGCCACCACCCAGACCGGCGCCACGCTGGCGACCGACCGCATCGATTTCATCGATGAAGATGATGCAGGGGGAGGATTTCTTGGCCTGCTCGAACATGTCGCGCACCCGGGAGGCGCCGACACCCACGAACATCTCGACGAAATCGGAACCGGAGATGGTGAAGAAGGGCACCTTGGCCTCACCCGCGATGGCCTTGGCCAGCAGGGTCTTACCGGTACCAGGCGGGCCTACCAGCAACACGCCGGTGGGGATCTTGCCGCCCAGTTTCTGGAACTTGGTCGGATCGCGCAGATAGTCGACCAGCTCTTTGACCTCTTCCTTTGCCTCGTCACAACCCGCCACGTCGACGAAGGTGGTCTTGATCTGATCTTCACTCATCAGGCGAGCCTTGCTCTTGCCGAACGACATGGCACCCTTGCCACCGCCGCCCTGCATCTGACGCATGAAGAAGACCCAGACACCGATCAGCAACAGCATCGGGAACCAGGAGATAAAGATTGACGTGATCAGAGACGGCTCTTCCGGCTTCTCACCCATCACCTTCACGTTATGGTTGAGCATGTCGTTAAGCAGTTGGGGATCCGGCGCAGGGATGATGGTGGTGAAACGTTCACCGGTACGTTTGACGCCATTAATGACCTTGCCATCCATCCGCACTTCACGGATCTGCTCTTGGGTCACTTCTTTCACGAAGCTGGAATAGTCCAGCTGGCGACTGGTGGTATCGCTGGGGCTGAAGCTATTGAACACCGACATCAGCACGACGGCGATGACCAGCCACAGGATTAGGTTTTTCGCCATGTCACTCAAATCAATGACCTCGCAGACTGACAGTTAACGATGAGGGTTAGGGTACTACAGTTTAAAACCGGTAGCCACAATGTAGACTTCTCGTGAACGGGCACGGGAGGAGTCTGGTTTACGAATCTTGACGACAGAGAAAAGTCTACGAATTTCATTGAGATAGGCGTCGAAGCCCTCCCCCTGAAATACCTTGACCACGAAACTGCCATTACTGCGCAGGACCTGATTGCACATGTCCAGCGCCAGCTCGATCAGATACATGGAGCGAGCCTGATCCACCTGCTGGGTCCCGCTCATGTTAGGCGCCATGTCAGACATGACCACATCAACCTTGTCCGGGCCAACCCGGGCCAGCAAGGCGGCAAGCACAGTTTCCTCCCGAAAGTCCCCTTGCAGGAAATCGACACCGGCAATGGAATCCATCGGCAGAATATCGCAAGCAATCACCCGTCCCTTGTCGCCCACTTGATCGATAGCGAACTGGGACCAGCCACCAGGGGCGGCTCCCAGATCCACCACCGTCATGCCCGGCTTGAGCAGTTTGTCCTTGCCCTGGATCTCGTCGATCTTGAACACGGCGCGGGAACGCAGTCCCAACTTCTGGGCTTTTTTGACGTAATGATCGTCAAAATGTTCTTTTAACCAGCGGGTTGAACTGGGGGAATGTTTTTTCTGGGTCATGATTGTCGACTTTAAAAAACCACAAGGGTTATTAGTATTAAGGGCTAAGTGGGGGTAGAATACGCCCCTTTCAACCCTGACTTATGAAGAAATTGCCATGATTCTCAACAATAAACAGAAACAATACCTCAAGGGCCTCGCCCACAGCCTGAAGCCGGTCGTCCTGCTGGGACAACACGGCCTGACCGAAGGTGTGCTGGCCGAGATCGATCTGGCGCTGAACCACCACGAGCTGATCAAGGTTAAGGTGTCGTCTGAAGATCGTGAGATGAAACAGCTGGTAATGGATGCCATCGTTCGTGAAACCGGCGCCATCAAGGTACAGAGCATGGGCCATGTACTGACCATCTATCGTCAGGCCACAGAACCCAAGATCCAGTTGCCCCGCAAGTAACAGGAAAGAGCGTTCGCTCTTTCCTTCATTTCTCTTCTTCCCAAGTCGCTTGCCAAAATAGTCGTCAGGCCCTTAACCTGCGATGAATACTTGCGGACATCCACTATGGACAAGCATCAGATTCTCACCGACGAGGAGCTGGCCATGCTGCAGGACTTGGGAGACGCCGAGGACATGGCCGCCGGCCAGTTCCTGCGAGGCAACCTGAGTCTTCCCCTACAGAGCCTGTTGCAACGGGCCAGCCCCTTGACGATCGAGGCCCGCATCGCCGGCCATCAACTGCGTTTTCCGCTGCATTGTACCCTGGCGGCGGAAGGCCACACCGAACTGCGCATCGCCGCCCCTACCATCACGGAGCTGGGCTCCCCTCACCTGCGTGCCTGGCGACTCGATGAGAAGGCCGTCCTGCACACCGGCGATGCCGAGTATGAGGTGCATAGCCTCTCCCTCGGCGGTCTCATCGTGGCCGGTTTGCCACCGACCCTGGCCAAGGGCGATCGGCTGCACGGTACCCTCGGCATAGAAGGATTGCCTCCCCTGGCACTGAGCGGCACCCTGATAAGGCACGTCCACTCCCACCAGCAGCGCCACGACTGGGCCTTGAAATTCCAGCTGGACAAGGGAGACCAGGAGCAACTGCGGGATTGGCTCTTCCAGCGTCATCAGGACGCCTTCGTCCAGGCCTATCAGGGGGACTAAATGCAACAGGGGAGCCGGGCTCCCCTGTTTCTTCATCGCCCCTCATCGTCAGAGGTAGGCGACTTCCAAAATTTCGTACTCAACATCGCCAGCCGGTGTCTTGACGATGGCCACATCGTCCACTTCCTTGCCGATCAGGGCACGGGCAATGGGCGAGTTCACGGAGATCATGTTCTGCTTGATGTCCGCCTCGTCGTCGCCCACGATGCGGTACACCACTTCCTCTTCCGTTTCGCTTTTCAGCAGGGTCACGGTCGCACCGAAGATGACGCGGCCATTGTTGGCAATCTTGGTGATATCGATCACCTGAGCATTGGAGAGCTTGCTCTCAATCTCCTGAATGCGGCCTTCACAGAAACCTTGCTGCTCGCGAGCGGCATGGTATTCGGCGTTTTCTTTCAGATCACCATGTTCACGGGCATCAGCAATCGCTTCGATAATCTGGGGACGCAGCTCGCTCTTCAGATAGTCGAGCTCTTGACGCAGCTTTTCAGCGCCGCGAACAGTCATCGGAGTATGATTCATAGTCGAAACCTGGGTTGCTTTATAAAGAGAAGCTGCGGCAATCAAAGAGAGCCGCAGCTATCGGTTCGGATGAGGCATCTTAATATGAAGCCGCCACAAAATCCATGTCAGCCCCTGCGAACGGGATCGCGCTTCCTGGCGAAAGCTACTTGGGATCCGCCACCCCTATAGGGGCAGATACCGTCGGTTTGCCCTGCATGATGGCGATCTCCACCCGCCGGTTCATGCGCCGGTTCTCCGGGCTGTTGTTCGGCACCAGTGGCTGGGAATCCGCCATCCCCTGCACCACCAGACGGCTGCCGTCAAAGCCGGGCACCTTGATCATCTGGTGGGCCACCGCCACCGCACGCTGGGATGAGAGCTCCCAGTTGGACTGGAACAGCTCGTCTTCGGTGGCAACGTCATCGGTATGACCGGAGACGGTGATCTCCCCCGGCACATCCTTGAGCAAGGTCGCGACTTTACGGATCACCGGCCAGAACTGGGGCTGCAGGAAGGCGGATCCCGCCGGGAACGCAGCCTTCTCGCGGATGCGAATGATGATCTGCTGACCCAGCGCCTCTATCTCGATGGCACCGTCCTGGATCTGTGCCTGCATCTGCTCGGCCAGCGCCTTGGCCAGTTCGTTGGACTGCTCCTGCGCCTTCTGGGCCTGCTGGGCGGTGTCGCCACCGCTCTGCTGCCCCTCGGTCTTGTCATGGCCTCCCGCCTGATCCGCATCCCCGGGCTGAAAATCCAGCTCGGTCTGGGTCATATCTATGGTCTGCTGCATGATGGTGTCGATGGGCGTCGGTTCGGGCCGGCCGGGGCGAAACTCCTGGGCGATGACAGAGGTACCCTTGGGGATGTCCTTCACCTCCAGAATGTTCTGCACCCCGAACGCCTTCTCCATGGAGCCGGCGATCTGCTTGAACTTCTGCACATCCATCTCGGCGAAGGAGAGCAGCAGCACGAAGAAGCACATCAACAGGGACATGAGATCGGCGAAGGTACCCATGTAACCGGGCAGGCCGGGCGGCGGACACTTGCACTTTGCCATGGGGCCTCCTATTCGAGCCCGTTGTTGCGTTTGGACTGATTCAGGTAGTTCTGCAGCATGGCCTGGATCACGCGAGGGTTCTGGCCGTCCTGGATCCCCATGATGGCGTCGAGGATCAGAGTGCGGCTCAACTGCTCCTCGCCGCTGCGCAGCTCCAGCTTGTCGGCGATGGGGATGGCGATCATGTTGGCTTCAATCGCCCCGTACAGCGTGGTCAGCAAGGCCACCGCCATAGCCGGGCCGATGGATTTGGGGTCGCTCATGTTCGCCAGCATGGCCACCAGCCCCACTAGCGTACCTATCATCCCCATCGCGGGGCCGAGATCGCCAAGGGAGCGAAACACCTTGATGGCGATGACATGGCGCTCCGAGGTCAGTTCGATGTCTTTCTCCATCACGGCGCGCACCACATCGGCGTCATGGCCGTCCACCAGCATGTCGATGCCCTTCTTCATGAAGGGATTGGGGATCTCCGCCGCCTCAAGCGCCAGAAAGCCTCCCTTGCGGGCCGAGTCCGCCAGCTCGACCGCCTTGGCAATCAGATCGTCGAGCTTGTCGCCCTTGTACATGAACGCCTTGCCGGCCACCTTGAACGCCATCAGAAACTGGCTGAGGTTGAACTTCATCATGCAGATGAACAGAGAACCCAATATGGTGATATAGACCGAAGGCATATCCACATACATGCTCATGGGGCCACCCAGCAGCATGCCGTACACCACGACCCCGAACCCCAGCACTATGCCTATCAGACTGCCTAAATCCACATCCCTACTCCTGTCGCCGAACTTGCCATCTATTTATATTGCGTTGAATTTTCTGCTATTGCGCCCCTGGCAGCAAGCCCGGCACACCTCAATAACCCATCGGCAGTACATGGATGCCAGCGCCTTTCTATCGGCCGGGGTCAGGATAGTTTGAGGACGGCACACTTTTCTGCCTCCCCCCTGTGCCCGGTCGATGTTAAGATGAGCCGTTTTTTTCAATCCCCGAGGATGGACATGGCCAGTAAAAAAATCGACCGTCTGAGTTTTGATGCCACCCTGGAAGAGCTGGAAACCATAGTGCATCAACTGGAACAGGGGTCGCTCCCCCTCGAGGAGGCACTCAAACAATTCGAACAGGGCATCCATCTGGTGCGGGCCGGCCAGCAGAAGCTGGAGCAGGCCGAGCAGAAGATCCAGATCCTCCTGACCCAGGCCGATGGCAGCGAACAGTCGATCCCCTTTCGATCAGAGCAAGGAGAGGAGTGAGTGACCCTGGACGATTTCTCCCGCCTGCACCGGCGCCGCATCGACGACTGTCTCTCGGCACAGCTTGAGGCCCTGCCCGCCATGGCACCACGCCTGCGGGATGCAATGAAATACGGCCTGCTGCTCGGCGGCAAGCGGGTGCGCCCCTTCCTGGTCTACGCCGTTGGCGAGATGCTGGGGGTGCCAAGCGAACAGCTCGACGGCCCTGCCGCCGCGGTGGAGTGCATCCACGCCTACTCCCTGCTGCACGACGACCTGCCTGCCATGGACAACGACGATCTACGTCGCGGCCAGCCGACAGTGCACAAGGCGTTCGATGAAGGCACAGCCATCCTGGCCGGCGATGCTCTGCAGACCCTGGCATTCTCCATACTGGCGGATCATCCCCTCCCCGACGAGCTGCTGGCCAACCGGGTACGGATGCTGAGTACCCTGGCCCGCGCCTCCGGCTATCTCGGCATGTGTGGCGGCCAGGCGCTGGATCTGGAGGCCGAAGGCCGCCGGATCAGCCTCGCCGAGCTGGAGCAGGTGCATCGCCACAAGACGGGAGCACTCATCGAGTGCGCCGTCACCTTGGGAGCCCTGTGCAAGGCCGACGTGGCGCCTGCCACCCTGGCCGCGCTGCGAACCTATGCCGCCGCCATCGGGCTTGCCTTCCAGGTGCAGGATGACATCCTCGACATCACGGGCGACACCGCCACCCTCGGCAAGCCGCAAGGTTCGGATCTGGTGCAGGAAAAGAGCACCTATCCGGCCCTGCTCGGTCTCGACCCTGCCCGTGAGCTGGCTCGCGAACTGCATGACAAGGCCTTAACAGCCCTGCAATCCTTGCCCTACAATACCGACATTCTGGAAGCGTTTGCCGATTACATCATCGAGCGAACCCACTAAACGCTGGATAACAGTAACAATATGAGCGTTGATATTAGCGATTTCCCCAACCTGGCCCTCGCGGATACGCCGGTCGAGTTGCGATCCCTGCCCAAAGAGCGGCTGCCCATTCTGTGCGAAGAGCTGCGCGAGTATCTGCTGCGCTCGGTGAGCCGCTCCAGCGGCCACTTCGCCTCCGGCCTCGGCACCGTCGAGCTGACGGTTGCCTTGCACTACGTCTACAACACCCCCTTCGATCGACTGGTGTGGGATGTGGGCCATCAGGCCTATCCCCACAAGATCCTGACCGGCCGGCGCGAGCGCATTCACACCATTCGCCAGAAAGATGGCCTGCACCCCTTCCCCTGGCGGGAAGAGAGCGAGTATGACGTGCTCAGCGTGGGCCACTCCAGCACCTCCATAGGTGCCGCCCTCGGCATGGCAGTCGCCGCCGAGAGCGAGGGGCTGGGCCGCAAGGTGGTGGCAGTCATCGGTGATGGCGCCATCACGGCAGGCATGGCCTTCGAGGCCCTCAACCACGCCGGCGACGTTCACAAGGACATGCTGGTGGTGCTCAATGACAACGAGATGTCCATCTCCGAGAATGTCGGGGCGCTCAACAACCACCTGGCCAGACTGATGTCCGGCAAGCTCTACACCACCATCCGCGAAGGTGGCAAGAAGGTGCTGGCGGGGCTGCCGCCGGTCAAGGAGCTGGCCAAACGGGCCGAGGAACACCTCAAGGGCATGGTGGTGCCCGGCACCCTGTTCGAGGAGTTCGGCTTCAACTACATAGGCCCCATCGACGGCCACGACATCCACGCTCTGGTCGAGACCCTGCGCAACATGCGCAACCTCAAGGGGCCGCAGCTGCTGCACGTCAAGACCAAGAAGGGCAAGGGCTACGAGCCTGCCGAGAAAGATCCCATCGGTTATCACGCCGTCCCCAAGTTCAATCCGGACGAGTGCGCCCTGCCCAAGAGCGCCGGTGGCAAACCAACCTTCTCCGCCATCTTCGGCCAGTGGCTGTGCGACATGGCGGCCAAGGATGAGCGGCTGGTCGGCATCACCCCCGCCATGCGCGAGGGCTCCGGCCTGGTCAAGTTCAGCCAGCAGTATCCGGATCGCTACTTCGACGTAGCCATCGCCGAACAGCATGCGGTCACCTTCGCCGCTGGCCTTGCCATCGCCGACAAGAAACCCGTGGTCGCCATCTATTCGAGCTTCCTGCAACGGGCCTATGACCAGCTGATCCACGATGTGGCGCTGCAGAACCTGCCGGTGCTGTTCGCCATCGACAGGGCCGGCCTGGTAGGCGCCGACGGCCCCACCCATCAGGGGGCGTTCGACATCAGCTTCCTGCGCACAGTCCCGAACATGGTGGTGATGACGCCGTCCGACGAGAACGAGTGCCGCCAGATGCTCTTCACCGGCTATCAGTGCAACCAGCCCGCTGCGGTGCGCTATCCCCGTGGCAGCGGCTGCGGCAGCGAGATCATGAGCGAGATGCAGGCACTGGAACTCGGCAAGGGCCGGATTGTTCGCCAGGGTAAAGGCACCGCCATACTGGCGTTCGGTACCCTGCTGCATCAGGCCAGGGCCGCCGCCGAGGCGCTGGACGCCACCCTGGTGGACATGCGCTTCGTCAAGCCCATGGACGAGGCACTGGTGCTTGAACTTGCCGCCTCCCACGATCAGTTTGTCACTCTCGAGGACAACGCCATCATGGGCGGGGCCGGTTCTGCGGTGAACGAGCTGCTGATGCGTGCCAAGCAGTGCAAACCTGTGCTGAATCTCGGTTTGCCGGATCGCTTCGTGGAGCAAGGTACCCAGGAGGAGATCTATGCCCAGCTGGGGCTGGATGCCGTTGGCATTCAGGCCAGCATAGAGGCCTGGCTGTTGACCTGAACAGGCTCGTTGACGAGCAAATAAAGAAGGGCGCCTGATGGCGCCCTTTTTGTTATCCATTATTTCAAACCTGTGCACACACTGTAGCGAGAAGGGCGTCAGCAAGGTGACAAGCTGCTCAGGAACCGGAACGTATAGACATACGTGAGCACTCTTTGGTTCCACATAAGCGAGCAGCACATGAGCCTTGATCACGCCCTCGCAGTAAGTGTGAGGACAGGTTTTTATCAGCCCTTGTAGATCTTGGGGTTGAATACATCCCGCAGCCAGTCACCCAGCAGGTTGATGACCAGCACCAGCACCACCAGGCAGATGCCCGGGAAGGCGGTGATCCACCAGGAGCCAGAGAAGATGTAGTTGAAACCCACACTGATGAGCGAGCCGAGCGACGGTTGATCCACCGGCATGCCCAACCCCAGGAAGGAGAGTGCTGCCTCGCTCATGATGGCGTTCGCCACCTGCACCGTGGAGATGACCAGGATGGGCGACAGGCAGTTCGGCAGTATGTGGCGGAACATGATGCGCGGGGCACGGAACCCCATCACCTGGGCTGCTTCCACGTACTCCTTCTTCTTCTCCGCCAGCACCGAGGCGCGCACCGTACGGGCATACTGGGGCCATTCGGCGATGCCGATGATCACCACCAGCATGACGATGGCGAACTCGGAATAGAGATCCGAGCCAAAGGTCGCCTGGAAGATGGCGGAGATGATGATGGCCACCATCATGGTGGAGAACGACAGCTGCACGTCGGCAAAGCGCATCAGCAGGTTGTCGATGCGACCACCGAAGTAACCGGCGATGAGACCGATGACGATGCCGAGCACCAGCTGCAGACCGACGGCGAACAGACCTATGGTCAGCGAGATGCGGGCGCCATAGAGGATGGTGCTCCAGATGTCCCGTCCCTGGTTGTCGGTGCCGAGCCAGAAGCGCGCCTCGCCCCCTTCCAGCCAGGAGGGAGGCAACTCGGCGTCCATCAGATCGAAGCTGGTCTGGTCATAGACGTTGTGCGGCGCCAGCCAGGGCGCCAGCAGCGCCGCCAGTACGAACACCACGAACACGGCAAAGCTGAACATGGCTACCTTGTCCCGCAGGAAGTAGTAGACGATGTCAGAGTTCTTGAATCGCGCCCAACGGCTTGGGCTTGCAGTTACAGCGTTAGTCATCTGTTACCCCTTGGCGGTCAGGTTGACGGTCGGGTTGATGAACCCGTAGAGCAGGTCGACCAGGGTATTGGTCACCACGAAGATAAGGCCCACGAAGATGACGTAAGCGGTGATCAGCGGGGTATCGACCCTGTGGATCGCCTCGAGGAACAGGAAACCCGTCCCCGGCCACTGGAACACGCTCTCAGTCAGTATGGTGTAGGCCACCATGGTGCCGATCTGCACGCCGCCGACAGTGATGACCGGCAGCATGGTGTTCTTCAGGGCGTGCTGGTAGTAGACCTTGTTGTTATCCAGCCCCTTGGCACGGGCGAACTTCACGTACTCGGAGGAGAGCTGCTCCAGCATCTCGGAGCGTACCAGCCGGATGAACAGCGGCAGCATGATGGAGGAGAGGGACACCGCAGGCAGGATCAGGTGCTTGATGCCATCCCAGGTGAAGAAGCCCGACTCCCAGCCCAGCAGGTTGTAGGTCTCGCCGCGGCCATAGGCCGGCAGCCAGCCGAGCTGGATGGAGAAGAGGTACATCAGCATGATGGCGGTCAGGAAGACCGGGATCGAGATGCCGATGCTGCTCACCGCCATGATGAGCTTGGTCAGGAAACTGCGCGGTCTTATCGCCGAATAAACCCCCAGCGGAATGGAGACCACGACGATGATGAGCGCAGCGGCAAACACCAGCTCAAGGGTAGCCACCAGCTTGTCGAGGATCACCTCGAGGGCCGGTCGCTTGAAGAAATAGGAGGTGCCCAGATCCCCTTGCACCGCGTTCTGCAGGAAGCGGCTGTATTTCACCAAAAAGGGATCGTTGAGGCCCATTTTGTCGCGCAGCTCCTGGCGCACGGACTCGGAGACGGATTGTCCCACCAGCTCGCGCAGCGGATCCCCCAGGTTGTCCTGGATGGAGAAGGCGACCAGGCTGATGACGAACATCACTATCACGGCCTGATAGAACCGTTTCAGCAGGAATGTAAACATGCTTGTCCTTCTACGTGGCCTGTGTCTTGGCACAGGCTTCTGTTAATGGCGGAGCACCCATGGGCGCCCCGCCAGGTCCTTCCTTAGCGCTTCACTTACTTGTTGACCACCAGGTCACCCAGGTAAGGGAAGTTCATCACGTTGACCACAGGCTTGATGTCGACGTTCTTCTTGGCACCGTAGGCCAGGTCTTCCCAGTGCAAGGGCACGTAGGCAGCGTCGTCGATCAGCATGGCTTCCACCTTCTGCAGGATGGCGGCACGCTTGGCCGGATCGGTTTCGGTGTTCGCTTCCATCACCATCTTGTCAGCTTCTGCGTTGGCATAACCGCCGCAGTTGTACTGACCCATGCCGGTCTTGGCATCCTTGGTGAAGGTCAGGAATTCGAAGAAGTTCGCACTGTCTTCGGTGTCGGAGTGCCAGCCGATCAACTGCATGTCGGAGGCGCACTTGTCAAACTCGGGCCAGTACTGGGCCACCGGCATGGTCTTAAGATCCACCTTGATGTTGATCTTGGACAGCATGGCGGAGACAGCCTGGGCGATCTTGACGTCGTTGACGTAGCGGGCAGCCGGGGAGATGAAGGTCATCTTGAAGCCCTTCTCGTAACCGGCTTCCTTCATCAGCTCCTTGGCCTTGGCCAGATCATACTGGGGCTTGAGCGCCTCGTTGTAACCGGCATAGCCTTTCGGGCTCAGCTGGCCAGCGGGGGTACCGAAGCCCTTGTTGATCTTGTCGACGATGCCCACCTGGTTGATGGCGTAGTTGATCGCCTGACGCACGCGCTTGTCTTTGAGCGCCGGGTTGGTGTTCTGGTTCAGCTCGATGATGATGGCGCGGGTACCGGACAGGGTCACCAGCTGGGAATCCTTGCCGTTCTTCACGCGCTCCAGATCGTTCGGGGCAACCGGGTAGATCATGTCCACGTCACCACCCAGCAGGGCGGCTACGCGGGTCGCGTCTTCCTTGATCGGCACCACGGTCAGGTTCTGGACGTTGCCCTTGGAGGCCTTGTCCCAGTAGTTGGCGTTGCGGGCATATTCCAGCTTCACACCCTGCTCGCGGAACTTGACGCTGAACGGACCGGTACCGGAAACGTGGGTAGAGGCATAGGAGTCGCCGTTCTTGACGATGGCGGCCTTGTCCTTGCCGGCTTCATCCTTGCCGCTGTAGAACTTGGAGTCCATCGGGAAGATGTAGGTGACGGTCTGCAGCACCAGCGGGAACGGCTTGGCGGTGACGAGATCCACGGTGAAGTCATCCACCTTCTTGGCTTCGGCGATGGGGTCGAAAATAGCCTTGAAGTCCGGGGAGGCCTTCAGACGGTTGACTGTCCATACCACGTCATCGGCGGTGAAGTCGTTGCCGGAGTGGAACTTGACACCCTTGCGCAGGTGGAAGCGGACGGTCTTGTCGTCGATGCGCTCATACTTCTCGGCCAGACGCGGCTCGAATTGCAGATCCTGGGTGTAACGCATCAGGGGATCGAACACCAGGTGAGACATCTCCAGGGTCTGACCGGAGAGCTGCTCCTGCGGGTCCAGCGAGGTGGCGTCGGAGGCGACGGCAACCTTGATGTCGGCGGCAGAAACGTTGAACGCGAGACCAGCGGCGAACAGCGCCATGGCGATCTTGGATAATCCTTTCTTCATGTCTTTCTCCATGCTTTTGGCTTTTTATTGACAGACAAACCGGCGAGCCGGTGCTTTCCTAGCTTGCGATTTCCAGCCCCTCGCGGGACATTCCCTTAAATTCCGGCATGAGGGAGATCAGCTTGCGGCTGTACTCATGCCCGGCATTGGTAAACAGTTTTTCGGTCTCCGCCACCTCCACCAGGTGGCCGTGCTGCATCACGCCGATGCGGTCGCACATCTGGCGGATGACCGGCAGATCGTGGCTGATGAACAGCATGGTCAGCCCAAGCTCCTGCTGCAAGTCTTTGAGCAAGTTGAGGATCTGGGCCTGCACCGAGACATCCAGCGCCGAGGTGGGCTCGTCGCAGATAAGGAAGCGCGGCCGGGTCGCCAGGGCACGGGCAATGGAGATGCGCTGGCGCTGACCACCGGAAAACTCGTGGGGATACTTGACCCCGGCCCCGCGGCCGAGGCCGACGTGATCCAGCAGATCGCTCACTATGCCCTCGATCTGGCTCTCGCTGCTCGCCAGTTTGTGGAAGCGGATCGGCTCGGCGATGATGTCACGCACCTTCATGCGCGGGTTCATCGAGGAGTAAGGGTTCTGGAACACCATCTGCATCTGGCGGCGCAGCGGGCGGCGCTCATGCTCCCCTTTCAAGGCAGTGAGGTCGATCCCCTCGAAGAAGATCTTGCCGGTATCGGGCGGATAGAGGCCGGTGATGGCACGCGCTATGGTGGATTTGCCGGAGCCCGACTCCCCCACCAGGCCGAAGGTCTCCCCTTCGAAGATCTCGAAGCTGATGTTGTTGCAGGCGCGCACATACTGACGGCGGCTCGGGAAGATGGAATCCTTGGTGACGAACTTCAGATCCACGTTCTCCACCCGCAGCAGGGCACCTTCATAGCTGCGCTCGTCCTGACTCTGGCCGAGCCAGTGGGTCTTGAGATCGATACTGAGATCCGGCGCACCGGCATCCTCGATGTAGGAGACCAGCGGGAAGCGCACCAGCTTTACATCCGAGCGGGGCACCGCCGAGATGAGGCTGCGGGTATAGGGGTGGCTGGGGCGACCCAGCACCTGTTCGGTGGTGCCGAACTCCACCAGATCCCCGCGGTACATGACGGCCACCTTGTCGGTGACGTTGGAGACCACGCCCATGTCGTGGGTCACCAGCATGCAGCCTACCTGACGCTCTTTGCAGAGGTTGCGGATGAGCTGGAGGATCTGATCCTGAATGGAGACATCCAGCGCCGTGGTCGGCTCATCGGCGATGATGAGTTCGGGATCCCCAGACAGCGCGATGGCGATGACCACCCGCTGGCGCATGCCACCGGAGAACTGGTGCGGGTACTGCTTGATGCGCACTTCCGGTTGCGGTATCCCGACCGCCCCCATCAGCTCGAGGGCCTTGGCAAAGGCCGCCTCGCGATTGAGATCGGTATTGGCCAGTATGGTCTCCACCAACTGCTGCTCAACGGTGAACAGCGGATTGAGGGAGGTCATGGGATCCTGGAAGATGAAGCCGATACGGGAGCCACGAATGGCCCGCATCTCGTTCTGGCTCTTGCCGGAGATGAGCTCACCGTTGAGGTAGATATCGCCACGGGCGATGCGACCGGGCGGACTCAACAGATCGATGACGGCATTGCCTATGGTGGACTTGCCGGCACCTGATTCGCCGACTACGCCGACGATCTCGCCTTTTTCCACGGAAAAAGAGAGATCCTTGACCGCGGCCAGCACCCCATAGCGGGAGGGGTACTCGATCCGCAAGTTTTTCACTTCGAGCAAGGACATGGTTACCTCTGCGGGGGACATCCGTCCCAAATAATTCGTCCGTAAATCAGCCGCAGATGCTGGTTGTGCCTTGGTACTTATGTTGAGAGCTTCTCTTGTGCAGTAAACGCTCAATCCATGAGGCAGCCAAACCAGCGATCCGGGCGGGTTTTTTGCATTTTTTTGGAATAACCCGCGAGTAAGTTAGTCGGTTTGCCCGCGGGTGTAAATGATCCAGTTATACAATTTCGCAATACTTTGCGCAGATAACGCACTCGCCATTGGCGCAAAATGTCGATAAATATCACATTAACAGAGATTGTGATGGCAACGCGAGGGATTAGCTTATTTAAATTTCAACAAAGATGTAACAAGCAATCGAATCCACTATTCAATGCAGACTACGCGGCTTCGAATGAGTAGTGAATATTTATGTGAAATGATTTTTTAACGGCAGCATATCTGGATGAAGGAAAACTAAGCAGAGATAAATAGGGTCAACTCAGAATGATCTGCCAGAGCCCAATGCGCCATCACCGGACAAGGCGGAGGGATTGCATACAAAAAGGCGCAGTCCCATCAAGGAACTGCGCCTGAAGCTTAATTGTATGAAAAGAGTGGGCAGACAGACGATGAAACTGCGCGGCAGCGAGGGCCAGGCCCGCCATGACGGCCGTGATCGCCGACCCGCCTTACCAGCGAGCCAGCAGCTGCATGCAGAGCAGGGCGAACAGGCCGGCGATGAGGTCATCCAGCATGATGCCGAGCCCGCCGTGGATACGGCGATCGAACCAGGAGATGGGCCAGGGCTTGAGCACGTCGAACAGCCGGAACAACACGAAGCCGGCCAGCACCCACTCCCAGCCGGCGGGGGCCGCTATCATGGTGACGCCGAACCCTATCACCTCGTCCCAGACGATGGCGCCGTGATCCGGCATGCCGATGGCATCGGTGGCCGCCTGGCAGATGCGAATGCCCGCCACGAACCCCACCGCCAGCAGGGCGATGAACCAGGGCGTCGACAGGCCGCTCACCAGCAGGTAGAGCGGAATGGCCACCAGGGTCCCCATGGTGCCCGGCGCCCTGGGGGAGAGGCCGGCACCAAAACCCAGCGCCAGACAGTGGAGCGGGTTCTTCAGGCTCAGGCTTTTCAGTTCGGGGCTTATCTTGAAAAAGCTCATGCGAAGTGATCCCAGCCCTTGAGATGAAGCTCGACCGGCTGTTCACACTGCACGTAGTCGATGCCGGGGTCGCCGGCCTGGATGCGGCCGATGCGGGTGAACCTGACGCCACAGTTGGCCAGCGCCGTGTCCAGGGCACCGTGATGCTCTTGTGGCACGGTGAAGCAGAGCTCGTAGTCATCGCCGCCGGCCAGCGCCAGCTGCCAGGCATCCCGTGCGGGCACGGCGTCCTGCAACACCGGCGAGAGCGGCAGCAGGTCGAGATCGATCTGGGCCCGTACACCGGACGCCTTGAGGATATGACCGAGATCGGAAGCCAGGCCGTCAGAGAGATCCAGCGCGCTGCTCGCCAGCCCGCGCAAGGCTTGACCTGCCAGGATGCGGGGATGGGGATGATCGAGCCTGGGCAGCACGGCCGCCAGCTGGTTCTCGTTGAGGGTGCGCTTGCCCAGCAGATGGGAGAGGGCCAGGGCCGCATCCCCCAGGGTGCCGGTGACATAGATGCCGTCCCCTACCCTGGCACCGTTGCGCATCAGGGCACGACCGGTCGGCACGGAGCCCTTCACCGAGACGGTGATGGAGAGTGGCCCGCGGGTCATGTCGCCCCCCACCAGGGCCACGTTGTAATATTCGGCGAGCTCGAGGAACCCTTCCGCAAAGCCCGCGACCCAGGCCTCGTTGACAGCGGGCAGGGTCAGTGCCAGGGAGACCCAGCGCGGCTCGGCCCCCATGGCGGCGAGATCGGAGAGGTTGACCGCCAGTGCCTTGTACCCCAGATCCACCGGATCCATGTCCGGGAAGAAGTGCACGCCGCTCACCAGGGTATCCGTGCTCACCGCCAGTTGGGTATCGGGGGGCAGGGTCAGCAGGGCGCAGTCATCCCCTGGTCCCATCACCACGTCCTTGCGGGCGTGGTGGACCTTGAAGTACTTCTCAATCAGCTCAAATTCACCCATACAGTAAAAAGCCAGCAATAAGCTGGCTCCTCTCTTAAATGCTTACGGACGGCGGGATCAACGCTTGGGCAGCGTCTTGATCACCTTGTCCAGTACGCCGTTGACAAACTTGTGGCTGTCATCGGCGGCGAAGGCTTTGGCCAGCTCGATCGCTTCGTTGATCACCACGCGCGGCGGCACATCATCACGACGGGTCAGCTCGTAGGTCGCCAGACGCAGGATCGCCTTGTCCACCATGTCCACTTCTTCCAGCGGACGGGAGAGGAAAGGTGAGAACACCTTGTCCAGCTCGTTGCAGTGGACCGCTACCCCGAACAGCAGATCGCGGAAATAGCTCAGGTCCACACCCTTGGTGTCCTGATCGATCTTGAACTGCTCTTCGATGTCGCCCACGTTGGCCTGGGTCATCTGCCACTGGTAGATGGCCTGGGTGGCGCAATGGCGGGCCTTACGGCGCTCGGACGGTTTCAATGTACTTCTCCTCGTTACACGTCCAGTTGTTTCAGGACGTTGATCATTTCGAGCGCGCTCAGTGCAGCCTCTGCACCCTTGTTACCCGCCTTGGTACCGGCGCGCTCGATGGCTTGTTCAATGTTTTCAGTGGTCAGTACGCCGAAGGCGACGGGAATTTCATACTCCATCATCACCTGGGCCAGCCCCTTGCCGTTCTCGCTCGCCACCAGTTCGAAGTGATAGGTGCCGCCACGGATGACGGTACCGAGCGCTACTATGGCGTCGTATTGACCGCTCTTGGCCAGCTTCTTGGCTGCCAGGGGAATTTCGACGGCACCCGGCACACGCACCAGGGTGAGATTGCTGTCCTGGACCTGGCCTTGACGCTTCAGCACGTCCAGCGCGCCGTTCACCAGGCTGTCATTGATGAAGCTGTTGAAACGGGCAACGACAATAGCAACACGCGCCTCGGGAGCGGCGATATTCCCTTCGATAATCTTCATTGGAAATCCTGTCTCTGTGCAATCAATAGGGGCCGGGGCCAAAAGTGCACGCATTCTAGCACAACAGAGCCGCGACAAAAAACCATGGCCGCAACGTGCGGCCATGATAGTCATTCAAGCCATCAGGGACTTGTTCGCCGACGTACTCCACCACCTCAAGGCCGAAGCCGCTGACGAGGATGGTATTTCGTCAAGCGAGTACCAAAGCGCTTACTCGCCGACGTATTCCACCACTTCAAGGCCGAAGCCGCTGACGAGGATGGTATTTCGTCAAGCGAGTACCAAAGCGCTTACTCGCCGACGTACTCCACCACCTCAAGGCCGAAGCCGCCGAGGGCATGGTATTTCTTCGGCGAGCTCAGCAGGCGCATCTTGCCAACCCCGAGTGCCTTGAGGATCTGGGAGCCCACACCGACCCGGCGCGAGGTACCTTGCCACTTGGCCCCTTCCGGTGCCAGTCCCTTGTCGGCGGCTTCAAAGCCTTTGACCCGGGCCAGCAGCTCGGCGCCCTGGGCTTCGGCCCCCAGGATCACCAGCACACCGCCCTCTTCGGCTATGCGGGCCATGGATTTGGGCAGCGGCCAGCTGCGGGCGCTGTGGCGATCCGTCAGCAACAGATCGCTCAGCACGTCGTGCAGATGGACCCGAACCAGGGTCGGCTGGTCGGCTTTCACCTCGCCTTTCTTGAGGGCGAAGTGCACCTGGTTGTCTATGGTGTCGCGGAAGGTGACCAGATCAAATTCCCCGAACTCGGTGGGCAGCTTGCACTCGGCCACCTTCTCCACCGTGGTCTCATGCTGGTTGCGGTACTCGATGAGGTCGGCGATGGTGCCGAGCTTGATGCCGTGCTGCTCGGCGAATATCTCAAGGTCGGGACGGCGCGCCATGCTCCCATCCTCGTTGAGGATCTCGACGATGACGGAGGCCGCCTCGTATCCGGCCAGACGGGCCAGATCGCAGCCCGCTTCTGTATGGCCGGCACGGGTCAGCACGCCGCCATCCTGCGCCATCAGCGGGAAGATGTGGCCCGGCTGCACCAGATCGGCGGCCTTGGCGTTCGGTGCGACGGCGGCCTGTACGGTGACGGCGCGATCGGCGGCTGAGATACCCGTGGTCACCCCCTCGGCCGCTTCTATGGTCACGGTGAAGGCGGTGGAGAACTGGGCGTTGTTCCTGTCCACCATCAGCGGCAGCGCCAGCTGCTTGCAGCGATCCCGAGTCAGGGTCAGGCAGATCAAGCCCCTGCCGTAACGGGCCATGAAGTTGATATCCTCCGGACGGACACAGGAGGCGGCCATGATGAGGTCCCCTTCGTTCTCCCTGTCTTCGTCATCCATCAGGATCACCATCTTGCCCGCCTTGATATCGGCAATGATTTCCTGGGTTGTGCTCAGCGCCATGGGCTACTCCATCAACATGCTTGGGGAATTGAGCCTGCCGGCTCGGCTTGATACTGCATCATTGTGTGCTAGATGGGGGCGCGGGGCCCCATTTCAATCGGAGCGGGATCACAGAACCGTATTTTGCCCGCTCGCCTGCCTGTCAGATAAACCCGGATCGGGCCAGTGTCTCCAGGGTCAGGCTGGATCCGCCCTGCTCCTGCGCCCTGCCCTGCATCAGCCGCTCCAGATAGCGGGCGATTTGATCCACCTCCAGGTTCACCCTGTGGCCCGGTTTCCAGCGGGCTATGGTGGTCTCCTGCGCCGTATGGGGCACTATGGTCAGGCGAAAGAGATCCCCCTGCACGGCGTTGACCGTCAGGCTGATGCCATCCACCGCAATAGACCCCTTCTCGGCTATGTAGCGAGAAAGTTCCTGTGGCGCCTGGATCCAGTACTCGATGGCGCGGCCGCTGCTGGACTTGCTCTTCACCTCGCCTATGCCATCCACGTGGCCAGAGACCAGGTGGCCACCGAGGCGGGAGCTCGTCATCAGCGCCTTCTCGAGATTCACCGGATCCCCCACCTTGGCCTCGGCAAAGCCGGTGCGAGAGAGGGTCTCAAGGGAAACGTCGGCTGTGTAGCTCTTGTCCCCCAGGGCCACCACCGTCAGGCAGACGCCGTTGGTGGCGATGGAGTCACCCAGCTTGACGTCGCCAAAGTCCAGGGTCGGCGCATGGACGGTGAGGGCCATGTCATCCCCCTGGCGGCGCAGGGCGGCCAGGGTGCCCATGGCTTCGATAATTCCGGTAAACATGCAGATCACCTTGATGATGACGGGGCCGATCCGGCCCCGATAGACAGTAAAAAATCAGGCAATTTTCGCTGTGATGCGAATGTCCTGCCCCACCAGGCGCACATCCTTGAGCTGGAGCTTGGGGGCCTGGAACAGCTTGGTCAACTCCGGCAGGTGGAACAGGCCACGCCCCTCATCCCCCAGCAGCTTGGGGGCCTGATAGAGCACCAGCTCGTCCACCAGCCCCTTGGCCAGCAGGGCGCCGCACAGCCTTGGGCCCGCCTCCACCAGCACAGAGTTGATGTTCTGCTTGGCCAGCAGCATGAAGAGGCTCACCAGATCCAGCTTGCCATCCAGCAGCGGCAGGGTCAGCTGCTGCACCCAGGCAGGCCAGTCCCCGTCGACCTTGTGACGGGCCAGCAGCACGGGGCTCTCGCTCTGGAACAGGGGCAGGTTAGGGGTGAGCCGGTTCTGGGAATCGACGATGACCCGCAGCGGCTGGCGCAGGGTCTCCCTGGGATAGCTTGCCTTTACCGAGGCCGGCAACTCGTCCCAGCGCACGTTGAGGGAGGCGCCGTCGGCCAGCACAGTCTCGGCGCTGGAGAGCACGGCATCGTGGCGGGCACGCAGCCGCTGCACGTCGCGGCGCGCCTCCGGGGAGGTGATCCACTGGCTCTCGCCGCTCGCCATGGCGGTGCGACCGTCCAGGCTGGCACCGAGCTTGACCGTCACCTGCGGGAAGGCGGTGCGCATCCGCTTGAAGAAGCCCGGGTTGAGGGCCTCGGCCTCGGCGCTGAGCAGGCCGAAGTCGGTCTTGATGCCCGCCTCGGAGAGCATGCGCAGGCCGCGTCCCCCCACCTGGGGATTGGGATCCACCATGGCAGCGACCACCCGGGTCACGCCGGCCTTGATCAGCGCCTCGGCGCAGGGAGGGGTGCGACCGTGATGGGAGCAGGGCTCCAGGGTCACATAGGCGGTGGCGCCGCGGGCCTCTTCCCCGGCGGCATGCAGGGCATAGACCTCGGCATGGGGTTCACCGGCACGCTGGTGCCAGCCCTCCCCCACCACAACGCCGGCCTTCACCAGCACGGCGCCTACACAGGGATTGGGGGCCGTGGTGTAACGGCCGCGACGGGCCAGTTCGAGGGCCCGACTCATCCATTGGTAATCATCTTGACTAAACATCTGGGCTCCTCTGACAAAACATCCCGGCTTTGCGCAGTATCCTAGGTTCGATTAGCGCAGCGTAATCGGACGCGGCAACATGGGTTAGCAGAAAGATTTACTTCTCCAGCTTGGCGATCTCTTCACCGCTTCTTGTCATAAACAAGGCGGATGTCCTCGAAGCTGCGATAGGTGGAAACGAAGCGGATATCAGCTTGCCCACCCGATAGCATTACTTCTCCAGCTTGGCGATCTCTTCACCGAATTCGCGGATGTCCTCGAAGCTGCGATAGACGGAGGCGAAGCGGATATAGGCCACCTTGTCCAGGCTCTTGAGCTCATCCATCACCAAGTTGCCCACCAGCTGGGAGGCGACTTCGCGCTCGCCGGTGGCACGCAGCCGGGACTTGATGTGATTGACCCCCTTTTCGATGGCCTCCATGCTCACTGGCCGCTTCTCCAGGGCCCGCAGTATGCCGGCCCGCAGCTTGTCTTCATTGAAGGGCTCGCGGGAGCCGTTGGACTTGATGACACGGGGCATCACCAGCTCGGCCATCTCGAAGGTGGTGAAGCGCTCGTGGCAGAGCAGGCATTCACGACGGCGGCGCACCTGATGGCCTTCTGCCACCAGACGGGAGTCGATCACCTTGGTATCAACGGCACTACAGAAAGGGCAATGCATCTGACCTCCGGCGTTAACGGAAAAGGCACCTGCCCCGCGGGGTCAGGATCTTGGCCGGCCAGTGTAGCACGGCCATACAAGGGCGGTAAAAAGTGGAAAAGCGTGATTTTTCTGCCCGTTATCACCAAGGGGCAGCTCAGTCGTCGTAAGGCAGGGTATCGGGATCGCAATCCAGATAATCGGGGGCAGGATCGAGTGCAAACTGCACCGCATCGATATAGTCATGACCCAGCATCAATGCCTTGCCGATCCGGTGCATGCCATCCATCACCCGACCGGCGCTGTCCAGAATGACCGGATAAGCGAGATCCGCCGCCATGATGAGCTGACAATGCTCGACCACACTGCGCACCGTGGGGCTGGCGGCGTCATGGCCATACCAGTGCACCTTGTCGAGTTCGGTAATCCGGCCGAGTGCCACCGCCTGCACCGGCAGGTCGCGACTCAGTCGCACCAAGCGGCGCACATCCCAGGCCAGCAGCCCCTGATCGCTGGTACGAAAGTGATACTGGGCGCGGATCGCCAGCTTGAGCGCCGCCTCCCACTCCTCATCACGCCCTTCATCGCACATTTGTTCGCCGTTGTTCAACGTCATCAGCCCTCACCTCTTGCCAAATGCCAGAAAAAACAATGCCACCCTAAGGTGGCATTGGTCTCAAACCAGACTGTCTGGCCAATCAGGCATAGACAGGGAAACGGCGGCAGATGTCCAGCACCTTCTCGCGAACTGTGGCCAGCACGGCGTCGTTGTCGTGGTTGTCCAGCACGTCGCAGATCCAGTTGGTCAGCTCGATGGACTCGGCTTCCTTGAAACCACGGCGGGTGATGGCCGGGGTACCGATCCGCACACCCGAGGTGACGAAGGGGGAACGCGGGTCGTTCGGCACCGAGTTCTTGTTGACGGTGATGTTGGCCTTGCCAAGAGCGGCGTCGGCTTCTTTACCGGTCAGCTCGCGACCGATCAGATCCACCAGCATCAGATGGTTGTCGGTACCGCCGGAGACTATCTTGTAACCGCGCTCCATGAAGGTGGCGGCCATGGCCTTGGCGTTTTTCACGACCTGGGCCTGATAGGTCTTGAACCCTGGCTCCAGCGCTTCCTTGAAGGCCACGGCCTTGCCGGCGATGACGTGCATCAGCGGGCCACCCTGACCACCCGGGAAGACGGCGGAGTTCAGCTTCTTGTACAGATCTTCGTCGTCAGCGGCGGAGAGGATCAGACCACCACGGGGACCGGCCAGGGTCTTGTGGGTGGTGGAGGTGACCACGTGGGCGTGGGGCACCGGGTTCGGGTAGACGCCTGCGGCAATCAGACCGGCCACGTGAGCCATGTCGACGAACAGGTAAGCACCGATCTTGTCGGCGATTTCGCGCATGCGGGCCCAGTCGACAATGCCGGAGTAGGCGGAGAAGCCACCGATCATCATCTTCGGCTTGTGCTCGACGGCCAGGCGCTCCATCTCGTCATAGTCGATCTTGCCGGACTCATCGATGCCGTAGGGGATGATGTTGTACAGCTTGCCGGAGAAGTTGACGGGGGAGCCGTGGGTCAGGTGACCACCATGGGCCAGGTTCATGCCCAGCACTGTGTCGCCCGGCTGCAGCAGGGCCATGTAAACGGCGCTGTTGGCCTGGGAGCCGGAGTGCGGCTGCACGTTGGCATAAGTGGCACCAAACAGTTCCTTGGCGCGCTCGATGGCCAGGGTTTCGACCACGTCGACGTACTCGCAACCGCCGTAGTAACGCTTGGCCGGGTAGCCTTCAGCGTACTTGTTGGTCAACTGGGAGCCCTGGGCTTCCATGACGCGGGGGCTGGTGTAGTTCTCAGACGCGATCAGCTCGATATGTTCTTCCTGACGACGGGTTTCGTCTGTGATGGCCTGCCACAGCTCTGGATCATAGCCGGCGATGGTCATGTCACGTTTCAACATCCGTTTATCTCCTGAAAATCGTTTGCGCGATAGGTGAAGTGGGCCCGCGCATTGTAACGTGAGCTGGATCAAAGAGACAGTCCAACCACCCAAAAACTTGTTTATAAAATGTAAAATACGTCGCAATTTTCGAAGCCGGACGCCCCTCTTCCCCCTTGCCTCTCGCGGGCCCCGCGCGCCCTGCACCGACTCGCCCCCTCCTCAGGCGCCCGACGCTCCTGCCTGACCCGCCCTCCGAGTCTTCCCCAATGGAGGGCAAAAACCAGAGCCAGATCATGGATATAGCATTTACTAACAGATAACATCTTTAGACAGCACAGCGGTTGCGAAGCCTGGCGAGCGGCCATGGGCTGGCAACGGCAGGGCCCTTTGGCGCACAGGGTCACACCAGAGCCCTGCATTTGCCTCTCTCACCACAAGGGGGAACTCCACCATGGATCATCTGATGCTGTTTGTGATTGTCGCTGTCTTTGCCATCTTCTATTGGGTCTACTACACCGGCAGTCGCAAGGGCGCCTGCACCACCAGCTGGGAGACGCTGCCCACCCGGGCGCAGTACCTGGCGGCCCACCCCGAGGCCGTCGATGGCGATATCATCTTCTGCATCCATTGCGGCCACCATCAGCAGCTCGAGGTGGGGGTGGTGCACCAGGCCGACTACCGGCGCCAGCACATCTGCCCCCGCTGCAAGCAGGCGCTCTATAGAGACGAGGAGCAGGAAGAAAGCGGCAGAGAAACCGTCGGCAGCAGACCAGGCTGAGGATCATGCCGGGGCCGTCAGGTGCTTCTCCTGCCACGCCTTCAGCATCGCCACCGCCGCATCAAACTCCCCGGCCAGCCCGGCCGGATCAGCGTCACCCGCCTCCAGGGCGGCGCACTGCGCGGCAAAGTCATCCAGTCCGAGCGCCAAGGCACTGCCCTTGAGCTTGTGGGCCATTCCCTTGCGCTCTTCCCCCTCGCACCGCACCAGCGCGGCCACCAGAGCCGCCCCCTGGGATTCGAACAATCCGATGAGCTGACGGATGCGCTGACTGCCGAGCAAGGCCAGGTCGGCGTCCAGCACGGGGTTGGCGACCCGGGGGGCGGGCTGACTGACAGTGCCCTCCCTCGTGCCCGGCAGGGCCTGCGCTGTCTCTATCTGGAACTGACGGTCTATGGCGCTGGCCAGCGCAGCCAGGCGTACCGGTTTGCCGACAAAGTCCGCAAAACCCGCCTCCAGACAGAGGCGGATATCCTCGGGGTACATCTGGGCCGAGATGGCGATGGCGGGCAGCGGCCGCTCGTGCACCTCCTCGCTGATGGCGGCCAGATCTTCGCGCAGCGTCATCCCGTCCATGTCGGGCAGGTTGATGTCGAGTAGCGCCAGATCGAATCCTCGCTCGGTTACCCGCGCCAACGCCGAGCGCCCATCTTCCGCCAGGGTGACGCGATGACCCAGGCGAGTCAGCATGCCGTGCGCCACCAGCCGGTTGATCTCGTTGTCTTCCACCAGCAGGATCTCGTGAGACTGGCCGAGGTGCAGCGGCTGGGCCGCAGCCGGCAGCTGGGCGGCCGAGCGTTGCAGGGGCAGACTGAAGCTGAAGCGGCAGCCCTCTCCGGGCTGGCTGGCGAGACGCAGATCTCCCCCCATGGCGGCCACCAGCTTGCGGCTGATGGCAAGCCCGAGTCCGGTGCCCCCCTGATGCCCCATGTCCCGCTTGCGCTGGCGGAACGCCTCGAACACCGCCTCCTGCTCATGTTCAGGAATGCCGGGGCCGGTATCGCTCACCACAAACAGGATGCAGGGCTCGGCGCAGGGGCCACCGCATGGGAGGGGGCTCACCTCGAGGCAGATCCGCCCCCTGGCGGTGAACTTGACCGCGTTGCCCAAGAGGTTCGCGAGCACCTGGCGCAGCTTGCCCAGATCCCCTTCCACCACGGGAGGCAGGGCGGGGGCGTATTCCAGCACCAGGGCCACTCCTCTGGCCTCTGCCTTGGGTCTGAACAGGGCACTCAGTTCATCGACCAGTTGATGCAGCGGGAAGGGTTCCCGGCGCGCCTCCACGTGGCCCGCCTCGATCTTGGAGTAATCGAGGATGTCGTTGAGGATCTCCAGCAAGGATTCGCCGCTGTGCTCTATGGCGGCGAGATAGCGCTGCTGGGTCTCGCTCAGGCTGGTATCCTCCAGCAGGGTCAGGCCCCCCAGAATGCCGTTCATGGGGGTGCGAATTTCGTGGCTCATGGTGGCGAGAAAGACCGACTTGGCCCGATTGGCCTGTTCCGCCTCGGCCCGTGCCTGCCGCTGCTTATCCACCTCTTCGTTGAGGCGCAGGTTGGCATGGCTGAGCTGACCGGTGCGCTCCTCGACCCGCGACTCCAGCTCGCACTGATGGCGGCCCAGTTCGACCGCATTGTCTCGAAACACCTGTAGGGCCCGGCCCAGCTCCGCCAGCTCATCGCGGCCCGCCCCGGCGATCGGCTCAAGGGGAGCCAGATCCCCGCGCGCCAACCGGCTCATCCCCTTCACCGCATGTTGCAGCGGCCAGACGATGCGGCCGTAGACCATGCGCCACATCAGCAGCATCAGCAGCACCAGGGTAAGCAGACCTATCCCCATCAGGGCCTGCTCCAACAACTTGAGGCGCTGGCTTAACGCCTGCTGGCTCTCTCCCAGGGAGTCGCGGGCGCGGTTGACCAAGTCACCCACCTGCTGGTTGAGGCTGCTCATCAAGGCCTCATTGGCGCTGGCCAGCACCCGCAGCGCCTCCCCCTTGCCGAGCCAGTCGCTACGCAGTTGCACCAGCTTGTCGCTCTGCGCCAGCACGGTCAGCGCCTGCTCCACCCCCTGCCGGCGGGCCGGATCCGTCACCGCCCCGGCCCGCAGTTGCAAGATGGCCAGCTCCAGCTGCCCCTCTTGCAATAGCGTTTGCAACTGTTCCTGCCGTTCGCTGCGCCACATCTCTTCGATGCGCTGCTGCTGCATCAGAGTGCGATGACGCAGCTCGGTCATCTGCTCCAGCCAGTCAAGATCCTGCTCCAGCAGGCGGTCCAGCGTCCGGGTCGCCTGCGCACCTTGCTGTTGGTAGAGGGAACCCAGTCCCGCCACCATCACGGTTTCGGCGTTCTCCATCTGGCTGCGCGCCAGCTCGGCGATCTGCCCGGCCGCCGCCACCAGACGGGCCCGCTGCGCCTCGCCCTGCGCCATCAAGGTCAGTCGCTCTCCCACCAGCCAGCCCTGCTGACCCAGATTGCCGATGATGCTCTGGCTGAGCTGATCGAGGGTTGTTGAACCCTGCCCACGGCCAAGTAGTGCCAGCACCTGCTGAAGCTGTTGTCCCTGCAGGGTAAGCAAGCGCCCCTGATGCTCCCGCTCCTGCTCGCTGGTCGCGGTGGCCAGCAGCCGCGACGCGCTCTGGATCTCGCCGCTGAGGCGAGAGAGCGTGCGCGCCAGCTCCTGGTCGGCCAGGGTCTGCTGCACTCCTTGCTCCAGCTGGCGCAGATGGCTAAGCCCCACCCAGCCCAGCAGGGAGGCACTCAGGGTCAGCAACGCCATCAGGGAGAAGGCCAGCAGCAACTTGCCACCCAGGCCGGAAAAGATTCTCACGCTCAGCACCTTGGTTGTGGTCGGCTTTGACCGGATAATATGGCCCAACACTTTAACAAAACCCCTGACCATGCGAAGCGTCTATCTCTCCCTGCTGTTGCTTATGTGGTTGCTCACGCTTCCTCGCACCGCCCTCGCCTTTGCAGTCGATCTCTGGCCTGGCGGCGAATTCAGCGGCCAGCCGGTGCGCCAGCAGTGGCCGGAACCTTCCGCCACAACCAAACCGCTAACCCTCTGTGCCCTCTACCCCCATCTGCGCGACGCCTATTGGCTGTCGGTCAATCAGGGCATGGTGGAAGAGGCGAAACGGCTGGGGGTCAAATTGCAGATCCACGAAGCGGGGGGCTACGGCGCCCTCGTCGAGCAGCGCCAGCAGTTGCAGCGGTGCGTGCAGGAAGGCAGCGACGCCATCTTGCTCGGCGCGGTGAGCTATCAGGGCTTGAGCGAGGCAATCAAGGCCACGCCGCTGCCGGTCTTTGGGTTGGTCAACGATCTGCCCACCGGTCTGGTGCAAGCCAAGGTGGGGGTCTCCTGGTACCAGATGGGCTGGCAGATTGGCCACTGGCTGGCGCAGCGCCACCCCGCAGGCAGCAAGCCGGTCTCGGTCGCCCTCTTCCCCGGCCCGCAGGCGAGCGGCGGCAACAACTTCGTCGAGCCGGGCTTTGCCGACGCCATCAAGGGGAGCGCCATCAAGCTGGTCACCACCGAGCGCGGCGACAACAGCCGGGAAATCCAGCGCACTCTGGTGCAGCAGACTCTGGCCCGCTATCCCGACTTCGACTATCTGGTGGGGGGCGCCATCGCCGCCGAAGTGGCGGTCAACGAGCTGGCGCAGCGCCATCTCGACAGGCCCCAAGTGCTGAGCACCTACTTCAGTCACGGGGTACAGCGTGGCCTGCGCCGGGGCAAGATCCTGGCCGCCAACAGCGATCAGATGCGGCTGCAGGGGCGTCTTGCGGTCGCTCAGGCGGTCTGCCTTCTGCAACACCCGGATGCTAGTGCACAGCAGTGCCCACGGGTGATGGGGCCACCCATTCTGACGCTGTCTGCGCCGCTGGCCGACCCCGCCGACTCCCTCTCGGATGGCGCTTTTCGTCCCGTCTATCGGGTCGAATAGCCGTCCAAAATCCGATTAGCACACTCAAGGAGAAGAGATGAAAGTGTTACATGCCAGCTGCCTGTGCGGCGCCGTTGCCCTGACCCTGCCGGATCAATTCGACTATATGGGTAACTGCCACTGCGGCGAATGCCGCAAGTTTTCAGGGGGAGATTACGCCTCGGTCGGCGGACTGGATGGCAACAAGGTCACCATCGTAAAGGGCATTGATGCCATCAGCCGCTACCAGAAATCGGCAGAGACCACCCTGGCCTTCTGTCGTCACTGCGGCTCCAGCCTGTTCAGCCAGAAGAGCAGCAGCGGCAAGATCAACCTGCGCCTCGGGGTGCTGGACGATGTGCCAAGCCAGCGACCCGCATTTCATATCTTTGTCGGCTCCAAGGCACCCTGGCACCAGATTGGCGACGACTGTCCGCAATTTGATACCCGCCCGCCGGTCTGATCCTCGCGAGTTAGACAGACCAAGGCCACCACGCCTGATTCAGGAGGCTATCTCGCCAGCAAACAGATAGCCTTCACCATGGACGGTGACAAACAACTGGGGATCCCGGGGATCTGCTTCCATCTTGCCCCGCAGCCGCCGGATCAGCACGTCGATGGTGCGATCGCTCGGGCCATCGCCGCGATGGCTGATGAGGGTCAGGATCCGCTCCCGACTGAGCACCCGCCCGGCATGGGCGACAAAGGCCACCAGCACTTCATATTCGGCCTTGGTCAGACGCACCGGCACTCCGTCCTTGCTGAGCTGGCGACGGGGAATGTCAAACCGCCAGGGGCCAAAGCGCACCGCATCGTCAACGACCGCAGGCTCGCTCGGCGCGGCGGCCGCCAGCGAGATCCGCCACAGCAGGTTCTTGACCCGCACCAGCAACTCCCGCAGCTCGAACGGCTTGGTGACATAGTCATCGGCGCCCATCTCGAGGCCGACAATCCGGTCCACCGCATCGCTGCGGCCGGTGACCAGAATGATCCCCACAGTGCTGCGTGCCCGCAGTTCACGGGTCAGCAGCAGACCATCTTCCCCCGGCAGGTTGATATCCAGCATCACCAGATCGACCGTCTGCTCCGCCAGCACGGCGCGCATCTCCTGGCCATTTTCGACCGCCGTCACCCGATAGCCCTCCCGCTCGAAATAGCCGGTCAGCTTCTCGCGGGTAACCGCATCATCTTCAACAACCAGAATGTGGTAGCTCATGGGCAGGGTTCACGATGGTCGACAAGGGAGGATTATTCTATTCACATTTTGTCATAAATACCCCTATTTCATTAATTTGTGGCGGCAGCCCTGTTCACAACGCCTCCCTATCATGGCTCCCATCAAAAAAGTGATGTGAGAGAGCATGATGAAAAAACTGTGGCACTTCCTGCGCACCCCCAGCCGTCGCTGGTCGGTACTGGCGCTGCTTCTGGTGGGCGTCGGCGTCACCCTCGCGGGCACCGTCGGCCTGCACTATGGCTTTGAGAAAACCAGCAGCCTCGAATTCTGCATCTCCTGCCACTCCATGAAAGACACCGTCTATCCGGAGTACAAGGAGTCCATCCACTTCAAGAATGCCTCCGGGGTGCAGGCGGTCTGTACCGACTGTCACCAGCCGAAGGATTTCGTCGGCAAGGTGGCACGCAAGATGGAGGCGGCCAACGACCTCTATCAGGAGTACATCGGCCACAGCATCGACACCCAGGAGAAGTTCGAGGACCGGCGCCTGCATCTGGCCGAGAAAGTGTGGGCCCGGATGAGCCGCCAGAACTCCAAGACCTGCAAGTCCTGCCATAGCTACGACAACATGGATCACGCCAAGCAGTCCCCGGCGGCAGCGCTGGCGATGAAAGATGCGGCGGCGAAGAACATGAACTGCATCGAGTGCCACAAGGGCATCGCCCACGAACTGCCCAACATGGCGGGCGGCTTCCGGGCCACTTACGCCACCCTGGCCAACGACGCGCAACAGGCACCGGCCGCCGAGACCCTCTACAACCTGGGTGAAAAAGATCTCTACGCCAGCGAACAGAGCAACGAACCGGTCGGCAAGCTGCTGCCCGCCTCCCGCATCGAGGTAGTGGCCCGCAGCGGCGATCGCCTCAAGGTGACCATCGAAGGGTGGCGCGAGAGCGACGGCAAGGGCCGGGTACTGAGCGAATACATGGGCAAGCGGGTCTTTGTCGCCACCGTCCGTGACGAGCTGAAAGCGAGCGAGACAGTGCTCAAGCAGGAGACCGACAGCGCCACCCATATCAAGTGGGAACAGGTTCAAGTGCAGGCCTGGGTCGATGGCAAGGGCTTTGAGTCCTCACTCAAGCCAATCTGGGATTACGCCGGCGAGATGTACAAATCCACCTGCAACTCCTGCCACGGCGCGCCGGATCCCGCTCACTTCACTGCCAACGGCTGGATCTCGGGGCTCAAGGCGATGTCTGCCTACTATCGCCTGAGCAAGGAAGAGGAGCGCACCCTGCTCAAATACCTGCAAAACCATGCCGCCGATACCGGTGGTCAGGGCAGCCACTAATTCCGGATTCGAGTTCCGGATCCGAGAGAGGAATAACAAGATGATCAATATTTCCCGTCGTGGTTTTCTGGGTGGCTTGCTGGCCAGCGGTGCCTCTGCCCTGATCGGCCCCTCCCTGCTCGGTCGCGCCGTGATGGCCGCCGAGTCCGGCGACAAGCTGGTGCAGTCCGGTTCCCACTGGGGCGCCTTCCGCGCCCGGGTGGTCGATGGCCGCTGGGTCGAGACCCTGCCATTCGAGCACGACAAGCACCCCACCGAGATGCTCAAGGCCCTGAGTGAGGTGGTCTACAACCCCTCCCGCATCCGCTATCCCATGGTGCGACTGGACTGGCTGCGCAAGGGCCACCAGTCCGACACCAGCGAACGCGGCCAGAACCGCTTTGTGCGGGTCACCTGGTCACAGGCGCTGGACTTCTTCTATCACGAGCTGGAACGGGTGCAGAAAACCTATGGCCCGAGCGCCCTCTATGCCGGTCACTCCGGCTGGCAGTCGGTGGGCAAGCTGCACTCAGCCGGCGCCATGCTGGGACGCGCCATGAACCTGCACGGCACCTATCTGGCCAAGGCCGGTGACTACTCCACCGGTGCCGCCCAGGTGATCCTGCCCCACGTGGCGGGCGCCATGGAGGTGTATGAGCAGCAAACCTCCTGGCCACTGGTGCTGGAACACAGCAAGACCATCGTTATCTGGGGCTCCGATCCCATCAAGAACCTGCAAGTGGGCTGGCTGGTGCCGGATCACAGCGTCTACGACTACTGGGCGCAGCTCAAAGAGAAGGTGGCCAAGGGCGAGATCCGGGTCATCAGCGTCGACCCGGTCAAATCCAAGACCCAGAAGTACCTCAATTGCGATCAGGTGACCCTGAATCCGCAGACCGATGTACCGCTGATGCTGGGCATCGCCCACACCCTCTACAGCGAGAAGCGCCACGACGAGGCGTTCCTGAAGAACTACACCACCGGCTTTGACAAGTTCCTGCCCTACCTGCTGGGCACCAGCGATGGTCAGGTGAAGGATGCCGAGTGGGCCGCCGCCATCTGTGGCGTACCTGCCGAGACCATCCGCGAGCTGGCCCGCGCCATGAGCAGCGGCCGTACCCAGCTCATCGGCGGCTGGTGTGTACAGCGCATGCACCACGGCGAACAGTACGCCTGGATGCTGGTGGTACTGGCCTCGATGATTGGCCAGATCGGTCTGCCGGGCGGTGGTTACGGCTTTGGCTGGCACTACAACGGGGCGGGTACCATCACCTCCAGCGGCCCCATCATGTCCGGTTTCAGCTCGGTCATTCCCGGGGTCAAGCCGCTTCATGACGGCGACTGGAAGGGCTACTCCAAATACATTCCTGTGGCCCGCTTCGTCGACTGCATCCTCAATCCGGGCAAGCAGATCGCCTTCAACGGCCAGACAATCACCTACCCCCACATGAAGATGGCGGTGTTCTGCGGCAACAACCCGTTCCACCACCAGCAGGATCGCAACAAGATGGTCTCGGCCTGGCGCAAGCTGGAAACCGTGGTCAGCATCGATCACCAGTGGACCGCCAGCTGCCGTTTCGCCGATATCGTGCTGCCCGCCACCACCACCTATGAACGGGACGACATAGAGCAGTGGGGCTCCCACTCCAACGCGGGCATTCTGGCCATGTACAAGGTGGTGGAGCCGCTGTTCGAGGCGCGCGATGACTACGACATCTTCGCCGATCTCTGCCGTCGCTTCGGTCGCGAGGCCGAGTTCACCGGTGGCAAGAGCAAGCTGGAGTGGATCCAGAGCATCTATGACGACGCCCGCCTGCAGGGCCGCGGCATCGGCATTCGTCTGCCCCGTTTCAGCCAGTTCTGGCACGGCGAAGGCTTCGTCACCTTCCCGGCGGGCCAACCCTGGGTGCGCCACGAGTCGTTCCGTCAGGAGCCGGATCTGGAACCACTGGGTACCCCTTCCGGTCTCATCGAAATCTACTCCAAGACCATCGCCGACTACGGCTATGGGGATTGCCCGGGCCACCCGGTCTGGATAGAGCCCTACGAGCGCTCCCACGGCGGGCCGGGCAGCAAGCAATACCCGCTGCACCTGCAATCCTGTCACCCGGACAAGCGGCTGCACAGCCAGCTCTGCTCCTCCGACAACTACCGTGCCAGCTACACGGTGCAGGGTCGCGAGCCCGTCTACATGAGCCCGCAGGATGCCAGGGCGCGCGGCCTCAAGGACGGGGATCTGGTGCGGGTGTTCAACGGTCGTGGTCAGGTGCTGGCCGGTCTGGTGGTGAGCGAGGACTACGCCCCTGGCGTGGTCAGGATCCAGGAGGGCGCCTGGTATGGCCCCCAGGAGGGCGGCAAGGTCGGCACCCTCTGCACCTATGGGGATCCCAACGTACTGACCGCCGACATCGGCTCCTCCAGCCTGGCGCAGGCCACCACGGCCCATACCGCCCTGGTGGAGATCGAGAAGTTCAGTGGCGAGGCGCCCGCCGTCACCGCCTTCGGCGCGCCGGAGTCGGCCAAGGGAATAGACCCCATGTTCCCTGCGCTCTGACCCCGGGGGGACGAAAGCGCCCCCTTGAGTTTCCTTTATTTTTAAAGTCGTTAGAATCGGGAGCCATCAAGGCTCCCGATTGCCATCCACGGAGGATAAATGCAGGAATTCATGGCTACCAGCGAACGCCGGGCCCAACTCTACTGGTGGTTCTCCACCCTGTTTGCCGCCGAACTCAGTGATGAACAGATCGCCGAATATGACACCTATGACGTGCGAAGCTTCCTGAAAAGCCTCTCCACTCTGGATCCCATGCGCGAGGCCGTGGCCGAACTCAACGACGCCATCGCCCGCCTGCTGGTGCGCACCGATCGCCAGCTGGAGCTCGCCGCCGACTTCGCCGGCCTGTTCCTGGTGGATCCCAAGCAGGGGGCCCTGCCCTACGAATCGCTCTACCGGGGCGAAGCCAAGCTGCTGATGCAGGCCCCCATGGCCGAGATGCAGGCCCGCCTCGATCGCCTCGGCATCAATGTCAGCGACAAGTACCAGGAGCCCGCCGACCATCTGGCCATCGAGCTGGATCTGATGGGCAACCTCATCATCCACGCGGCGGAAGCGACCACGGCCGCCCAGCGGGAGAGCTGGCTCGGGGAGCAGGAAGCCTTGCTGCACGAACACCTGCTGGCCTGGTTCCCGCGCTTCGAGGCCGCCTGTCGCGCGGCTGACCAGTTTGGCTTCTACGGCGCCAGCGCCCGTCTGCTGGGAGTCTTCCTCACCATGGATGCCAACTACCTCAGCCTGGTCAAGCCGGCGCAGTCCGCCGACTAAGCCTCGCATGAAGACAGCCCTGCTTCTCATTGCATGCTGGCTGCTGGCCCTGATCCCGCTGGATCAGGGCCTCACCCCCCTCGCCGTCCTGCTGTTTCACCCTGACAGGGAACTGTACGGCGCCGCCCAGCTGACCGGCTTTGGCGGCATACTGCTCACCCTCTACCTCGCCAATCTCGGGGTCGAAGTGGTGCTGCGCCGCCGCTTCCAGATAGCGGGCATGCTCACCCTGCTGGTGGCCTGGATCGGCTTCATCAACAGCAGCGGCAGCGAGTCACACTTCCTGCTGCTCTACCTGCTGGCCCTGCCGTTCCACCTGCTCGGCTGGCTGGTGCTGGTGCGCGGCATTCAGGCATTCGGCCGCCAGAAAGGCTGACATCCCGTTGATTTAACATCATTCCCAGACTTTCCCTCCCCCTTAAAACTTCCTGCCATACTGACACAGTCGTCTAAATGACAAAGAAATCAATTCAGGAGCCTCCATGGAAAAAGTGCTACCCGAATCGGTTCAGACACTGCATTTGTCAGGCCCGTTATCCCTTCATGAATGGCAACAACTGTTCGAGCTGGCACCCTTTGGGATAGGGGTCTTCGATCGTGAATTCAGGTGCCGCGGCGTCAACGGGATCTTCACCGAGCTGAGCGGTCTGGCGCAGGAGGATCACCTCGGCAAGACGCTGTTTGACATCACGCCCGCCCAGGGCCCCCTGCTGCGCCTCCAACTTCAGCAATGGCTAGGTGACACGCCGCGCGCCGAGCTGGATCTGGGCACTGTCCATGTCTCCCGCCCCGGCGGGCCAAGGCGCTGGCAGCTGAGCTGCAGCCCCCTGATGGACGCCGCAGGGAGCTTCAATGGCATCTTTCTCATCGCCCGCGATCTCACCCAGGATCCCCGCGCCTACCTGGGCGTGACCCGCTTCACCGGGGAGATCCAGGAAACCAGCAACCAGCACGCACAGCGGCTCTACCAGGCGGAAGCCAGGCTCCACCACCTCTCCTATCACGACCCCCTCACCGATCTTGGCAACCGCAACCTGTTGCAGGAGCGGCTCGATCTGGAGATAGAGACGGCCCGCCTGAACAAGCAGGCCCTCGCCCTGCTGTTCATCGATCTCGACGGCTTCAAGCTGATCAACGACAACCTGGGACACAGCGCCGGGGATCTGCTGCTCAAGCTGCTGGCACAGCGCATCCGCCACAGCCTGCGCCCGGGGGATCTCGCCACCCGGCTCGGTGCAGACGAGTTCCTGGTGCTGCTTCCCGACATCCGGCAGCCCCAGGATCTGGTGGGGCTGATCGAGCGGCTGCAACACAGGCTCCACGATCCGACCGAGATCGGGCAGGAGCGGGTGCGGCTCTCCGCCAGCATCGGCATCGCCCTCTACCCGGATCATGGCCTGACCCCGGATAGCCTCATCAGCGCGGCGGACAATGCCATGCACGAGGCCAAGCGCCGGGGCCGCAACGGCTACCTGTTCTACTCCCCCGACATGATGGCGCAGATGAGAGAGCGCATGGCCCTCGAGCAGGGGCTGCTCAAGGCCATGGAGCAGCAGCAATTCCGCCTGCTGTACCAGCCCATGACGGATCTGGCCGATGACAGCCTCAGCGGCCTCGAGGCCCTGGTGCGCTGGCAGCACCCCAGCGAGGGCATGATCTCTCCCGCCCGCTTCATTCCGGTAGCCGAGGAGTGCGGCCTGATAGAGCAGTTGGGGGAGTGGGTGATGCGCACCGCCTGCCAGCAGGGACAGCGGTGGCTGGCGGAGGGGTTTGCCGTGCCCAGGCTCTCCGTCAATGTGTCGGTCAGGGAGATGCGCTCCCCCGACTATGTGGACAGGGTCACCGCCATCCTGGCGCAGACCGGCTTCCCGGCGGAGCGGCTGGAGATAGAAGTCACCGAGAGCATCATCCAGAGCGTGGATCAGAGCCTGCACCTCTTTACTCGCCTCAAGGCGCTGGGAGTGCAGATCGCCATCGACGACTTCGGTACCGGCTTCTCCTCCCTGAGCCTGCTCAAGAGCCTGCCCATCGATCGCATCAAGATAGACAGGGCCTTCGTGCAGGCGCTGCCCGACGACAAGCACAGCCGGGAGCTGTGCCGCACCATCGTCAGCTTGGCCGACAGCCTCGGCATGGCGGTCACGGCGGAAGGCATAGAAACCCAGCCCCAGCGCCAGTTCTTGCAGTCTCTGCGCTGCGAGGAGGGTCAGGGCTACCTGTTCAGCCACCCCCTGTCCCAACCCCACATGACCTCCATGCTCGCCCCCCAGCGCTGACGGCGAGCCGAAAGGGACCCCATGAAGAAGGGAGCGCCAGGCTCCCTTCTCTTTACTCCCTTCCGCTTGCTCCCGTCAGGGGCCGCTCAGAGGTACCCCTCCTCCTCGCGTCGCTATCCAAAAGTCTAATTGCCCTCCCGTGCCAAAGGTATAAGTTGTTACTCAATCATTACAAAAATGTATTTACAGGAGTGAGAGATGAGCGAGAGCAAGGTCTATCCGGTCAAGGCCCACATAGGTAGCGACGCCCTGCTGGACAAGGAAGGTTATGAAGCCATGTACCTGGCGTCGGTACAGAACCCGGACGCCTTCTGGGGTGAGCAGGGCAAAATCCTCGACTGGATGACCCCCTACACCCGCGTCAAGAACACTTCCTACGATCCGGGCCACGTCTCCATCAAGTGGTACGAGGATGGCCTGCTCAACGTGTCGGCCAACTGCCTGGATCGCCATCTGGCCCAGCGCGGCGACAAGGTCGCCATCATCTGGGAAGGGGACAACCCGGCCGAGGATCGCAAGCTGACCTATCGCGAGCTGCACGGCGAGGTGTGCAAGTTTGCCAACGTGCTCAAAGCCCAGGGGGTCAAGCGCGGTGACATGGTCTGTCTCTACATGCCCATGGTGCCGGAAGCGGCCATCGCCATGCTGGCCTGTACCCGCATCGGCGCCGTGCACAGCATCGTCTTCGGCGGCTTCTCGCCGGAGGCCCTCTCGGGTCGTATCATCGACTCGGGCTCCTCCATCGTCATCACCGCCGATGAAGGCCTGCGCGGCGGCCGCCCCATTCCCCTCAAGAAGAATGTGGACGAGGCGCTCACCCACCCTGATACCAAGGTCAACAAGGTCATCGTGCTCAAGCGCACCGGCGGCAAGGTCGCCTGGCATGACCACAGGGACATCTGGTGGCACGACGCCGTCGCCGCCGCCAGCCCTGATTGCCCGCCCGAGGCCATGAGCGCCGAGGATCCCCTGTTCGTGCTCTACACCTCGGGCTCCACCGGCAAGCCCAAGGGGGTGCTGCACACCACGGGCGGCTATCTGGTCTATGCCGCCCTCACCTTCAAGTACGTGTTCGACTATCACGAAGAGGACATCTACTGGTGTACCGCCGATGTGGGCTGGGTCACCGGTCACTCCTATCTGGTCTACGGGCCGCTCGCCAACGGCGCCACCACCCTGATGTTCGAGGGGGTGCCAAACTACCCGGCCACCAACCGCATGAGCCAGGTGGTGGACAAGCACCAGGTCAGCATCCTCTATACCGCACCCACCGCCATCCGCGCCCTGATGGCCAAGGGCAAGGAGGCCATTGAGGGCACCTCCCGCACCAGCCTGCGCATCATGGGATCTGTGGGTGAACCCATCAACCCGGAAGCCTGGGAGTGGTACTACCGCACCATAGGGGACGAGCGCTGCCCCATCGTCGACACCTGGTGGCAGACCGAGACAGGCGGCATCCTCATCAGCCCGCTGCCCGGCGTCACCGCCCTCAAGCCCGGCTCCGCCACCCGTCCCTTCTTCGGGGTACAGCCTGCTCTGGTAGACAACCTGGGTGAGCCGCTGGAGGGCGCCACCGAGGGCAACCTGGTGATCACCGACTCCTGGCCTGGCCAGATGCGCACCGTGTTCGGCGATCACGAGCGCTTCGAGCAGACCTACTTCTCCACCTTCCCGGGCCGCTACTTCACAGGCGACGGCGCCCGTCGCGACGAGGATGGCTACTACTGGATCACCGGTCGGGTGGATGATGTACTGAACGTCTCCGGCCACCGCATGGGCACCGCCGAAATCGAGTCGGCCCTGGTGGCCCATCCCAAGATCGCCGAGGCGGCGGTGGTGGGCGTGCCGCACGAGATCAAGGGTCAGGGCATCTACGCCTATGTCACCCTGATCGCCGGGGAGGAGCCGAGCCGCGAGCTGCATAAAGAGGTGAAGGAGTGGGTGCGCAAGGAGATCGGCTCCATCGCCACCCCGGACGTGATCCACTGGGCCGAGGGGCTGCCCAAGACCCGTTCCGGCAAGATCATGCGCCGTATCCTGCGCAAGATCGCCACCGGCGAGACCGACAGCCTGGGGGATATCTCCACCCTGGCGGATCCGGGCGTCGTGGACAAACTTATCCGCGAGAAGTCGGAAGCGGCCTGAGTCCTTCCCCTCTCACAACAAAGCCGGCCTTGTGCCGGCTTTGTTGTATCTGGAAAGCCCAAAGAGGCGGACACTGCGGCAGAGCGGCGCTGCGCGCCAACATGCTCAATAAATGGCCAGATGTAGAGATTAGACCAGTAAAATGCTGCTAATTTTCACGAAATCAATATAATTGCGAAATCTGTGTGCCAGGGCACACCGAATTGTGCAGAAAGTGGCTAGATTTTTGGTGGTCCACAGATAGCTGATAGATAGCAGCATAATCATCGAGGATGTACTCAATATGTCGCAACATCACCGAATCCTCCTGCTCAATGGCCCGAACCTGAATCTGCTGGGCAAGCGGGAGCCGGGCATCTACGGCAGCAAGACGCTCGATGAGATCGTCGCCGATCTGACCCAGCACGCCAACGAACTCGGTGTCACCCTGGAACACCTGCAATCCAATGCCGAACATGAGTTGGTCGGCCGCATCCATCAGGCCATGGGCCAGGTGGATTTTATCATCATCAACCCGGCCGCCTTCACCCACACCAGTGTCGCCCTGCGCGATGCCCTGCTGGGCGTGGCCATCCCCTTTATCGAGGTTCACCTGTCAAACGTTCATGCCAGGGAACCCTTCCGCCATCACTCCTATCTGTCTGATGTCGCCAAAGGGGTCATTTGTGGGCTGGGTGCCGATGGCTACCAATTCGCTTTAACCGCGGCCGTGCATCAGTTGCGCGCGGCTTGATAATCACTGATCAGATAAAGAAGAAAGAGAATGCTAATGGATATCCGCAAAATCAAGAAGCTGATTGAACTGGTTGAAGAGTCCGGCATCGCCGAGCTGGAAATCTCCGAAGGGGAAGAGTCCGTTCGCATCAGCCGCAATTTCTCCGGCCAGGTTAGCGTTGCCCCGCAGATGATGATGCAGCCGGCGCAGGTTCAACATGCTGCCGCGCCGGTCGCCGCTGCCGCCCAGGCCGCCGCCCCTGCTGCCGATGCCGCCCCGAGTGGCCATCTGATGCGCTCCCCCATGGTCGGCTCCTTCTACCGCTCCTCCAGCCCGGAAGCCAAGCCGTTCGTGGAAGTCGGTCAACACGTCAATGTCGGCGATACCCTGTGCATCGTCGAAGCCATGAAAATGATGAACCAAATCGAGTCTGACAAGGCCGGTGTGATCAAAGCGATCCTGGTTGAAAATGGTCAGGCCGTCGAATTTGACGAGCCGCTGTTCATCATCGAATAAGGGAAGACGCCACCCATGTTGGACAAAGTAGTCATCGCCAACCGCGGTGAAATTGCCCTGCGGATCCTGCGCGCCTGCAAAGAGCTCGGGATCAAGACAGTGGCCGTTCACTCCACTGCCGATCGGGAGCTCAAGCATGTGCTCCTGGCCGACGAAACCATCTGTATCGGCAAACCCGCCAGCGGTGAGTCCTACCTCAACGTGCCGGCCATCATCGCCGCCGCCGAGGTGACCGGTGCCGTCGCCATCCACCCGGGCTACGGCTTCCTCTCCGAGAACGCCGACTTTGCCGAAGTGGTCGAAAAATCCGGCTTCATATTCATCGGCCCGCGCGCCGAGACCATTCGCCTGATGGGTGACAAGGTTTCCGCCATCGAAGCGATGAAGAAGGCGGGCGTGCCCTGCGTACCCGGCTCCGACGGCCCGGTGGACAACGATGCCAAGCGCAACGCCACCATTGCCAAGCGGATCGGCTACCCCGTGATCATCAAGGCCGCCGGTGGCGGTGGTGGTCGTGGCATGCGCGTGGTGCGCAACGAGTCGGAGCTGGCCGCCGCCATCGCCCTGACCAAATCCGAAGCGGGCCAGTTCTTCAAGAACGACATGGTCTACATGGAGAAATACCTGGAGAACCCGCGCCACATCGAGATCCAGGTGCTGGCTGACGGCCAGGGCACCGCCCTCTATCTGGGTGAGCGCGACTGCTCCATGCAGCGTCGTCACCAGAAGGTGGTGGAAGAGGCGCCGGCACCCGGCATCACCGAAGAGATGCGCAAGTTCATCGGTGAGCGCTGCGTGCGCGCCTGTCTCGAAATCGGCTACCGCGGTGCGGGCACCTTCGAGTTCCTGTACGAGAACGGCGAGTTCTACTTCATCGAGATGAACACCCGGATCCAGGTCGAGCACCCGGTCACCGAGATGGTCACCGGTGTGGATCTCATCAAGGAGCAGCTACGCATCGCCGCCGGCCAGCCCCTGTCGATCACCCAACAGGACATCCGCATCCGTGGCCATGCCATCGAGTGCCGGATCAACGCCGAAGACCCGGCCACTTTCATGCCGTCTCCTGGCCTCATCCAGCGCTTCCACGCGCCGGGCGGTCTGGGCGTGCGTTGGGAATCCCACATCTATGCGGGTTACAAGGTGCCGCCCTACTACGACTCCATGATCGGCAAGCTGATCTGTTACGGCGAGAACCGTGACATCGCCATCGCCCGCATGCGTCACTCTCTCGACGAGCTGGTGGTGGAAGGGATCAAGACCAACATCGCCCTGCAAAAAGAGATCATGAAGGACGAGAACTTCCAGCACGGTGGCACCAACATCCACTACCTGCACAAGAAGTTGGGTCTGTAAAAGACGCTTTAGCAGAGCGCGTTCGGTCCCTCGGGATCGACAGCGAAAAAAGGGCCATGGCGACATGGCCCTTTTTTGTTATCCTTGCGCCCCTCAAAATTGTCGGAGGCCAAGGTGAATCGTTTCGCGCTCGCCCGTCGGGAAGCAGCCCTCTGCCTGCTGCTGACCCTGCTTTACTTCGTTGCCTGGTATGGCTCGGCGTACTTCGTTCCCGAGACGCTCGAGCTCTGGAATATGCCGCTCTGGTTTCTGCTCAGCTGCATCCTGATGCCACTGCTGTTTATCGGCCTCTGCGCGCTCATGGTGGATCGCCTGTTCGTCGACATTCCTCTCGACCCCGAGGAACCTCCTCATGACTCCTGAGCCGCGTACTGAACCCATGACGGATCCCCGGTTTGCCGACGCCCCGCTGGACACCCAGGAGTCCCCCCATGAATCTTGAGTTGATGCTGCCGCTCTTCGTCTATCTGGTGCTGGTGCTCGGGGTCGGCTTCTGGGCCGGTCGCCACCGTGCCGGGGGTGACTTCGTGCAGGAGTACTTCATCGGCAACCGCAGCATGGGCGGTCTGGTGCTGGCCATGACGCTGGTAGCCACTTACACCTCGGCGTCTTCCTTCATCGGCGGGCCCGGTGCCGCCTACAAGATAGGCCTGGGCTGGGTGCTGCTGGCGATGATCCAGCTACCCACCGTCTGGCTCACCCTGGGGGTGCTTGGCAAGAAGTTCGCCATCATCGCCCGCCGGGTCAATGCGGTGACCATCAACGACATGCTGTGGGCCCGCTACCGCAGCAAGTGGGTGGTGGTGCTGGGCTCGGTGACCATCATCCTCGCCTTCATCGCGACCATGGTGGTGCAGTTCATCGGCGGCGCCCGCCTGCTGGAGACGGCAACCGGCCTCAGCTACCAGCAGGGGCTCTTCCTGTTTGCCAGCTGCGTGCTGCTCTACACGGTGATCGGCGGCTTTCGCGCCGTGGTGATGACCGACGCCCTGCAAGGGATCATCATGCTGATCGGCACCGGCGCCCTGCTGGCCGGGATCCTGATCGCCGGTGACGGCCTGCCGAACCTCATCCACCAGCTCAAGGTAATCGATCCCAAGCTGGTGAGCCCGACCGGCGCCGGTGACATGCTGACCCAGCCCTTCATGTTGAGCTTCTGGATCCTGGTCTGCGTCGGTGTGGTGGGGCTGCCCCACTCGGCCCTGCGCTGCTTCGGCTATCGGGACAGCAAGGCGCTACACCGGGGCATCCTCATCGGCACCGTGGTCAGCGCGCTGCTGATGCTGGGCATGCACCTCGCAGGTGCCCTGGGCCGCGCCATCCTGCCCGGCATGGACAGCCCGGACAAGATCATGCCCTCCCTGATGATGGAAGTGCTGCCCCCCTGGCTGGCGGGGGTCTTCCTGGCGGCCCCCATGGCGGCCATCATGTCCACCATCGACTCCCAGCTGATCCAGGCTTCGGCGACCCTGGTCAAGGATCTCTACCTCAACTACCTCAATCCTCGCCAAGAGAAGCTGGAGGTGCGCATTCCCAGGCTCTCCCTGCTCTGCACCCTGATCCTCGGCACCCTGGTGCTGCTGGCGGCGCTGCAGCCCCCCGAGATGATCATCTGGCTCAACCTGCTCGCCTTCGGCGGCCTGCAGGCGGTCTTCCTCTGGCCCCTGGTGCTCGGCCTCTACTGGTCGCGGGCCAACGGCCCGGGGGCGCTGGCCAGCATGGTGTCAGGCATTGTCTGCTACGGGGCCTTGAGTCAGTGGGGGATCAAGCTGGCCGGCCTGCACGCCATAGTGCCTAGCCTGGGACTCGGCCTCGCGGCCTTCATCCTGGTCAGCCTGCTGACCCCGGCCCCGGATCAGTCGGTTCGCCGATTGTTTGATCAGAAATAAGAAAGGGCCAATAAAGGGACTCGCACCTATTCCCAAATGGGTGCGAGTGAGTAAAATGTGCGCCACGTCACAAAATACCGCGCCCTTATGCCAGTTCAGAACGCCAGAAAGATCCTGACCCAGTCCCTGCAACGGCTCGGTTATGCCCTGTTGCTGCCCGTCTCCATCCTGCCGCTGGCGGCCCTGCTCTATCGGCTCGGCCAGCCGGACGTGCTGGATCTGGCGGTGCTCTCCCTGGCCGGACGCGCCCTGTTCAGCCAGATGCCGCTCATCTATGCGGTGGCCATCGCCTTCGGGCTGAGCCGGCAGGGGCAAGGGGCGCAGGCCCTGGCCGGCGCGGTCAACTTCCTGCTGCTGAGCTCGGCGCTCGCCACCCTGCAGCCCGGTCTGCATGCGGACATGATCTGCGGCCTGCTGGCGGGCCTGACCACCGCCATGGTCTGCTCCTGGACCCGCAACCTCACCCTCCCCGGCTGGCTGCGACCGCTGCAGGAAGAGCTGCCCGGCCTGCTGCTCTCGGCCCTGGCCAGCCTGCTGCTGGTCGTGCCCCTGGCCCTGCTCTGGCCGCTGCTGGAGCAAGGCATCACCCTGCTCGCCTCCGACCTGCTCACCACGCCGTTTGGCGCCTTCTGCTACGGCGTGCTGAACCGGCTGCTGATCCCCCTCGGCCTTCACCAGGTGCTGGGCAGCCTCATGGGGCTGGGGGAGAGCAACCTGCAGGCGCTCTCCGCCGCCCAGCCGCTGCACGAGGGCTATGTGGCGGGTCTCTATCCGGTCATCATGTTCGGCCTGCCCGGCGCCTGTTTTGCCATCTGGCTCCATCGCCAGCGGATGCGGCGCCTGCCGCAGGGGGGCTTGCTGCTCACCCTGGCGCTCACCTCGGCCCTGGTGGGGATCACCGAACCCATCGAATTCCTGTTCGCCTTCACCGCCCCCTGGCTGTTCCTGGCCCATGCCCTGCTGACCGGGTTGTCGCTGGCCATCTGCAGCGGGCTCGGCATCCAGGTGGGCAGTTACTTCTCCGCCGGGCTGCTGGATCTGGTGCTCAGCTACGACTCAGGTGAACACAGTTTCTGGCTCATTCCCCTCGGCATCCTGTTCTTCGTCATTTATGCCCTGGTCTTCTCCCGGCTGCTTGAGTACGCCCCCCTCAGCCTGCCGAGCAAGCCCATCGCCGAGGAGCTGCCCCAGCTCGCGACCGTGGCCCCCACGGATCCCCAGATGCTGGCCATCCAGTACCTCAAGATGCTGGGAGGCATGGACAACCTGCAGGCCATGAGCGTCTGCCTGACGCGCCTCAGCCTGCGGGTGCGGGAGATGGCGCTGGTGGATCAGTCCCGTCTGGCCAGGCTCGGCTGCCTCTCCTGGATCCAGCTCAACGAGCATCAGCTGGTATTGGTGCTGGGCCCCAACGCCGGTCTCATCGAGGGGCAGATCCGCATGCTGGCAGAGCGACAGTCAGTGCCGCTCGGTCTCGAACCCGGTCAGGCCCCCCTCAGCCAGCACCGCTGATCAGGCGAAGGGCAGCCGCTCGGCGACGAAGTCCATCAGGCTGCGCAGGGCGGGTGCCAGATGCTCGCGGCTCGGGTAGATGAGATAGAAGGGATTGGGGGGTATGGGGTGATCCGGCAGCACCTTCAGCAGGCGCCCCGCCGCCAGATCGTCCCGGCAGACATGATCTGGCAACAGGGCTATCCCCCCTTCGTGGAGCGCCAGCTCCCTCAGCGCCAGCAGGCTGTTGCTGATGCAGGCCCCCTGCGGCCGCCAGCCCCCCTCCAGCAACGGCCATACCGGCAGCGACGTGTGCACCAGGCAGACATGCCCCCCTAGCTCAGTCAGTTGCTGCGGCGTGCCCTGGCTCGCCAGATAACCCGGGGCCGCCACCAGATGGCGCGCCACCTGGCCGATGCGCCGACAGATGAGGCTCGAATCTTTGAGCGGCGCCGCCCGCAGCGCCAGATCGTAGCCCTCCCCCACCAGATCCAGCTGCTCGTCGCTCAAGGTCAGCTCCAGCACCACCTCGGGATAGAGGGCACGAAACTCGGCCATAATCCGGCCAAGCAGCAGGGTGCCGGTCGCCTCGGGGGCGGTGATCCGCACCCGACCCGCAGGGGCCGAGCGCAACCTGGCCATGGCCAGATTGGCGCTTCTCGCCAGGGCCAGCAGGGCCTGGCAATGTTCCACATAGACCTCCCCCTGGGGAGTCAGGCTGAGCCTGCGGGTGGTGCGCTGCAACAGTCGCACCCCGAGCCGTGATTCGAGGCGTGAGATCTTCTGGCTCACCGAGGACTTGGGCATGCCAAGCACCTCGGCCGCCCCGGTAAAACTGCCCTGCTCCACCACGGTGGCGAACAGCCCCATCAACTCCAGTTCGACATTGTTCATATATACAAACAGTCTGTCCCGATTACCCATCTTAATCGAAATAATCAACCAGACTAGACTCGCTGGCAATCCCACTCATAGCGATTTGAAAGGAACTGCCATGAAAGCCATCGCCCTCACCCATTATCTGCCAAGCGATCACCCCTACTGCTTCATCGAGACTGAACTACCGGATCCGACCCCGGGCCCACGGGATCTGCTGGTGAAAGTAACGGCAACCTCGGTCAACCCGGTGGACACCAAGGTACGCGCCCCCAAGGCCAAGGTAGAGAGCAATCCTCGGGTGCTGGGCTGGGATGCCGTGGGGGAAGTGGTGGCCGTGGGCCACGAGGTGACCCTGTTCAAGACGGGGGACAGGGTCTGGTATGCCGGCGACATCAGCCGCCCCGGCAGCAACAGCGCCCTGCAATTGGTGGATGAGCGCATCGCCGCCCTCGCCCCCAAGACCCTGAGCGACCTGGAAGCCGCCGCCCTGCCCCTGACCGCCATCACCGCCTGGGAAACCCTGTTCGAGCGCATCGGCCTCAACCGCGAAAGTACCGGGCGACTGCTTGTCATAGGTGGCGCCGGCGGCGTCGGCTCCATCGCCATCCAGCTGGCACGCCAGCTCACCGGGATGGAGGTGATCGCCACCGCCTCCCGACCTGAAACCCGTGACTGGTGCCTGGCCATGGGCGCCCACCAGGTAGTGAGTCATCACAACCTGCAGGAAGAGCTGGCCGGCCTTGGCATCAGCCAGCTCGATGCCATCTTCTGCACCAATGCCACCGAGCAGCACTGGGCCGCCATGGCGAGCCTCATTCGCCCCTTCGGTCACATCTGCACCATTGCCGAATCCAGCGAGCCCTGGGATCTGGGCCTGCTCAAGGCCAAGAGCGTAACCTTCAGCCAGGAGTTCATGTTTACCCGCTCCCTGTTCCAGACCCCGGACATGATCGAGCAGCACAAGCTGCTCGGCCGGGTCGCCGCCCTGCTGGACCAAGGGGTGCTCAAGAGCACGCTCACTCGCACACTGCCCGAACTGACTCCGACCAGCCTGGCACAGGCCCATAGCGAGCTGGAGGCGGGCCGCATGGTGGGCAAGCTGGTGATCGACATGAGCGGCTTTGCCAACTGAGGTCCATGCAGCCAGGGATCCCCACAGCCATGCGACCTATTCCCTTATAGGTAAAAAATGCACCATCATGGGGTGAAATCACCAGTGACAAGCCCCAAGAGTGCACAGCCCCACGGCCGATCTGTGCCCCTGACGGGCCCTTCCCCCGAAAAAACCATAAAAAGAGGCCATCCCGCCGGGATGGCCCTTAAAACCTGAACGTTGGGGTAACAATCACACACATATCCTTATGCAGGACATGTGGAACTTTGCAGATTGCGTGCCAATGTCTGCTTTTATACGCAAAATGACCGTTTTTCAGCGCACCGGCATAAAAAAAGGCTATGTCCCAATTACGTGTTGCATGGGGCGCCCTAGCGCCTCATGCAAGCAACACCTGACGTCTATCCCTCGTTGATAACGCTCCAGCATCCGCCGCCAACCCAGATAATGCTTCAAGTAAGACGTCGCGACACCGTGAAATCGCTCCAACCATTCCTTTAGCCTGCGGTGATACCCGTTCACATGTTGGATATGGTAAGCACCGCTTATCACCCGCTGTCCCGCCCGGTTATGCAGCACCTGATGGCTCAATCCCTGG
>NZ_JAPCIX010000009.1:0-181689 GCF_027707605.1 Aeromonas sp. QDB31 | reverse complement strand
ACTCATGATGAACCCTTTTTCATGGCTCCAGATGACAAACATGATCTCATATCAGGGACTTGTTCGCACCTTCCCTAGAGCAATATCGTGCTCTAAGCGGTCTTCAAGTAAAGAGCGATTAGCTAGGCCAGTCAAAACGTCATGGGTTGCCTGGTAGGCGAGCTGCTTTTGTTGTTCTCTCTTTTCAGAAACATCCTTCATGATCGTCGTGTAGTGGGTCACAATACCACTATCATCTTTAACAGGTGTCAGAGATAATTGATTCCAGAAAGGAGTTCCGTCTCGCCGATAGCTCTTGATAGTGAAACTTTTAGCCTCGGCTTTTTCGATGACGCTGCTGATTATATCTGTGCTATCCGCGCCTTTTAGGGAATTGATGATGGCAGAAAATGTACTATTGAAAACCTCTTCACGGCTGTAACCCGTAATATTCGAAAATGCCGTGTTGACAAAGGTGATGGGCATTATTTTCGTTCTGACGTCAACCACTAAAACAGCACTGTCGCTGGACTCCAAACTCTTCGTCAGTATCCGCTGATTTTCTTGGGCAAGTAACCTTTCCGTGACATCTTTAACTACGGCATATAATCCGACGACAGCGTCATCCACTAATATTGGTACAAATGAACATTCGTAATTTCTCCAGCAACCATCAATATTGAGAAACTTCACGTTGAATATCTGTGTAGTGCCATTAATGGTTTTTTTGAATGAGGTGTCAAATGTTCGATAATCTACGTCACTAATTGTACTAGCACTGAGGACGTTGTCGTAGCACAGCACATCGAGATCTTGCTCAGTAATGCCAGTGATCGCCTTAGCTTTGGCGTTAAGAGATACGTAGCGGCCGTCTTTCGAAAATTCGAAAATAGCATCAGGTGATTGGAAAAATAGAGAGCTGAATCGTTGCTCCTCGATACTTAACTCACGAGCATTTTGTTTCTGTATCGCCGTGATAATTCTTCCTGCTGTCAGTAGATAGCTTACGAACAATCCAAAAAAAAGTATACAAGGAAGTAAGATACCAGGCAGGCTGAACATGCTGACAGCACCGCCTATCGCTGTTATGCTTATCGCTGCCCCACCAGGGACCAGAGTCTTTGCATACTCATAGATATTATTGTCATTATCATGAATATGCCATTCATTATCTGAAATATTGTCATGTTCAGATGCTATTCTGACCTCAAAGCCGCGGTTAATTATATTACTTATCGGTGGTTGCATATACCCAATATTGAACGTTGCGATAAATACTCCTCCACCACCCCCCCCAGGTATAGTCAGAAATATTGCATCTAATGGATGAGTGCTATCTGGAAAGAGCCAAGCATCAGAACGTTTCTGCTCACGAATGGAATTAATCCATTGCGAAACATCCAATTTTTTCATCTGGCTTGTTAACCATTTCTTATCCTCTATGGTTCTAGCTTCATTAAATATTTCTTTATTATCCTCTCCAATTACAAGAAGCGATTTAAGTGAAGGAGTATCTTGAAAGTAGCGAGTTAGCTCAGTCTGCTTGAGAGATTCAGGTATATCAAGGTCAAGTATGGCCCATCGTTCAGCTAATCGCTCAATCAAATTAGCTGAAGTATTCAATTCTTGCTCCAATACGGTTGACTGGTAATAAACAAGAGCATTTGCTAAACGATGTCGTTGAAGATGAATGCCCCAACTGGCTACAATCAGCAGTGTAAACGTACCAATTGCTCCGAGTGCACCTATAGCTGCTGCTGGTGTGTTAATCCTGGTGTTCTCACTGCGTGCAATATGGCAGAGAATGAGTAGAGATAAACCAAACACCAAGCAAAAGAGGCTGGCTCCACGGGAGAAACCAAAGATGAATGGGCTGTTGCCGCTCGTTAAATGTGCTATTAGAGTAATGATACCGATAGATATTCCCGCCGCGCCGATGAAGATACCAAACCTGCGGCCAGATTGACTTTTTACTTCGAAAAGGACGACCGCCACCGAGAGTATTATGTAGATGGCAGGAGCAGAGTTGAGGCGATGCTGACCAGTTAGTATGGATAAATGATCGTCAGGTCCTGCCAGAAAATTATGCAATATATTATAGCTGACAATGACTAACAGCAGCAGACTCGTGATGATTCGAATTGATTTCCAACCCATCATCAGAGACACCATGACGACACCGCCAAGCACCAAGGCAAGGGCACCCTCCATGGTTACCATCAATCCTTCTGGTATGCTCAAATGAGGCCAAGCATACGCCGTAAGACTCAACAAGCCTGACATGAAACTGTAGATTAACAGAACATAAAGCCAAGCTTGGAGTCTGATGCTACTGAGAGCTGTTATCATAGATGTGTTATCTCCCCAATCAGAAGATCAATACTGGTATGCATAACCAGTCGTTTGGTTACACCACAGATAACTTATTACATATCATGAAGTTAATTAGGTAAGCTACCAATATAACAGATATGTTGATCCACATCGGAGAAGAACCCGCCGTATACCCAAAGTGTTCCAAATAAGGGCCATTCAATACTGGCCCTGACCTCTGCGCTTTCCGCGTTACGGTGCCCGAATGCTGACATCCTCCCCAGTTTATGCCATCCGTATGAATCGCCCCTACTTTCCTAGACACCCCAAGTGCCTCTATGCACTGCGCGCCCCATGGCCCAAAGTCATCTAAATACTCATATTGGGACTGGCGGTGCCGATACAGTCATTGGGGTCAGGCTGTGGTGCCGCTCCGGATCGTCAACGAGGTAGGAGTGTCATGTTCAATCACAAACTCAAGGCGCAGTTGCTGGCCTGTCAGACCCGGCTCGATGAGCAGCAGAGTGTCGTCGAGGCGATCAAGGACGGCGCCGCGACCATCATCTTCAGCCCGGACGGGGAGATCCTGGAGGTCAGCGAGCCCTTCCTGAGCCTGATGGGGTATGGCGCGAGCGAGCTGCTGGGGCACCACCACCGCCTGCTCTGCCCCGAAGGCTGGACCGGCTCCACCGACTATCAGCAGTTCTGGCGCCGCCTCGCCCAGGGGGAGGTGCAGTCCGGCACCTTCGAGCGGGTCAACCGGCAGGGGGAGACGCGCTGGCTCGAGGCGAGCTATTTCCCGGTAAAGACACAGGGCAGGGTGACCCGGGTAGTGAAGATGGCCAGCGATGTGACGGCCCGGCATCAGCGGCTGCAACACCTGGAGGCGCTGTCCCAGGCGCTGGACCGTTCCCGGGCCATGATAGAGTTCACCCCGAGCGGCGAGATCATCAGTGCCAACGCCAACTTCCTCGACGCCATGGGCTATCGCCTGAACGAGATTGCGGGCAAGCATCACAGGATCTTCTGTGACGAGGTATTCCTGAGCGAGCAGCCCACATTCTGGGAGGAGCTGGCCCGTGGCCAGTTCAAGTCAGGCCTCTTCATGCGCCATAACAGCCGGGGAGAGCCCGTCTGGCTGGAGGCCACCTATAACCCTATTCGCGATCAGAACGGCAAGGTGGTGAAGGTCGTCAAGTTCGCCAGCGACATCACGGCCCGCATTGAGCAGAACCACGCCACCCGGGAAGCGGCCCGCCTCGCCCACAGCACGGCGCAGGAGACCTTGAGCAGCGCCGAGGCCGGTGCCGAGCTGCTGCGCGCCGTGGTCGATACCTCTTCTCTGATCGCCGCCCAGGTGGATCAGGCCATCGCCCTCATAGCTCAGCTCAACGAGCAGTCCAGGAGCATCGAGGCCATCGTCTCGACCATCAGTGCCATTGCCGATCAGACCAACCTGCTGGCCCTCAACGCGGCCATCGAGGCGGCGCGGGCGGGGGAGCAGGGACGGGGCTTTGCGGTGGTGGCCGACGAAGTGCGCCAACTGGCGGCCCGCACCTCCCTCTCCACCGGCGAGATAGCCAAGGTGGTGCAGAAGAACCGCGAGCTGACCGCCAGGGTGACCGACGACATGGCCGGGGTGGCGGGCAGCGCCGAACTCGGCAAGCAGCAAATCAGCGAGGTGGACAAGCTGATGAGCGACATCCACCGGGAGGCGAGCCGGGTCTCGCAGACGGTCTCGGCACTCTCCATCTGAGCAAGTGATGTAGTGGTCAACTTAATACAGACACTTGGTTAGGCCGAATCTCGGCTTTTGCTGGCGGCATCCCGTCATTGTATTGATGTGGACGCCGCCAGTTGTAGTAATCCATCCGGTAGTAACTGATATCTTGCTTCGTTTCCCGCAGGCTCACGTATCACGTTGTCGGGAGCCACTCAGTCTTCAGACTCCTGAACAACCGCTCCATCGGGGCGTATCCCAGCAGTTGCCACATCGACTCATTCTCTGGGTCATGCTATAGCGCCACAGCCGCTGCCGAAACGCACGGCTGCCATATTGGCTGCCCTGAGCGGAGTGAAACAGCACGCCTGATAGGCAACCTCGTTGCTGATAGGGCATATCGAGCGCTTTTATTGCCAGCTCTGCATCAGGTTTGTCAGACATCGCCCAGCCCATGGCTCGCCGGGTATGAAGGTCGAATACCGCGGCGATTCAGGCTCCATCAGTATGCACACGGTCTTAGGCGCCGTAGACCATTCTGCAGGGTCAACGAAGGGGGCGGTGATAGTCCCGGTATTGGCCCAGTACATCGCCGGAAAAGCTGAGCAGCCGGGCGCGGGGGGCATCCAGTACATGCTGGACGGGATCAAATCGAAGAGAGTCGGCCAGCATGCGGCCCTCAGGCAGGGTCACTTCCGTGTTCCCCATCATCAGCATGCCGTCCTGATAATGCCCATGCTCGAAACGCACGATGACGTCGTTCACCATCAAGGTGCCCTGCTTGAGCTGCAGTGATGCTCGTTGCATCTCTCGCAACGCAAACAGACTGGACAATGACGGACGCCCACTGGGCATCCGCTGTAAGTATTCGTGGGTGGTCAATTGATATTGCAACTGACCCTGACGATCGAAGACACGCTCCCGATAATCGGTGTAGCGCGTCAGCATGCCGGTAGCCTGTGCCACCGGCATCCACAACAGGAGCGCCCCCGTCAGGAGCGCTCCCACTGGTTTACAGCTGATCGGCACAGCTGACCTTGTTGTCATCCAGGTCGGTACAGGAGACGAAGACCTTGTCAAAGGTCGACCCGGCCACCGGCGTCATCTGGGTTGACCAGTCATAACCCACCCCCTTGGCATAGATGGCGGTGTGGCTCTCCTGATCTTCCTGCATCCAGCCGATGTACTTCAGTACACCACGATCGCTCTGGGCAAGTGCCTTGAACTCGTCGCTCGTGATGAGACACATGGGCTCTCCCATGGCCTTGGACAGCTCGGCATCCCGCGCCCCCACCGCGCCATCACAGCCGCCGGTCACCTTGATGGTCATGTCACTGCGATCCAGCATCTCATCGAAGAACGGCAGCACATTGATGTTGTACTTCACCCCCACCTCTTGAGGCTGCCAGCCCATGCCGGTATTGACGTATCGGGTCTCGACGCTTTCCCACTGGATAGTGGGCACAGTGCCTGCAAAGTGGTTCGCCAGCTCCTTGAGAGTCGCGGCATTGGCCTCGATCTCATCCTGGGTCAACGACTCGTCCAGCTTGCTCTGATCGATGGTCAGAGCGAGGCTCACCGCATCCTTCAACTGCGACTTGGCCTTGGCCAACCGTGCTTTGGCATCGTCGGTCAAACGGAAGAAATCGGCGTGCGCCACCAGCGCATCAGGCTCGATTTCCTGCTGACTGAACTGGGTCTCGAAGGTGCTGCTGCTCTCTTCATAGGTGGTGGTCGGCTGCATGCCCCAGGTGTCCTTGATGTGCATACGCGGCAAGATCACTTCTTCCTGCTGGGTGACATAGGCGCTGTCCGGACCGTACTGATAGGAGGCGGCGATGTTGAGGGCAGATGCCATCGCCATTGCCGACGCCCGCAGTGCCTTGGCACCGTCGAGGTTGAGGGTGACGGTATCGTCATCGCCATAGGTGGCGCTGTAATCCGGATCCTGGATATCGGCCAGGGCAGCCGCGACGTTTTCCAGGCTGTCGGCATAGGCTCCCATCAGCTTAGCCACGTCACGGGTATATCCCTTGTCACCTTTGAGTGCCACGGAGGCGGTGCCGGGGGTGTGGATGATGACATCCATCACCTTGGCCAGGCTGGTGCTGTAACCACTGCCAATGGCGGACGAGGTGAAGCCCAGGCGTTCAGCCACCACGGGGTTGTTGGTCACCTCCAACATGGTCAGCATGGCCAGCACGATCTGGCGATCGGCCTTGCCGCTCTCACCGGTCTCGGCCTGCAGGGTCTCCTTGTACTCCTTGAACTTGCTCTCGACGTCCAGGTTTTTCAGATCAGTCAGTCCCTGCAGATCGCTCAGCACCTTGTCGACCGCCACGGAGCGGCCATTGACGCCAGCCAGGGTGGCGGAGAGGTGGGCTTTCGCCGCAGCCAGAGAGACGACGGCCTTGGTGAGGCCCGCTGTTTTCAGCGCCTCGACCAGGGAGGTGTTGAAGGCGTCATCGCTACCCAGTTCGACGATCCCCAGTTGCGCGACCTGCGCCTTGTCGAGGGTGATGCCGTTCTCCGGATTGCTGTCGCTGTCGAGCGTCTGCAGCAATGCCGCAATGCGGATCGCTTTCTCCTTGTCGTCACCAGCCAGGGTGTAAGGGGTCACCAGCGAGTTGCCCGCTTTGAGGGTCACCGCCCCCAGGCGTTGGTTGCCCAATGCGAATTCGCAGGTGTCGCCATCATCAAACAGGAATTCCCCGTTTGCATTGGTGACACCGGTGTAATCGTTGCACCGATAGTCGAGGCCACCCACGACGGAATCCAGGAAGACAGCGGTGTGAAGAGGTTTGCTGCCGGTGTCGGTGCCACCGCCATTGTTGCCACCATTGCTGCCGCCCCCGCTCTCGTCACCACCGCCCCCGCAAGCGGTCAACATGACACCGGACAACACACAAGCCACTGCCATACTCAGCACGTTTTTTTTCATTTTTATCACCCGAACAAATGTAAAAAATACGGCCCCATCCCGGGGGCCAAGTTAATCCGGGTATAACCTAGCGTACCCATATGACAAACACCAATGCATTTCCATATGAGTGTGCTCACCATCACGCACGCCCCCTAACCGAGCAGAGAAACAAAGCGCTCATAGATGACGAGCCAAGGGAGGGGGCTGTATTCATCAATCGTTGACCCACAAGCTAGGCTGCCCGGTGGCGCTACATCGGGATCTCCACCGGGTTGGCATCATGAATCGCCCTGGGTCTCCCACCGGACCCTCTTCTGCGAGGCACCTCCATCTTACCCATCCTATTTGAGCGTCCACATGTTTCAGCCAACACTGCCTCGTCCATTTTGACTAGATATTTCATGGCATACAGAAATAGCTTCTGCCGCTTCTCGTCATCACTTCGATGTATCATCCCGATACCATCCGTTCCCCATTCCTCATATTGAGACCGCTTAGCATTGCAGTTGTAATAGCTACCTGCATGCCAACGCTCTCCCAGCAAACGGCCAACCTTGATATCATTTTGCAAGTATTTACCATTGAATATAAACGCGATGTGATAGTGATAGCCTCTACTTTCGCCATATTCTAACTTCCAGATATAGCCTACTAATCGTGTAAACTTGCGCTTGATAGTACGCAAGTAATACTCTCGTTCCTCTTGAGCTTCCTCTAGGGTCACGTCATCTCTAAAGTGAACATCCACTCTGACTACCAGTAGTCTGGCATACTGAACAAAAAGAGCGTTAATGTACTTCTGGATGCTATCGCTATTACGCTTATCAGCACGTTTTAGGTTGTGTAACTGCTTCTGATGACGTGGTGACCTCAGTTGATGCATAAAATCACTTAGAACGTCATTGAGCTCAGTCAAAAGCTCATTACGTGTTTCAGTAGATAAACATTCATCGTATACATCAAGGTCATGGTAACGATAGAAGGATTGCAGGAACAGCTCAACGGAAGGATGAGCTGATTTAGCCTCTCGGTAGTGATAGTAATGTTCGGTAACTGCATCCATTGCTTTTTGGAAAGCATGGATGCTGAATAATGGGTATCTTACTTCCAATTGATGAATGAAGTGCAGGATATCTGTAGACATGAGTAATCCCTCATTGAAGAGTGTTTAGTGAATAGGTCATGAGTGTGTATAGGTAGCTAACTTAGATGTTAAATGGTTAATGTATCTAGTCACTACAGATGATGAATGAATTCAAATAACATAAAGCTCCCCCCTCCTACGAATTCATATCGCCAGAGTCACAGGTACAAGATGCTTAGTGAAATAGTGAGAGGGGGCTATGTTATTCATGATGAGCATTGGTATATTAACGTCATCCATATGATGTTTAGGGTAATTATTGCTACGTCAGCTTTACTTCCTACTTGCAGTAGGAGCTCTGCATCATAATGAATTTGGCAAGATGTAGTTATATTGATGGCATGTGTTCATGCTACCCTGTGGAGAATTTAGCTGTTCAATAAAATCCCCTCATTGATGCCTGTTTAGTTAACCAAGCATCAATTTCATGTTCAAACCAGCCAACAGCTGACAAGCCCAACTTCAATGGCTTGGGAAAATTTTGGTCATAGCGAGGGGATTTATCGCTGATGCGGTCATAGATAGTTGAACGGGCAAGGCCGGTCTTTTGGATAACGTCTTTGATGCGCAGTACTTTGGGGGAAGTGTTCATGGTGTTCTCCTGGTAGTTGGGGGGGCGTTCACCAGAAGGGATTGGGGGTTGAAAAAAACAGGCTTTAAGGAGGGGGTGGCTGCGATAGCAAGTTAATGATGGCCTGTCATAACAAGGCTATATGATGTTGTAGAGCAAGATTGATTGAGGGCAAGTGGGATGCTACGCGGTGTGTCTTTGAAGGATAACTCATGTGATAGTCAATGTGGCTGACATAGGATTGGGCTGTGCAATGTATGGAAACAATCGTCTACAGAGGCTATGATAAAGCAGCCACCTGTCACCTAGGTGACCATCTCTTTTTTGTTTTTATTTTATTAATGGGTAGAGTCATTTGAACATAGATCGTAGGGTCATTAATTTTATTTTTCATTGCTTTTTATTTAAATCCAATAAAATAAATGGAGGATGTGATAAATACAAGAGAGACGCGGCATATATATCAACAATGCCACCTCTTATTGAAACAAAAGAGTGTGCGGTGCATGATCTTATCTACAGATATCTTATCTATAAGCGGGGATATCCCATATCATCACCCCCGCCTCCTCAATTTAAATTGGACTTTGAGGATGTATGCCACTCTCGACGTGCTAGTGGAAATATGCTTTTCCAGCTTATCCCTAAAAATAAAGTTAACACTGCATTTAGGCTAGAAAATGCTCACACTGACCTAGAAAGACTAGATTTAATTATTCATGACTGGCTTCACATCTCAATTGAACAGATAGAAAGCGTTGTTGAAATATACAAGCAAAATTTATCCACAGAGGATGTAAAAGTATTTACAAACACTATTCTTTTTTATTTCTCGAGAGCGCTTGATAGCAAATGTTACACTGTTCAGGGGGTCTTTGAGAAAACCCCATCAATGGATACATTGTCAGTGGTATTCATGAATTTAATGAAGATATCTGAGAGCGATAAAAGCCATATGGCGTTACGAAGCAATGTCGTTGCCGAGCGTTTTTTCTCCTTGAGTGAAAAAAACTTGTTGCTGTCTCAAGACAATAAACGTGTTGAAGGAATGCTTCAGGTTTTAATAGATGCAATAATTATATCCGCAAGTATTGATGAGACATCAAGGCTTGCTCGTAAAAATGCTATAATGGCAATAATACTTGGTGCTAAGCAGCTAGCATTAACTGTGATCGATGAGCGTTTATCAAACAAGCTAAAAAAATTAGTCTACTCAGATGAACATACCATTGAGCGTTTATCTAAAACTGTTTTTTCACGCATCAAGTCATGCTGGTGGTTTTCTGAGTTAATGGCATCAGCAAAAAACAAGCAGGATAAATTTGTTTACATAAAAGCTCTTCTGAATTCCTTCTTTATGACATATCAGCAGATAGATAGCCTGTTAAATAGTATACAATCTGCCAATAGCACGAAAAAGAATAAAGAACTAAAAAGAGTAGAGCAACTTACTTTTGATGTTCCATCTCTAGTGAAGGATCGATTTGAAAAATTATACTTGGAAAAACGTAAAGACAATAATAAATTAACTAAGAGGGGGCTTATTTCTGCTCTTATTGATGAAGAATACAAAAAAACCTTTAACAAATCTGAACAAAATAATTCATGCTTCGGTATAATGTATGATGAAGAGAATGACTTGTATTCTCCCGCGTTGGAGGTTGACGCCAATCTGAAAGCTAAAAATACATCCAAGCTACAATCTGGAAAACGGTAATTTTTGAAAGTGGACATGGGCCTTTCAAATGGAGTGTATCAGCAGGAAGCCTGGGGCGAGCAGTAAGAACCAGGTAATCTGCTAGGCGTTTAAGTAGAGAAAACGGATACCGATCCGGTCAATTGATTTGGACTGCGGTTTAAGAGGTATCAATGAAGCAGTACCAAAACTGGCTGGCCCAGTATCTGATTTGTCGTCGTTATAACGACCATGCCATGGCCGCAGAATTGGCCGAGAGCATCTGTGCTTTCTGGCTGGTCAGAGGCGATAAGGTTGAGCATACCAAGTGGCAGAAGGTCTATCAGGATCACCTGCAACAGGCCACCTGACAGGCAAGGCTAATGGCCAGGGAAGGCGCCGCACCAGCTTTGTGCCTATCAGGTGGCTGCGTAGCATATCAGGCTAAACGGGCTCATAGAAGGAAGCGGCCATCGGCCGCTTCCTTCTTGGTGCATATTCCGGTCGAAAATGAACACCTATTCCGGTTTAAAATGAACGCTGATTCCGGCTTTCGTGTACACCGATTCCGGACACCTCAGTGCACGTACTCTGATGTCAGATGAACCGTCCTGTTCCAACGTCTTGGATCCACAACTGCCGCGCTGCGCTTGGCTGCTGGCTTGTTCAGTGAGTCGAAAAGATGCCTCCCCTCAAAGCTCAGCTTCTGCTCGAAGAATCCCTGTCCGCATACTTTCCGGAAATGGTGTTCACAGATTCCGGAATCACTGTTCAACTTCACCGGAATACGCACTTGGGTCTGATCGAGCTGAAAACTCAGCGTTTACCGAATGTCCCTTGGATTACGTTACCCATAACTTCTGGTGATTTTTCCACTTCATGTTGGGCTATTTGATGTTTCACAATATCCCCCCACCGAAGAAATAAACTCCTCAGTTTTTCAGGGTTACGTAAAGCGCCCGCCTGATAAGTTCGCAGGAGTTTGTCACTGATCTGGTGGTTCAGCATATGCTCTATCTCTAGAGGTCCTGCACCAAGTTCAATACCACAGCAGTTTGCAACACTGCGCCGCAGGTCGTGTACGCTAAATGGCTCAAGTTCAGCCAGCTTACGCTTCTGTAGCCGGTCAAGGGCGCGCATAAGTGCGTCACCTGTGATGGCATGACCCAGCTTCGTCGTCGATTCGAACACATATGGACTGGTAGAGGAGGTTATCATTCGCTGCTCTGAAATGATTTCCTGAGCCAAAGGCGACAAGGTCACCACATGCGGGCGCCCATTTTTGGTTTCCGGAATCGTCCAGCGATCACCATCCAAGTGTGCCCACTGCATCGATATCACTTCACCTCGACGAACCGCGCTCAATATGACGATTTTAATTGCATTGGCGACACTTCCAGAAAGAACAGAAGTCGTAGCAATGCCACGGCCACCAGCTGTTAACGCTCCGCCACCTCCAACGCCCTCTTCTAATGCATGCCACAAGGCTCGTAATTCAGAGATTGGTAGCCAACGCTCTCGAGGTAGATTGGGGGTCGCATTGTAAACTTTGGGTTTGAGTGCCAACGTGGGGCTCATCTCGATAAGCTGCCGTCGCATAGCCTCTTCCATCACCTGGTTCATTATGCCCATTGCTTTGCGAAGTCCTTCCAGAGAGACCTTCTGTAGCTTCTGATAGTGATGGTGGAGGACAGCCATGGTGATATCGCAAACTCGATATTTACCAAGGACCTTTTGCAAGTGTGTTTGGTAGATTCGACGATAATCAGTGACGGTTCGAAGGCTAATCTCTGATCGAACGCCATCACGGCGTTTTACGCTGGCTTTGTGGCTAAGCCATTGCTCAAACAGTTCATCAAGCACGAGCATCTGTTCGTTCTTTTGTTTAGCTTCTGCAACAACCTGACGGGGATCGATGCCCTGTTTGACTTGCCCCACCGCAACACAATGTCGCTCACGAGCTTGAGCAAGTCCCATCGCAGGGTATAGTCCAAGTACCATGGTTTGTTGCTTGCCAAGTAGCCTAAATCGATACACGAAGCGTTTTTGCTTACCGGCCCGAACCTCGAGTGATAACCCGTTACCATGTTTAGAGCTGATAGCAAATCGGGTTGCGGTTGCACCTTCTTTAAGCTCTGCTGCCGCGACTTGTCGATCTTGAGAAATCATCCTAAAACCTCGTATTGGGGTACCACACGGGGTACCACATGGGGTACCACATTTGGCATCGTATAGGGTTGTATGTCGTTGGACAAGAGTGAATTTGATGTGTATTTAACTCATTGAATTTAATGTAAATGAATTTTTTTGTTGGATTTATCAAGACAGGATTAAACGTGAGTTTATTGACTTCGTAATGCGAAGGTCGCAGGTTCGACTCCTGTTTCCGGCACCAGATAGATGAGAAGGCTCGCAGCGATGCGGGCCTTTTTCTATTTCAGCCTGGGCAAGCCTGGCGTTCGCGAACCGGGCCTGCGCTCGGCAGCGAAGTGTCCAGAAGAGGCGGCCATTTACACATAAAAACGGGGCGAACCCTGCGGTTCGCCCCGTTTTTGTCACATTGTCAGCAACGGATGAGAGACTAGCCCTGCCCTTCGGAGGCCGCCGAGGCCTCCTTGGGTGCCTGCCAGCCACCGCCGACCGCCTTGTAGAGTGCAACCTGGTTGCTCAGCTGGGCCAGGCGGGTGCTGATGAGCCCCTGCCGTGCGCTGAACAGGGTGCGCTGGGCATCGAGCCGGGTGAGATAACTGTCCACCCCCTGCTCGTAGCGGAACTCCGCCAGCTTGAAGTAGGTCTGGTTGGCATCCACCAGATCCTGCTGGGCCTGCAGCTGCTGCTGGTAGTCCGCCTGGGCACCGAGCGTATCCGCGACCTCCTTGAAGGCGGTCTGGATGCTCTTCTCGTAGCTCGCCACCGCCTGTTTGGTGCCGACCTCGGCTACATCCAGATCTGCAATGCGCTTGCCACCGTCGAAGATGGGCAGGTTTATCTGGGGCATGAAGGTCCAAGTGCCGGTGCCGCCGTCAAACAGCCCGCTCAGCTGATTGCTGGCGGTGCCCGCCGTCGCGGTGAGCGAGATGGTCGGGAAGAAGGCGGCACGGGCCGCGCCTATATTGGCGTTGGCCGCCTTCAGGCTGTGCTCCGCCGCCAGTATGTCGGGCCGCTGTTGCAGCAGGCTGGAGGGGGCCCCCACCGGGATCGGCGCCAGTTGCACCTCGGCCAGGGTCGCCGGTTGGCCTTCCTGCACGGGCACTTCTGTGCCGAGCAGCAGGGTCAGGCCATTTCTGTCCTGTTTCACCTGGCGCTGGTATTGCGCCTGGCTGACCCGGGCGTTCTCGAGCGCCGTGCGCCCCTGCGCCAGCTCCATCTCGGAGGCCGCTCCCAGCCGGTACTTGTGCTGGGTCAGGGCATAGCTCTCCTGCTCGGTCGCCAGCGTCGCCTGGCTCAGGGCCAGCAGCTCCTGATCCGCCAGCAGGGTGAGGTAGGCATTCGCCACCGAGGCGATCAGCGCTATCTGGGTGCTCCGCTGGGTCTCGATCTGCGCCAGGTAGTTCTCCAGCGCCTGATCTTTCAGGCTCTGGATCCGGCCAAACAGATCCAGCTCATAGGCGGTGATGCCGATGTCGGCGCCGTACTGGCTGCTGATGTTCCCCTGCCCCGTGCTGCTGAGATCGTCGGATCCCTGCTGACGGGTGCCGGAGCCGCTGGCGGCCAGGGTCGGCAACTGGGCCGCCCGCTGGATCCGGTATCTCGCCTCATAGGCCTCGACGTTGAGGGCCGCGAGCCGCAGATCCCGGTTGTTCTCCAGGGCGGTGTCGATCAGCTTTTGCAGTGCCGGATCGAGGAACTGTTGCTGCCAGGGCGCCAATGCCCCCTGGGTGGCGAGGTTCTCTTGCCAGGAGGCGCCTTGCGGCACCTCGGGGCGTTGGTAATCGGGGGCCATGGAACAGGCCCCCAGCAGCAGCGTCACACTCAGGGCGACCAGGATCTTAGTCATGTTGGGTCTCCTTGGTCAGCGCGACGCGCTCCTCGGCTGAACTGTGTTTGGTGAAGTAGCGCATCACCAGCACGAAGAACAACGGTACGAAGAAGATGGCGAGCACGGTGGCCGTGATCATCCCCCCCATCACGCCGGTACCGATGGCGTTGCGGCTGCTGGCGCCGGCACCTGTGCTGATCACCAGCGGCAAGACGCCGAGGATGAAGGCAAGGGACGTCATCAGGATCGGACGCAGACGCTGACGGGAGGCTTCCACCACCGCATCGCCGAGTTTCATCCCCTTGTCATGGAGCTCCTTGGCGAACTCGACGATCAGGATGGCGTTCTTGGCCGAGAGCCCTATGGTAGTGAGCAGGCCCACCTGGAAGTAGACGTCGTTCTCAAGCCCGCGCAGGGTTGCGGCCAAAATGGCCCCCAGCACCCCGAGCGGCACCACCAGCATGACCGAGAATGGAATACTCCAGCTCTCGTACAGGGCCGCCAGACAGAGGAAGACCACCAGCAGCGAGATGGCGTAGAGCGCCGGCGCCTGGGAGCCTGCCTGACGCTCCTGGAAGGAGAGCCCTGTCCACTCGATGCCGATGCCTTCCGGCAGTTGTTTCACCATCTGCTCGATGGCCGCCATGGCGTCACCGGTACTCTTGCCCGGCGCAGCTTCACCGACGATCTCCATGGCGGAGACACCGTTGTAGCGCTCCAGGCGGGGCGAGCCGAAGCTCCACTCGGTACTGGCAAAGGCGGAGAAAGGCACCATCTGGCCCGTGCTGTTGCGCACGTACCACAGCTTGAGATCCTCCGGGTTCATCCGGAAGGGGGCATCCGCCTGCAGGTAGACCTTCTTGACCCGGCCTCTGTCGACGAAGTCATTGACGTAGGAGGAGCCCCAGGCCGCCGACAGGGTGTTGTTGATGTCGCTGATGGAAAGCCCCTGGGCCAGCGCCTTCTCGTAGTCGATCTTGATGTCGAGCTGGGGGGTGTCTTCCATCCCGTTCGGGCGTACCCGTACCAGGTTGGGATCCTGCGCCGCCATGCCGAGCAACTGGTTGCGCGCCTGCATCAGCTTCTCGTGACCCAGACCACCACGGTCCTGCAGGAAGAAGTCGAAGCCGGTGGCCGTGCCGAGTTCAGGGATGGGGGGCAGGTTGAAGGCAAAGACCTGCGCCTCCTTGATGCTGAACAGATACCCCATGGCGCGGCCTATGATGGCATTGGCGCTGCGCTCTTCCCCTTTACGCTCGCTCCAGTCCTTCAACTTGATGAAGGCCATGCCGCTGTTCTGGCCGCTACCGGCGAAGCTGAAGCCCGCCACCGTCAGCACGGAGTCGACGTTATCCTTCTCGTTTTCGAGGAAGTAGTCGCGCATGTCGGCCAGCACCACCTCGGTACGCTCCTTGGTGGCCCCCACCGGCAGCTGCACCATGGACATGATGACCCCCTGATCCTCTTCCGGCAGGAAGGAGGTGGGCAGACGCATGAAGAGCACCGCCAGCACCGCCAGCATGGCCAGGTAGATGATGCCGTAGCGGGTCCCCTGCTTGATCACCTTGCGCACACCGTTCTGGTAGCGGTTGGCATTGGTATCGAAGAAGCGGTTGAACCAGCCGAAGAAGCCGCGTTGGGCACCAAACTCCCCGTGTTTCATGGGTTTGAGCAGGGTGGCACAGAGCGCCGGGGTCAGGATCAGCGCCACCAGCACCGACAGCACCATGGCCGAGACGATGGTCAGCGAGAACTGGCGATAGATGGCGCCGGTCGAGCCGCCGAAGAAGGCCATGGGCACGAACACCGCCGACAGCACCAGGGCGATGCCCACCAGGGCGCCGGTGATCTGGGTCATGGACTTGCGGGTCGCCTCCAGCGGGGAGAGCCCCTCCTCGCTCATCAGCCGCTCCACGTTCTCCACCACCACGATGGCGTCATCCACCAGCAGGCCGATGGCGAGCACCAGACCGAACATGGTCAGGGTGTTGATGGAGAAGCCGAAGGCTGCCATGACCCCAAAGGTACCGAGCAGTACCACGGGCACGGCGATGGTCGGGATCAGGGTCGCCCGGAAGTTCTGCAGGAACAGATACATAACGCAGAACACCAGGAAGATGGCCTCGATCAGCGTCTGCACCACCTCCTCGATGGAGATCTTCACGAACGGCGTGGTGTCGTAGGGGTAGACGATCTTCATGTTGGCCGGGAAGTAGGCTGAAAGTTCACCCAGCTTGGCACGTACCATCTCGGCGGTATCCAGCGCATTGGCTCCGGTGGCCAGCTTGATGGCAACCGCCGCCGTGGCCTGACCGTTGTAGAGCGCGGAGGCATCGTAACTTTCGCCGGCGAGCTCGACCCGGGCCACGTCTTTGAGCAGCACCTTGGAGCCATCCTGATTCACCCGCAACAGGATGTTGTTGAACTCCTCCGGGGTGGAGAGACGGGTCTGCCCCATGATGGTGGCGGTAAATTGCTGATCGCTCACCGCCGGGGTGCCCCCCAGCTTGCCGAACGCAACCTGGGCGTTCTGGGCCTGGATGGCGGCCTGCACGTCTCCCGGGGTCATCTGTACCCGGTTGAGCTTGTGAGGATCGAGCCAGACCCGCATGGAGTACTGGCTGCCGAACAAGGTGATGTCACCCACCCCGTCCAGCCGGCTCAGGGGCTCCTTGATGTTGGAGACCACGTAATCGGCGAGATCGTCGTTGGTCATGTTGCCATCGGTGGAGATGAAGGCGGCCACCATCAGGAAGCTGCTGGAAGTCTTCTGGACCCGGACACCCTGCTGCTGCACCTCTTGGGGCAGGAGCGACATGGCCTGCTGCAACTTGTTCTGCACCTGCACCTGGGCGATGTCGGGATCGGTGCCCGGCTTGAAAGTGAGGGTCACGCTGACGTTGCCGGACGAATCGGACTGGGCAGACATGTAGAGCAGGTGATCCAGCCCCGTCATGTTCTGCTCGATGATCTGGGTCACCGAGTCTTCCACCGTTTTGGCGGAGGCCCCCGGGTAGCTGGCGGAAATGCCGACGGCCGGCGGGGCTATGGTCGGGTACTGGGCGACCGGCAGGCCTATGATGGCCATGGCCCCGGCCAGCATGATCACCAGGGCGATCACCCAGGCGAAAATGGGTCTGTCTATGAAAAATCGTGCCATGAGGCGACTACTCCATCCTACTGCTTGGTGACCGGGGTCTGATTGGCCTGTGTGGTCGTGGTGTTGCCGGTGCGCTCAGCGGGCGCCACCACGGCACCGGGTTTGACCTTCTGCAAACCGGCCACTATCACCTTCTCGCCGGCATCGAGGCCGGATTCCACCACCCAGCTGTCGCCGACGACGCGGCTGAGCTGCACTTCCCGCAGCTCGACCTTGTTGTCCGCGGTCACCACCATGACGGTGGCCCCACCTTTCGGCGTGCGGGTCACGGCGGTCTGGGGCACCAGCAGGCCTTCTGGGCGCTCGCCCTCCTGCAGGGTGGCGCGCATGAACATGCCGGGCAGCAGCAGATCATGGGGATTCGGGACCAGGACCCGCAGGGTCACCATGCCGGTGGTCTCGTCCACGGTCACGTCGGAGAACTGCAAGGTCCCCTGCTCGCCGTACTGGCTGCCATCTTCCAGCTGGAAGCTGACCTTGGCGCCATCCTGTTTGCCCTGGGTCAGCTTGCCGGCGGCGACCTGACGCTTGAGGCGCAGCAGATCGGCGGTGGACTGACGCACATCCACGTACATGGGATCGAGCTGCGAGATGGAGGTGAGGCTGTCCGCCTGCTGGGCGGTGACCAGGGCACCCTCGGTCACCGCAGACTTGCCGATGCGGCCGCTGATGGGGGCCGTGATCCGGGTATAGGCCAGGTTGATGTTGGCGCTCTGCAGGGCGGCCTTGGCGGCCCCGATCTCGGCAACCTGCTGCTTCCAGGCCGCGTCGGCGTCGTCATACTCCTGACGGCTGATGGCTTTCACCTTCACCAGTTCGGCATAACGCTGGGCCTTGAGGCGGGCGCTCTGCTCGTTGGCCTGCGCCTTGGCCAGATTGGCCTTGGCACTGGCAACGGCGGCCTGATAGACGGCGGGATCGATCTGGTACAGCAACTGGCCAGCCTTGACGTCGCTACCCTCGGTGAACAGGCGCTTGAGGATGATGCCATTCACCTGGGGGCGCACCTCGGCCACCCGCAGGGGGGCGGTGCGGCCGGTGAGCTCGGACATGAGTTGCAGCGGTGCGGCATGGAGCGTGACCACGTCCACGGCAGCAGGCGGCATCTCGCCCGCCCCTTGCCCGGCCTCGCCCTTGTCGCCACAACCAACCAGCAGGCCGCTTGCCAACAAGGCAAGGCCCACCGAACGTGCGAGAATGTGTTTATGCATGGAGTTTCTGAGCCTCTGTTTCAAACAAAAAAAATCACAAAACCACAGGGTTTATGGGGTCCCTGTTGGTAAAACTGCGAAGATGAGGCAATATACATACATTCATAAATGTATGTAAGTAACTTTTTCCCCTTTTAACAGGTACGGATCCGATGGCCAGAAGAACCAAAGAAGAGGCGCAGCAGACCCGCTGCCACATCATGGGCACGGCCCTGAATCTGTTCTGCCAACAGGGATTGGCGAAGACCAACCTGACCGACATCGCCAAGGCGGCAGACCTGACCCGGGGTGCCATCTACTGGCACTTCAAGAACAAGGAGGAGCTGTTCGTCACCCTGTGGGAGGAGCTGTGCGCCCCCCTCTCCCACCAGATAGACGCCTGTGTGGATGAGCAGGAGCAGGATCCCCTCGGCAAGCTGCGCGGCTTCCTCAAGGAGGTGATGTACAAGATCAGCACCGAACCCGCCCACCAGCAGATGTTCACCATCATCTTCAACCTGGAGCCTCTGGAGGGGGAGGCCGAGGCCCTGAGGGATCACATGCGCCTGCAATCCATCAACTTCTTCCGGGATCTGGAGATCACCCTGGCCAATGCCGTGCGCCTCGGCCATCTGCCCAAAGAGCTGGATCTACGGCGCGCCGCCACCCTGCTGCACTGCACCCTGGACGGTTACATCGTCAACTGGCTGCATTTCCCGGAGCGCATCGACCTGATTAAGGAGGCCGACTTCCTGCTCGACACCCTGTTCGGCCTGCTCGCCAACCCCTCTCCCTCACTCTTGCGCCGCCCCTGATGGCGCTGATGCCACTCAGGGCCATAGAGGGTCATCAGCAGATCTGAACAGCAGGGGGCAAATTTGCTAGAGTAGCCGCCCACCTTAGAGACGAGCCCTATGCCACTGCCACAGTCACCCGCCCAAAGCGCTGCCCCGCTGGCGCCCCGCCCCGCCCTCATCGGCCAGGCCCACTCCCCCTTCCTGGCCCGCCTGCAACCCGGTGCCCACCTGCTGGAAGCCGGCTGCGGTGCGGGGGAGGATCTGCACCATTTTCGGGAACTGGGGTTCATGGTCACCGCCTTCGATGCCAGCCTGAACCAGGCCAGCGCCGCCTCGCGCCTGTGCGGCCAGCCGGTGCGGGTCTGTCGCTTCGAGCAGATGCACAACGTGCTGCCCTATGACGGCGTCTGGGCCAGCGGCTCGCTGCCCTGCCTCACCGAGGATGAGCTAGCCCCCGCCCTGATGCACCTCGCCGGCCTGCTCAAACCCCAGGGGCCCCTCTACTGCTCCTTCCCCTATGGCGAGAATGAACCCGGCAGCCCCTTGCCCCTCTCACAGGACGAATACCCGCTGCTGACCCGGCTCGATGAGGCACGGTTGCAGCAGCTGATCGCCCTCCTGCCGTTTGAGCTGCATCAGAGCTGGTGCAGTGACGATGCAGTGCACGGCCGCTGGCTCCATGCCCTGCTGATCCGCGACCCCAATCCCGCCACAATCAATCAATATCGCGGCCGTCGATCCAGACAGGGTGCCCGACGCGATTCAGCATCCAGATAACAATATTTAACTCTGAGTTAACCAGGTGATGGCAGACAAGATGCGGCATTTGTGTTAAAAAGCGGCATTAAAATCAAGATTAAATAACAAAACAGACACCAACACCTGGATTCCCCCATGAAACTCGTCCTCAATCTGATTGCCGGCATCCTCGCCGGTCTCCTGCTCGGCCTCTATGCCCCGGAATGGGTCGCACGGGTGCTGTTCACGGCCAAGACAGTGATAGGTCAGCTGATCACCTTCACCATTCCGCTCATCATCCTGTTCTTCATCATGAGCGGCATCGCCAGCCTGCCGAAGAACTCCGGCAAGCTGCTCGGCAAGACGGTCGCCCTCTCCTACTGCTCCACCATACTGGCGGGCCTGTTCGCCTTCACGGTGGCGAGCCAGCTGATCCCGCAGCTGACCACCGCCGCCGAGCCCACGGCGCAAGCCGCCATCAAGCTCAGCTCCTACATCAGCCTCGAGATCCCGCCGCTGTTCGGGGTGATGTCGGCGCTGGCCGCCGCCTTCGTGTTCGGTATCGGCATCAGCGCCACCCAGGCCACCGACCTGCGCCGGGTCGCCGATCAGGGCCGTGACATTATTGACCGCCTGCTGGCCCGCGTGATCATCCCGCTGCTGCCCTTCTACATCGCGGGCGTCTTCGTCGAGATGACGGTGGAAGGCACCGTGTTCGCCACTCTCAAGACCTTTGGCGTGGTGCTGGTGATGGCCATCGTCATGCACTGGCTCTGGCTCAGCCTGCTCTTCATCGGCACCGGGCTGGCGCTGGGTCGCTCCCCCGCCATGCTCATCAAGAACATGCTGCCCGCCTACTTCACCGCGCTTGGCACCATGTCCAGCGCCGCCACCATCCCGGTGGCCCTGCAGGCCAGCAAGAACAACGGCGTGAGCGACGGCATCGCCAACTTCACCGTGCCCCTGTGCGCCACCATTCACCTCTGTGGCTCCACAATCACCCTGGTGACCTGCGCCACCGCGGTGATGTTCCTCTCCGAGCACCTGGCCATACCGGGCTATGGCACCATGCTGCCCTTCATCATGATGCTCGGCGTCATCATGATTGCGGCGCCGGGCGCCCCCGGCGGCGGCGTCATGTCGGCGCTCGGCCTGCTCACCTCCATGCTCGGCTTCGGTGAGGCCTCCATCGCCCTGATGATCGCCCTCTACCTGGCCCAGGACAGCTTCGGCACTGCCTGCAACGTCACCGGGGATGGCGTCATCGCCCTGTGGGCCGACCGCTTCGCCCAGAGCGAAGCGCCCCTGGCCGCACCGGAGCGTGACGCCGCCTGAGGGCCTGCACCACAATAAAAAAACGGGAGCCACTGGCTCCCGTTTTTGTTGATGCACCGTCGATGAAGGCAGGCTCAGCCCCGGCGACGGATCACGCCTTCCTGCATGGTGCTCGCCACCAGCACGCCGTCGCGGGTGAAGAACTGGCCGCGTACCAGACCGCGCCCGCCGCTGGCACTCGGGCTGTCTACCACGTAGAGCAGCCAGTCATCGAGCCGGAACTCCCGGTGGAACCACATGGAGTGATCTATGGTGGCCACCTGCATGTCCGGCTCCCAGTAGGAGACCCCGTGGGGCTGCAGGGCGGCAAACAGGAAGTGGAAGTCGGAGGCATAGGCGAGCAGGTAGTTGTGCACCCGCTGATCGTCCGGCACCGGGCCGTTGGCCTTGAACCAGGTGTAGCGCAGCGGCTCGTGCACATCCGGGCGAATGGGATCGACCAGGGTCACGGGGCGGATCTCGATGGGTTTCTCGCACAGGATCTTGTCCCGCAGGGCCGCCGGGATCATCTGCTCGTAGGGGCGCACCAGCTCCAGCTCGCTCTTGAGCTGCTCGGGGGGCGTGATGCCTTCGGGCATCTGAGCCTGATGCTCGAACCCCTCGGCCTCCACCTGGAAGGAGGCGTTGAGGTAGAAGATGGGTTTGCCATTCTGAATGGCCTTGACCCGACGGGTGGAGACGGTCTGACCGTCGCGGATGTTCTCCACGTCGTAGACGATGGGCTTGTTGGCATCCCCCGGGCGCAGGAAGTAGGAGTGACAGCTGTGGACCTGGCGATCGAGGGCGACCGTCTGCTTGGCGGCTGACAAGGCCTGCCCCATCACCTGTCCGCCAAACACGGATCGCAATCCGAGATCCTGGCTCTGGCCCCGAAACAGGCCCTCCTCGATCTTTTCCAGCGCCAGCAGTGCCAGCAGCTCATCCAGTACCTTGCTCATTATTATCTCCTCTATCAGTGCCGCAAAGGCTAACAAGCCAGCCCCTGCAGGGCAACCATCCTGATCCACATCCCACAGCAGCAGCCCCTTCCCGACCTCCCCCTTCAACAGGGGGAGGAGCATGTCTGACCCTGTCTCTCAGCCCTGTGCACTTTGAGTCGCAGTCAATTCCGGCGGGAGCCGCAAACAAAAAGCCCGCACCAGAGGGTGCGGGCTTTGTTAGCCGAGGCCAATCACGTCAGGCACGGAGGCGGCTTACTTGCTGCCGGTGCCGGAGTTGCGGGTCGAGGCTTGCGGCTTGCGGCGGGCCGTGGTGCTGCGAGCGCGCGGCTCCTTGCCCTGCATGTCCTTGTGGCGCTTGACGGCGCGGCGGATCTGGGCGGCCTGCTTGTGGCGGGTACTCTTGCCATCCTGCTGCAGGTCGACCTTGGACTCGGTCTCGTTGGGCAGGTTGACCAGGCCGCGCAGGTAGTTCACCTCGGGCAGCTTGAGCTCCTGCCAGCCACCGCGGGGGATGCCGCGATCCAGGGTGACGTCACCGTAGCGAATACGCATCAGGCGGCTCACCTGCACTTCCTGGGATTCCCACAGGCGGCGCACTTCACGGTTGCGACCCTCGGTCAGGGTGACGTTGAACCACTGGTTCAGCCCTTCACCGCCGGCCGGTTTGATCTTGTTGAACTTGGCCATGCCGTCTTCCAGCTGCACCCCCTTGCGCAGGCGCTGCAGCATGGCTTCGGTGATCTCGCCAAAGACGCGCACCGCGTATTCCCGCTCCACTTCGTGGCTCGGGTGCATCAGGCGATTCGCCAGCTCACCGTCGGTGGTGAACAGCAAGAGGCCTGAGGTGTTGACGTCGAGGCGACCCACCGCAATCCAGCGGGCCCCGTCCATCTTGGGCAGACGATCAAACACGGTGGGACGACCTTCCGGATCGTGACGGGTACACATCTCCCCTTCGGGCTTGTGGTACGCCAGCACGCGGCAGATCTGCTCCTCGGCCGCACGGGTCTTGACCTGGTGACCATCCACCCGGATCACGGCGTTCACTTCGACGCGATCCCCCAGCATGGCGACCTTGCCATCCACGCTGACCCGACCTGCGGTGATCAGGGCCTCCATCTCACGACGGGAGCCTTGACCCGCGCGGGCCAATACTTTTTGCAGTTTTTCACTCATCGGGTTTACCTGATTGTTGATCGCTGCCCGCTGACATAGCGGACAACATTGACTCCTGTGACGCGCCCTCGGGCATCGTCACCACGTTCATTCTCAAGACGGCCTGCCGCTTATTGACCGTCGCTCCCCTCGCCCAGCATGACCGGCAAGGGGGAGTGCAGTTCGGGATCCAGCTCGGGGAGCTGCTCCAGACTCTGCAGATTGAAATAGTCCAGAAATTCTCGGGTGGTGGCGAGCAGCTCGGGGCGACCCACCACCTCCTTGTGACCTATGCTGCGCACCCAGCCGCGCTCTTTCAGGGTATTGATGATCTGGCTCGATACCGCCACCCCGCGGATGGCTTCTATCTCGGCCCGGGTGATGGGCTGACGATAGGCAATCAGACTCAGGGTTTCCAACACGGCGCGGGAATAGCGGGGCGCCCGTTCGCTCCACAGGCGCGACAGCTCCTCGGCATACTCCTGGCGGGCCTGGAAGCGCCAGCCGGAGGCGACCTCCTTGAGCTCCACCCCCCGCTCGCTGTAGTCCTGCCTGAGCTCCGCCAGCAGCAGCTGCACATAGCGGCTGGTGACAGGGTAATCCGCCAGTACGCTGCTTTTCAGCTCGCTAACATTGAGCGGACGACCGGCCACGAACAGCGCCGCCTCGATCAGGGTCTTCAGCCGTTCAGCTGGCAGCGCCATGACGCATCCCTCCCTGAGTCAGGGTCTTGAGTCGTTCAGTGGGCAGCGCCACGGTTGCCCTCCTCGCCCTGCTCAGCCAATGCAAAATGGATGGGCCCCAGCGGTTCTGCCTGCAGGATCCAGATAAGCTGCTCCTTGCACAGCTCCAGCAGTGCCAGGAAGGTCACCAGCACCCCCATGCGCCCCTCTTCGGCCCGCAGCACCTGCTCCAGCCGCAGGGTCTGGCCCAGAGACAACATGGCGAGGATCTCCGCCATGCGCACCCGGGTCGGGATCTGCTCGCGGCGGATCTGGTGATGTTCAAAATGAGTCGCGCGTTTTACCACACTTTGCATGTAAAGGGCGAGCTCAACCAGCGAAACATCGGGAGCCAGCGGCTTCAAGGCGCCAAAATCCGGTGGCAGGGCGGTGGCGATGAAGATCTCCCGCTCCAGCCTCGGCAAGGCGTTGACGCGCTCTGCGCCCAGCTTGAAGCGCTCGTACTCCTGCAGCCGGCGGATCAGGGTGACGCGAGGGTCTTCCCCCTCATCCTCGTCTTCCAGCTCCGGGGCCTTGGGCAGCAGCAGGCGGGATTTTATCTCCGCAAGCCAGGCCGCCATCAGCAGGTATTCCGCCGCCAGCTCCAGATTGAGCCCCTGCATCAGCTCCACGTACTCCATGTACTGGGCGGTGATCTGCAGGATAGGCAGGTTCAGGATGTCGAGCTGCTGACGCCGGATGAGGTAGAGCAGCAGATCCAGCGGCCCCTCGAAGGTGTCGAGAAACACCTCGAGCGCATCGGGCGGAATAAACAAATCCTGGGGCAGCTCATGGTAGGGCTGCCCCAGCACTTTCGCGATGGGCGGGGGGGGAAGCACCTCCCCCATCGCACCCGGTGCGATCATCGTCTCGGGTACGGGCTCGGCAGTATCACTCAAACGGCGTCGGATCCCCGGCACCGCGACGGCGCAGCACGGGCTCGTCGTCGGAGAAGTCCACCACAGTAGTGGGTTGCTCACCCAAATAGCCGCCGTTGACCACCAGATCCAGCTGCTTGCCGAGCTTGTCGAAGATCTCTTCCGGGTCGAACTCCGCCATCTCGGAGCCCGGCAGGATAAGGGTGGTGGAGAGCAGCGGCTCACCGAGGGCCTCGAGCAATGCGAGCGCTATATTGTTGGCGGGCACCCGGATGCCAATGGTCTTCTTCTTCTCGTTCATGAGGCGGCGCGGCACCTCCTTGGTGGCCTTGAAGATGAAGGTGTAGGGCCCTGGGGTGTTGTTCTTCACCAGCCGGAAGGCGGTGTTGTCCACCTTGGCGTAGGTGGAGATCTCCGAGAGATCCCGGCACACCAGGGTGAAGTCGTGGTTCGGCTCGATGCGGCGGATGCGGCAGATGCGCTCAAGCGCATCCTTGTTGCCCATCTGGCAGCCCAGGGCGTAACCGGAGTCGGTGGGATAGACGATGACGCCGCCGTTTTGCAGGATCTGCACCGCCTGACCGATGAGGCGAACCTGGGGATTGTCCGGGTGTACGTAAAAATGCTGACTCATATGCTCTTCTCGCGATAGGGGCACACCGGGTGCCCGCTTCATGGTCACGGGCCCCTTGGCCCATGACACTACCTTACCCTGTTTGGCACAGACTCGCCCGCACCAAAGATGCTGGCCCGCCCATTGTGCTCAGCGGCTGGCCAGCAGGCTGGCATGCTGCTCCTGGCTGAGCCCAAAGTGATCGGGATGGCCTAACCAGAGCGGCATACCCTCCTTGGGCAGCCACAGATGGCGGCCCAGCTCGGTCCAGTTGGAGGGAAAGTGAAAATCGGACCCCACCGAGATGTAGAGGTCGTGATCCCTGGCCCACTGACCGAGGTTGGCCCGCTCCTGGGGGCTCTGCTGGGGCAGGGAGACCTCCATGGCATCGCCACCGGCCGCCTTGAAGGCCACCAGCAGCCGCTTGATCCACTTGGCGGTGAGATCGTAACGGCTGGGGTGGGCCAGCACCGCCAGTCCGCCCGCGGCATGAATGGCGGCGATGGCCTCCCCCATCTCGGGCCACTCGGCGGGCACATAGCCCTTGTTGCCCCGGCTCAGGTACTTCTTGAATACCTTTTGCATGTTGTCGACCACCCCGCGCGCCACCAGCACCCGGGCAAAATGGGCACGGGTCACGGCGGCGTCACCGGCGAGCTGCTTGGCCTCTTCATAGGTGCCAGGGATGAGGCACTTCTCCAGACGGCGCCCTATTTCCTGGGCGCGCGCCTCGCGGCGGGCCCGCTGACCGGCCAGGAAGGTGACCAGCTGCGGATTTTTTTCATCCACCCCGAGCGCCACTATGTGGATCTCGTGGTGCTCCCACCCGGTGGAGATCTCGACCCCGCTCACCAGTCGCAGCGGCAACTGCTCGCTGTTGATCGTCTGGCGGACTTCATCAAGCCCGTCAAGGGTGTCGTGGTCAGTGACCGCTAACACCTCCACCCCTTTCTCGGCGGCGCGGCGCACCAGATCGGCAGGGCTCAGCACGCCATCCGAGGCAGTGGTATGACAGTGAAGATCGAATCTCATCGGCTTGTTTCGCTCTCATCAGGGGGCCTGCTTGGGAAAAAGAAGGCAAAAAAGCGACTTGACTTGGCCGCGGCTTTATCGTTTTCTGTAGGCACTTCATTGCAAACATCTTTTTACAGGACTTTATCATGCAAACGACTTCCATCCTGACCATCTGGTGGTGGCACACTCCCTGACATGCGGGCGTGTGGTCGTTGCTGTACCTGTAATCTGACAGCAAATTAAGAACACAAAGAAAAAGCCCGCTGACCCCAGCGGGCTTTTTTATTATCCGGCAAATGGACCTGTGATGAAACCGACAATTCAGACAAGTGCACTGACATGGCGATGGCGAACTCGCTGACGTGACGAAACCCCCATCCCAATTCGAGAGAAACGCCATGACCATCGGTTACACACAACACATGCAAGGGAAGGCATTATGACAGGCAACAAGACCCGGTTACCCCTGGGCGAATTCGATACCATCAGGCTCAATGCCCCTTATGTGACAGATCCCCTGGCGCTCTACACCCGACTCTGCCAGGACAGCCCCAACAACCTGCTGCTGGAATCGGTGGAGATCGACTCCAAGGCCGGCACCCAGAGCCTGCTGCTGGTGGATGCCTGCCTGCGCATCGAATGCCGTGGCCGCACGGTACGGGTCCGTGCCCTCACCAACAACGGCGTCCAGTTGCAGCGCCTGCTCGAGCAGCGCCTGCCCGCCGTCATCACCCAGACCCGAGTGGCGGACGAGCTGCAACTCGACTTCCCGGCCTCCGACCGCACCCTTGACGAAGACAGCCGCCTCAAGGGCAGCAGCGTGCTGGACGTGCTGCGCACCCTGCAGCGGGAGCTGCAATGCCAGCAGGGCAAAGAGGCGCTCTTCATGGGCGGCAGCTTCGCCTACGACCTCATCGCCTCCTTTGAAGAGTTGCCAGAGGTGCCTGAAGGGAGCAACGACTGCCCCGACTACTGCTTCTATGTGGCCGAGACCCTGATCACCATCGATCACATCAAGCAGAGCACGGCGCTGCTGGCCTGCCTCTTTGGCGGCGAGCAGGACGAGAGCCAGCTCGATGAGCGTTACGCCCAGCTGACCGCCCGCCTCGAGGCCTTCAAGCAGGCCTGCCAGCAGCCGCAACCGGGGGCTCAGGGCGCCAAGCCGCTCACTGGCAACCTCCATATCGACAAGAGCGACAAGCAGTTCTGCGCCGAGGTGGAGAAGCTCAAGGGCTTTATCCGCCGTGGGGACATCTTCCAGGTGGTGCCGTCCCGCAGTTTCTCCCTGCCCTGCCCCGACCCGCTGGCCGCCTATCGCCGCCTCAAGCAGACCAACCCCAGCCCCTACATGTTCTATGTGCAGGATGAGGGCTTCACCCTGTTTGGCGCCTCCCCGGAGAGCGCGGTCAAGTTCTGCGCCGCCAGCCGCCAGGTGGAGATGTACCCCATCGCTGGCACCCGCCGCCGCGGCCTCAACCCCGATGGCAGCATCAATCTGGATCTGGACGGTCGCATCGAGCTCGAACTGCGCCAGGACGAGAAAGAGGTGGCCGAGCACCTGATGCTGGTGGATCTGGGTCGCAATGACATCGCCCGCATCTCCGAGCCCGGCACCCGCTACGTCAAGGATCTGCTCAAAGTGGATCGCTACAGCCACGTGATGCACCTGGTCTCCCGAGTGGTGGGCCGCCTTCGTGCCGACCTTGACGCCCTGCACGCCTATCAGGCCTGCATGAACATGGGCACCCTGACCGGCGCCCCCAAGCTGCGGGCCAGCGAGCTTATCCGCATGGTGGAAGGCAAGCGCCGTGGCAGCTACGGCGGCGCCGTCGGCTACCTCAACGGCGCGGGGGAGATGGACACCTGCATCGTCATCCGCTCCGCCTTCGTGAAAGCGGGCCTGGCCCATGTCCAGGCTGGTGCCGGCGTGGTCTATGACTCCAAGCCCCAGGCCGAAGCGGATGAAACCCGCGCCAAGGCGGCCGCCGTGCTGGCCGCCATCGCCGCCAGCCATGGCACCTCCCTGCAAGCCCTGAGCGCCCAGCAGGAGCAACATAAGGACGTGAGCCATGACTAACATCTTCCTGCTCGACAACTTCGACTCCTTTACCTACAACCTCGTCGACCAGTTCCGCACCCTGGGCTATCCGGTGCGCATCTACCGCAACAGCCTGCCGGCGAGCCGCATCATACAGGAGATAGAAGCCTGTGACGGTGACGCCGTGCTGGTGCTCTCCCCGGGACCGGGCGCTCCCCACGAGGCCGGTTGCCTCATCGATCTCATCAAGCTGGCCCGCGGCCGGGTGCCCATCCTCGGCATCTGCCTCGGTCATCAGGCCCTGTGCGAAGCCTACGGCGGCACCGTCGGGGCGGCCGGGGAAATCGTCCACGGCAAGCGATCCCTCATTGAGCACAACGGCCACGGCGCCTTCGCGGGCCTGCCGAGCCCGCTGCCGGTGGCCCGCTACCACTCCCTGGTGGCGACCTATGTACCGGAGGAGCTGCAGGTGATTGCCCACTATCAGGGCATGCCCATGGCCATAGAGCAACGGGACGAGCGGGTGCTGGGCTTCCAGTTCCACCCGGAATCCATCATGACCTCGGAAGGGGCCCGCCTGCTGACCCAGGCGCTCGCCCACATCACCCGTCCAGAAAGCCACGTGCGGTAAGGAGACCCCATGCATCAACATCTCAACACCCTCTATCAGGGGCAGTCTCTCACCCGCGACGCCGCCCGCGACGCCTTCGGCCAGGTGGTCCGTGGCGAAGTGGATCCCATCGTCCTCGCCAGTCTCCTGACCGCCCTCAAGATCAAGGGGGAGACCCCGGAGGAGATCGCCGGCGCCGCCGAGGCCCTCTTGGCGGAAGCACGCGACTTCCCGCGCCCGGACTATGCGTTCTGCGACATCGTCGGCACAGGTGGCGATGGCCTCAACACCATCAATGTCTCCACCACCTCGGCCCTGGTGGCCGCCGCCTGCGGCCTCAAGGTGGCCAAGCACGGCAACCGCTCCGTCTCGAGCAAGTCGGGTTCGAGCGATCTGCTGGACAAGATGGGGATCAAGCTCGACATGAGCCCGGCGCAGGCCCGCCGCTGTCTGGACGAGCTCGGCATCTGCTTCCTGTTCGCCCCCCAGTACCACGCCGGGGTGCGCCACGCCATGCCGGTGCGCCAGGCCTTGAAAACCAGGACGCTATTTAACGTTTTGGGACCGCTTATCAACCCCGCCCGCCCCAGCTACCAGCTGATGGGTGTCTATGCCCCCGAGCTGGTGCGTCCCATCGCTGAAACCCTGCTGGCACTGGGGCTGAAAACCGGTATGGTGGTACACGGCGCCGGGCTGGACGAAGTGGCTATTCACGGTCCAACCCAGGTGGCCGAGATCCGTGACGGCGAAATTCGCGAATACCTGCTCACTCCGGCCGACTTTGGCCTCGAGACCTACCCGGTCAGCGCCATTCAAGGGGGGGAGCCGGAAGAGAACCGCGCCATCACGGACGCCATCCTGGCAGGGGAAGGCACAGCGGCCCACAACGCCGCCATCGCCGCCAACGTGGCACCGCTCCTGGTGATGGCGGGCAAGGCCCCGGACTTCAAGCAGGCGGCCGCACAGGTGCTGGCCAAGCTTTCAAGCGGTGAAACCCGCATGCTTGCCCAGGCCCTCGCCACCCTGAGCCATCAGGAGGCATGATGTCAGTCAGTACTCACGGCAGCCAACAAGGCAGTACCACTCTTAGCAAGGATATCGAGATGCTCGACCCCCTCTCCTCCCCCGATGCCTTCCTGAATCGGGCTTCCATCAACCAGACCATTCTCGGCAAAATCGTGGCCGCCAAGCAGGAGTGGGTCGCTGCCCGCAAGCTGGCCCAGCCCCTGGAGAACTTCCAGGGCGCCCTGGTGCCAAGCGATCGGGACTTCGAAGGCGACCTGCGGGCAGGCTCCACCCGCTTCATTCTCGAATGCAAGAAGGCCTCCCCCTCCAAGGGCTTAATCCGCGACGACTTCAGCCCGGAGGCCATCGCCGACATCTATGGCAACTACGCCACCGCCATCTCTGTGCTGACGGACGAGCAGTTCTTCCAGGGGGATTTTGCCTTCCTGCCCAGGGTGCGTGGCCGGGTCAAGCAGCCGGTGCTGTGCAAGGACTTCATGATTGACCCCTACCAGGTCTATCTGGCCCGCCACTATCAGGCAGACGCCATCCTGCTGATGCTCTCCGTGCTCACCGACGAGGGCTATCGCGCCCTGTTCAAGGTGGCCAAAGAGTTAGGTCTAGGGGTGCTCACCGAGGTGAGCAATGCAGAGGAGCGGGATCGCGCCATCGCCCTCGGTGCCCCCGTGATTGGCATCAATAACCGGGATCTGCGGGATTTGAGCGTGGATCTCGCCCGCACCAAACAGCTGGCGGCCGAGATCCCCGCCGATCGGGTGGTCATCAGCGAGTCCGGCATCAACCACCGCGCCCAGGTGGCGGAGCTGCGCGCCCATGCCAAGGGCTTCCTGGTGGGCTCCTCCCTGATGAGCGAGCCAGATCTGGAGGCCGCGGTGCGCAAGCTGGTGCTGGGTCAGAACAAGGTGTGCGGCCTGACTCGCCCCGAAGATGCCGCAGCAGCCCATCAGGCGGGTGCCGTGTTCGGTGGCCTCATCTTTGTCGCCAAGAGTCCGCGCTACGTGGACATTCCCGCCGCCCGCGCCGTGATGGCGGGCGCGCCGCTCTGTTACGTAGGGGTATTTCGCAATGCCCAGCCCCAGACCATAGCCAAGACGGTCGAGGCCCTGAACCTCGCAGCCGTGCAACTGCACGGGGATGAAGACGCCGCCTATATCGAGGCGCTGCGCCCCCTGCTGCCAGCCAACTGCCAGATCTGGAAGGCGGTCGGCATCACAAGCGGCGAGCCGCTGCCTGCCCTCGACTACCAGGTGGATCGCCTGCTGCTGGATACGAAAGTGGGCAGCCAGAGCGGCGGCACCGGCCAGGCGTTCGACTGGGCCCTGCTGGCCAATCTCGATAAAGCCAGGCTGATGCTGGCGGGGGGGCTCAATCCCGACAACGCCCTGCAGGCCGCCCAAGTGGGCTGTGTGGGCCTCGATTTCAACTCCGGGGTGGAGAGTGCCCCGGGCCAGAAGGATGCGCACAAGCTGGCGGCGGCCTTTGCCGGTCTGCGAACCCTCTAGTGACATGTACCAAATTAATGAACTGCGTTTGCCTATAAGCACAAGGAATAATGTATGACCCTGCTCAATCCGTTTTTCGGTGAATTTGGTGGTATGTATGTGCCCCAGATCCTCATCCCCGCCCTGCTCCAGCTGGAGAAGGCCTTCGTCGATGCCAAGGATGACCCGGCCTTCGTTGCCGAGTTTGGGGAACTCTTGACCGAGTATGCCGGGCGCCCGACGCCCTTGACCCTCACCCGCAATCTGACCAAGGGAACCAAGACCCGGCTTTACCTCAAGCGTGAAGACCTGCTGCACGGCGGCGCCCACAAGACCAACCAGGTGCTGGGTCAGGCCCTGCTCGCCAAACGCATGGGCAAGAGCGAGATCATCGCCGAGACCGGCGCCGGTCAACACGGCGTGGCGACGGCGCTGGCCTGCGCCCTGCTCGGCCTCAAGTGCCGGGTCTACATGGGTGCCAAGGATTGCGAGCGCCAGAAGCCGAACGTGTTTCGTATGAAGCTGATGGGCGCCACCGTCATTCCGGTGCACTCGGGCTCATCCACCCTCAAAGATGCCTGCAACGAGGCGCTGCGTGACTGGGCTGCCAACTACGACAGCGCCCACTACCTGCTCGGCACCGCCGCCGGCCCCCACCCCTTCCCCACCATAGTGCGGGAGTTCCAGAAGATGATCGGGGAAGAAGCCAAGGCCCAGTGCTTCGAGAAGGAAGAGCGCTTGCCCGACGCCGTGATCGCCTGCGTCGGCGGCGGCTCCAATGCCATCGGCATGTTTGCCGACTTCATCGATGAGCCGTCGGTGCGCCTTATCGGGGTCGAGCCCGGTGGTCACGGCATCGAGAGCGGCGAGCACGGTGCACCGCTCGGTCACGGCAGCAAGGGGGTCTTCTTTGGCATGCACTCCTACCTGATGCAGGACAAGCAGGGACAGATTCAGGAGTCCTACTCCGTCTCGGCGGGACTCGACTTCCCCTCCGTCGGCCCCCAGCACGCCCACCTGGCCTCCATCGGCCGCGCCGAGTATGTCTCTGTCACAGACAAGGAGGCGCTGGACGCCTTCCAGGAGCTGGCCAAATCAGAAGGCATCATACCGGCGCTGGAGTCCTCCCACGCCCTGGCCCACGCCCTCAAGATGGCCCGCAGTGAACCGGAAAAAGAGCAGGTGCTCATCGTCAACCTCTCCGGCCGTGGCGACAAAGATATCTTCACCGTTGCCGACATTTTCGAGAAAGAAGGAACCTTGTCATGAATCGCTACGCACAACTCTTCTCCCGTCTGGACAAGGCCAATCAGGGCGCCTTCGTGCCGTTCGTGATGCTGGGTGACCCCACCCCCGAATTGTCCCTGGCCATCGTCGATGCCCTGGTCGAAGGGGGCGCCGACGCCCTGGAGCTCGGCATTCCCTTCTCCGATCCGGTGGCGGACGGCCCCACCATTCAGGGTGCCGCCCTGCGGGCCTTTGCCAGCCACACCACCCCGGACGACTGCTTCGGCCTGCTTGCCCGCATCCGCGCCAAGTACCCGCAGCTCCCCATTGGCCTGCTGGTCTACGCGAACCTCGTCTATGTGCGCCACATCGACGGCTTCTACGAGAAGTGCCAGCAGGCTGGCGTGGATTCGGTGCTGGTGGCGGACGTGCCGGTGCAGATGTGCGCCCCCTACAAGGCGGCCGCCGACAAGTTCGGCATCGACAGCATCTTTATCGCCCCGCCCAACGGTGACTCCGAGACGCTCAAGGCAGTTGCCGAGCTTGGCTCTGGTTACACCTATCTGGTGAGCCGCGCAGGCGTCACCGGCGCCGAGACCAAGGCCGGCATGCCGGTGGATGGCCTCATCAACACCTTGCGCGAGTTCAACGCCCCCCCCGCCCTGCTCGGCTTTGGCATCAGCGAACCGGCTCAGGTGCGTGAAGCCATCAAGGCCGGCGCCGCCGGTGCCATCTCCGGCTCCGCCGTGGTGAAGATCATCGAGACCCACCACCAGAATCCGGAACATATGCTCACTCGTCTGAAAGAGTTTGTGGAGGGGATGAAGGCCGCGACCAATCGATAAGGAGTGGCTTTGGCCAAATGCCATTGGCCGTGAATGGTCAGGCTGCGTATCCGCCTTACGCATAGCGGCATCGTTGTATCACCCTATCAACGCATCAAAGGGAGCCTGACCGGCTCCCTTTCTCTTTCCTGCTTGCTGCCGCTCCCGACGTCTTTGTCCCCTCTCCTCTTGGGAGAGGGCTAGGGTGAGGGGAGTCAGGGTTCCCCGAAGGTTAACGATTTGATGGGTGCCCGTAGGTTCGAATAGCGAAGCGTATTCGGACGCTCGCGATCCGGGCGGAGTTAATCCGAACTCCCAATCCTGCGGATGCCCCTGATGGCGTGGCTTTGCCACGCAGGATGCGAGGACTCCGTCCTCGATGGGGTTTCGCCCGCCCTTCGGGCCTGGGCGAGTGACTTTTCTTTGCGTGGCCAAAGAAAAGTCACCCCCGTTTGTTCGCCCGACTGACGTCGGGTACCTTCGGCTCATCCTCTTGTCCAACGGCACGCGCCGATGGGCCTTTGGTCTTCGCCATCCATGGCTTCGGCCAAAGTCCGTTTCGAACATCCGTGTTCTCGCGCCAAATCGGGTCGAGCTGTGCTCGCCCTTTCCGATTTTGCCCATGCCCCAGCGCCGCTCGCTCGGCATCCTGCCTCGCGGCCTGGACAAGAGGGCTCGCCTCAGCGAATAAGAGGGGGATCAAAACCGTGCCGGCCCTCAGCTTCTGCCTAAACCGCAGATATGCACCCTCTCCCCCTGGGAGAGGGCTGGGGTGAGGGGAGTTTTCGCATTTCTGCTCACCCAACAGCCCACTTAAAACAGCAGTTGCTCACTAATTGATTGAACCAGCTCAGATTTCTATCAACCACCCCTTCCCATGCCTCGATCAGGGCCCTTAAGATAGCCAAACGACAATCAACCTCTCGGGAGGACACCATGGGAGTGATTGCTGATATCTCGCAGGTGAAAGCAGCGGAGTGGGGCTGAAACCCAGGGGCGGTAGCGTGGTTTTTGTAGGTTGGCGCAGAGCATAGCGAAGTCCAACAGATGAGCATTATTGCGCCAACCTGGGCGGGATAAATATGGATTTGGCAGATCCATAAAACAGATATTCAGATATATTCACGGTCAACTTTGGGCTTCACTTCGTTCAGCACCAACCTACGTTTTTTAGCTCAACATTTGAGATGTGGCAAAAAATACTTTGTTCACGAAAGCCACAGATATAATTTCCCTTGGGTAGAGAGGTCTGCAATCACCTAACTAGTGGTTTAAATCGTTCGCTTCGCCCACTCGGGACATCCAAAGCTTCGCTTTTGTACGCCCCTCAACCAAACTTTAGAGCCTAGGACATAACTTTGACAGGCATCGAAATAAAAGACATCACAATCATAATTAGCGGCCTTATAACTGCTGTATCGACACTACTTGCAGTCGTCATCACAAATCTTTTCAATTTAAAGCTATCAAAATCCAATTCTGAAACGCAAGCAAAGCAGAAATATGCCGAGCAGCGAATTCTAAAAATAGAAGAAACCTATCTTCTATTTGAAAAATGGGAAGTCAATTTTTCCAACATTTATCTGCATCATTTACGCTGCTACTCAGGAAAGCTAAGTTACAACCAAGTATTAGAGCTGACCAATAAATGTGATCTCATGGCACCTGGTGAAGCCCAAAAACTAAAGATGCTTATCTGGGTTCACTTCCCAGAGCTAGAAGAAAACTATCAAGAAGTTGACCTATCCCGCAGCAAAATTGCAAAGTTCTTATGCGACCCAGAGAAAAGCAAATTACGCGCAAAAGACTTTGTCATTGCTCAGGAAGCTTTTGAAGCCACGTGCTATAAATTTAAAAAAGAAATTGGTTCCTTAGCGCACAAAAATTAACAGCAGCATGGCCCTAACAAATGGTTCAAATCTCTCGCTTTACTCCTAGGAACCGGCTAAAGCCGGCCCCTTAACCAAACGTTAAGCACTGAGATAGTTTAGGAAACCAGAGAATGAGAGAGTTAATCCAACGGATTGGTGAGATGGAAAACTGCAAGGTATTGCCACCTTCAGGCATTCCTGACATGGATATTCCAGATGATTTAAAAGAATTTTATTCACTCTGCGGTGGTGTCATTCTTTTTGAGGCAAGTGACTATTGTTTCAAAATCTCGACACCAGCAGAATTAATCCCTGCGAATCCATCTATACTGCCTGAAGGATATGAGCAAGACATACCCAAAGATGATATTTCCAATGATTTCTATATCATCGCAAGAAATGGCCCTGAACAAGCAATAAGCATAAATCTCGGGGATTCTCAATTTGGCTACTGTTACGATAGCTTCTGGGACCTCCATGCAACGAGTGATTCCCCCATAATCGCATACAGTTTCACATCGCTCTTGAATAGCTTGGTCAAAAATAAAGGCTCTTGTCTTTATTGGCTCAATTCAAACTTTGTTAGTTTGGGGTACTTATATGACTAGGCGCTTTACAAGGGCCAGCAAACGACAGGGTAACGCCAATTAGCATACTGGCAAACAGGTGAGGCCGGGAGCATGTGCCCACAGCCCAAAGTACCAAAATACCAAAATACCAAAATACCAAAATACCAAAATACCAAAATACCAAAATACCAAAATATCGGACACCCACCTTGCTGAGCAAGGCGCTGGATAGCCAGAGCACAAAAGATGGATGCCTACGTTTTTGATTTTCGTCTCCACCTCCCATAGGGATACTGCTGCAATCGCTGCATCACCCCGCCAGACCGACGCCCTTTCGCTTTCCTGCTTGTTGCCGATCACGGCATCGTTGTCGCCTCGCTCGACGGGGGACGGCAGGAGCGAAGGGGCTTTTCGTACATCTGCTCACCCAGCAGCCCGCTTAAAACAGTCATTTCTCACTAATGCATTGAAGCTAATAGGATTTTTCTCACTCCCCTCTTCCCATGCCCCGATCAGAGCCCTTATGATAGCCAAACGACAATCCATCTCTCGGGAGAAGACCATGAAAGCGATTGTTGCTATCTCGCAGATGACAGGCAGCAGACTGGGGGCTGGAACTCAGGGGCGGTAGCCTTGCCGGGATTGTGGCGCCAGACTCGAAAAAGATGGCGCTCAATGCAGGTTCAACCACTGCAAGGGCTTCGATATCGACCAATAATCCGGCAACATAACCGGGACTTTTCCATCGTATCGAGATCTGAATGTGACCAAGACTCCAATTCTGCTTTTAGTCGGCCGCGACGATTGGCAAAGAGATGAAGCATTGAACCAGGCCCTGCTGACCAGATTGAGAAAAAACAATGTCGACATTCGTTGGGAGGATCCAGCGGCCAGCTTCATTTTTTCATTCAGAAAATGGGTAAAACGGCTCCGTCTTCTTCCAAAACGCCTGGAACGATTACATCTTCGGGCGGCACAGGTACTCTATGGTATCTTGCACCCATCGTATTTTTCCTATCTGTATCACAGGAAAGACAACGCTGTGTTATCTCGTTGTGATTTTCTCAAGAAGACAATCAGCAGCCAGGGTATCGCTGAACGTGTCATCGTGCTTGCACGCTCTTCAGGTGGACGGGTGTCATCATTGATCGCCGATGAACTGGGTCTCAAGAAAATAATTTGCCTGGGCTACCCTTTCAAACATCCTGATTCGCAGGATGAGCCAGAACGTTATCAGCATCTGGCCAATCTCCAAACTCCCATGTTGATTATCCAGGGTGTTCATGATGAATATGGTGGTCTGGGTATAGAAGATCACTACCCTCTCAGTGAGAATATTCAGATCTCTTATTTTGATACGAATCATAATTTCACTGTCGATGATGCCACCATCACCCAATTGGTTGATGTCATTGAAAGCTATTCGGGGTTCATGAAACGGTCTTGATATTTATAAACAGATGCATGTATTGAGACCAGGGACGGTCTGAAACAGGCAGGATAATCAGTTCACCAGCCTTTGACCAGAAATGGTTCTCCTTTGATGATGAGACCATCTTTTTATTATTACCGCCTTTCCGGCCAATCACTATTGAGGTAATCTTGAAAAGTGAAGGATGCCCAATCTGTGGCTTTACAGATATAACAGTGTTGAATGAGTTAAATTGCACCACCTTTGAGATTTGCGAATGTTGTGGTGCCGAGTCAGGTTTTGATTATGATCAACACTCCACACCTGAGCATCTTGCCAAGATCCGTCATCAATGGGTTGAAACAAAAAATTGCGCATGGTGGGGGGATAAAAAATTGATTTCATTAAACTGGGATCCAAAAAAGCAAATGGCGCTTGCCAACATTGAGATGCCTCTGTAGCAGCCAGTTGTTGGCAAACCATGCAGCACACCACTCACCAAAAACCAGCACTTGAAAACAGCCACGGGTTCTATATTAACCATTGAGAAAATATGAGCTACCGACTCACTGAAAAGGAAATGCAAAACGTCCTTGCTCTTCCGTCGACAGAGCGTGTCATGCATTTCATCAAACGCGTCGCAGACCAGGAGTCTGTCTGGAGATTGCGTGCATCTGACGGCTGGGTGTCTGGCGATATTGATGGTTGTGGCAAGCCAGCGTTTGCCATCTGGCCTCACCCTGAATACGCCAGCGCATGTGCTACAGGTCCTTGGTCAACGGCGAAACCTGAGATCATTGGCCTGGACGACCTGATGGGCGAGTGGTTGCCTGAAATGTCCAGACTGGGCGTTCCGGTCGCAATATTCCCCACCCCACAGGACGCCGCTGTGACCATGACGGCACAAGCGTTATCGGCAGCCCTGGCATATGAGCTGGAAAACTATTAGGTGTCAGCGGTCACCCATTCCTGTCGGGCTTCTCATAACGGCGCCTGAACTCGGACCTCAGCAGATAAAAGAAAAGGAGCATCTTTTGAACCCAGACTACCTTGAAACCGGCAAGCAGTTTTTTGTTGGGTGGGGGACATTGATGCTAATCAATGCTGTCCTCGCCCAAGGGAAGAATCGTAGCGGTTTAGCCTGGTTTTTTATTTCATTGCTGCTAGGCCCGGTTGCAACATTGATATTTGCTCTGGTTCCAAAAAGAACAGAAAGTCAATGACAAGACATGCTTTAACCATGATGCTTTTCAATTTTTTGATAACAGGTGGATCATGCAGCGATTCATTTTTATCAATTTGGTAGACTCTAAAAATCAGTCAATATGCTTGAAAAAAACAAATATATCGCTGTGAACTGGCGCTATATGAATTTTCCTGGTTGATGTTCATGTTTGCACCGCAATCCAGGCCGTGTATAAATCCCTCGCCATGAATATATTTCCATCAGGCATATTCGGATATCCCGGTACGGACCTGGTATCTGATGGTGCGATCATGCTCTCAATCTGAGGCTCATCAAAAATGAAACCCCTTTTTTTATCCGAAAGACATCCTGTTTCCCATAAGGCGGCCATTCTTGCTGATGAAGGGACTTCGGTCTGGCTCTACATGACAGACTCTGGGTCTGATTACCCTGCAGCGGACTGTTGGCTGCTCAATACGGTACCATCCCCTGAACATCTGAATGAGTACTGCGGCAACATCGCACCGCCGGCAATCCTCAAGTTTGTTGTTCCTGGTAGTGAAGGTGATGCACCCCTCGAAAGCGATATTGAGCTGCGTTGGGCGCCTGACGGTCATTCCGTCGCCCTGTTGGTCAAGGGTACGCCACTGGGGTTTATTGCACAGGGAAACAAACATGGCTACAGCAAGAATCTGGTGACTGCCAGCCCGTTTGGCATGCCATTTGAACAAGAGCTTTATGAGCGGTTGTTCCCATGATCACTCCTGTCTTGTCGGCCTGTCATTCAAGACGTTCATAGCCTTCACTGGTCTGGATTGAACACCCCATCTTGCCAACAGGTCGGGCAATATTGCAGCCAAATCCCAAACACAGAATCTGCCGCAGAACAATTTTCTGTTATGCATGTCGACCGCGAGATAGGTTGCCGCCGCTGGATATAACACGCCATAACATAGAATCTGAGAAGGAAAAATGGATCATCTGGAAAAAATAAAAAACCTTATTCCGCTATGGTATGCACAAAGGAAGTGGGCTGAAGAGTTGCTTGTGCGTGTTTTTCATCTGGCCTCCGCAGAGGAAATATTGGAGCCAAAGCATAGGGGAAGAATGACCATACCAGAGACTAATTGGGTCTATCGTACTCATGGTGTTGGTGTCGATATATACCGAACTGCTTCTGTCGGTGGAATAGACTTTGATTTCAACAAGCCAGACCCAGACGAATGGCGCTTAAAAATATTCTTTGAAAAACAGTACAATGAAGGCAACCTCTCTTTCACCGCGTACCGCGAGCTGCATGAGGACGAAGAACTGCTTGACCGCGTTATAAAAATGGCGCTTGACAGGTGATCTACAACACCTGTCGTTTATCAAACCAATATCTGGTTTTAGTGGGTCTTGTCACGACACGGCGGCGTAGATTTCCCTGGCAAGGTATCATTCGATCTGGAGGGTAATGATGGACATTCGACATAGAGAGCCAGTCAAAGAGTATGTTATCAAGGCAGGCATGACGTCTGTTTCGAACAATTCCAAATGGAATCGTCTTTTTGCGTTGCTGCATCAGAGCAACAGGTTCTTCCAATACCGGCGAAGGGATCTGGATGGTTCCACATTTCCAGAAGATGGTAAGAGCTATACACCAGAACTGGCCCAATATTGGGGCAACTTCTGGGCCATGGAGTTCCTGGACGTCCTGGTATACCAGGCTCACTCCAGAGGGGCATTGCTGGCACCGGACATTGAAGATTTCACGGATGAAGCGATTCATATTGCGAGCCAGGCCGGTGTCAAATTTACCATGCTGGAGCGTGGTATCCGGGTCTGGGGCTATGTGAGAAAAGAGAGCCATCCCGTTTTCGTCTGCATGCACAACCAGTCTCTACAGGCGCAGCGGCAGGACCACTGCGCGAACTAACGTACTGTGTTAACCCTTATTTTTCTGCATTGCGCAAACGACTTGCGCCCCAAGAAGAGCGACGAATGTCTTGGTGCAAATACATGCCCTACACAGGGTTGTGTCACTGGGCATATCAACCATCGTCAACACACCTGATGTTGCAGGTAAAGCAATATGCTCGATGAAATACAGCTGGCATTTACGCCAGACAATGTAAAACAGGTTTTAACGTGGGGCACCAATCCAGAAAGTGCACCTCACCATCATGAGTCCATTGCTCACTGGTGTGAGGCTTTCTGGAACAGATACGCTGATGTCGATGCCCCCGCAGAGATTGATGCCGTGATGCCCATCCTCGCGGAGGTAGAAACGAACTGGGATATCCACGTTGCACTGAATCACACGTCTGCCTCCATGCCTGCTGAATGGTTTGTCGCATGGTTATCTCAACTACCGGAGTGACAAGGCAACTCCTCGTCAGGCCGGAATCGCAAAATAGCACGCACGTGACAAAATAGAGTGCCGGAAGAAGAAGACCCATTGTTGAATTACACCAACTGGCATGGCTGATTAACGCAGCGAAAGGCTCGCGACAAGCACCTGCTCCTCCATATTTCGAATCCAATAAGTGAATCGCCCCATGATAAGAACACTTATCCAGCTTCTGTTGACACCACTTCTGGCGGTTGCCTTCCTCTATCTTTGCAGCTTGCCGGAGGATCTCTATTTCGACCCGCCGCTCTGGAGCTATGTCGTCATGTTTCTTGTCACTCTGGCTGGCACCGCCTATGGCAGGATCAAGGCCTGGCGCGCCTCCTGAGAGACCTCATCACAGATTCTCAAGACTGCGCCGACGCTGCCTTGAGCCCGGCGGGGCCATTGTCTACAATGGCGCACTTTGCATCCACAACAGGTAATGACCATGAGCGACAACAAACCTGCACTGCCCGACCGTCTGGCGGCCAACCCGCGCAGCCCGCACCATGTGGCGGAGTGCTTCCAGCATGAGATCGGCATTCGCGTGAATGGCAAGGAACGCACCAATGTCGAGGAGTACTGCATCAGCGAAGGTTGGGTGAAGATCCCCTCCCCCAAGGCCAAGGATCGCTACGGCAATGCCATGCTGATCACCGTCAAGGGCACCGTAGAAGCCTTCTACGCCTAAGCTGCGTATGGCCGCGATGCCCCCTGCAGGGGCGCGACCTTGTTAATTCAGAACACCGGCCTTGCGTCGGTGTTCTGCGTTTTGGGCCGGGCCTGGTTCACAGGCGGCCTCTCTTCCTTTGTCTTCCTTTGCCTTCCTCCTCCCTTTCTTTCGCCTTTTTCCCTTCCGCCAGGGCCCTGATCCGGCTGGTATGCGGCCTTTTCGTCCAGGCAAGGCGGCGATCTTGTCATCCCTGCTGGTTTATCCGCACCATCACAGCACCGCCCATCCTCAGGAGCGTGGCTTGCCGGCCTGCCAGCGTCGCAGCGCAGCCCCCGCCAGCACCAGCAGGATACCGAGCAGATCGCTCGCGGCCAGCCGTCCGGCCAGGGCATCGAGCAGGGCGCCCCCCGCTAGCTGGCCCGTGACGATGAGCAGGGCGCAGGCCAGGGCGCCGATCCGGCCGATGGCCCAACTGCTGATGGCGACGAACAGCGCCCCCAGCACGCCGCCGAGCAGCAGCCAGGGATCGAGCCCGGCGAGCCGCTCCCAGGGGGCCCCCTTGAGGATGAGCAGGGCGCCGAGCAGCCCGAAGCCGAGCAGGTGGTTGGCGAGGGACGCCGTCATGGCGCCCCGGGCGCTGGCGAGGCGGCCATTGAGGGTGCGCGACAGGCTCACCGCCACGCCGTTCAGCAGTCCCAGCAGGATCAATAAGGTCATGGTGTCTCTCCTAATGCAGCACGATAAGCAGGGCGCCGGCCAGCACCAGCAGAGCGGCGAGCGCGTCCTTTCCCTAGGGGCGGCGGCGGGCCAGCCCGAGCCAGCCGAGGCCATCGCACAGGGCACCAAACAGCAGCTGGCCGAGCAGCAGCAGGGCCAGGGTGCCCGCCATACCGAGGGATGAGTTGAGGCACAGGGCCGCCAGCACCACGGTGAGCGCCCCCGGCAGGCCGCCGAGCCAGGCCCAAAGCGGGGCCGCCTCCGGCGTCGGGGGCCTTGGGGAGAGCCACCACAGGAGCGCGGCGACCAGGCTGCCGACCCCGTGGGCCAGCCAGCTCCCGAGCCAGGGGTCGGTGGCGCGGGCCAGGGCGCCGTTCTGGGCGATCATCAGCGCCAGCAGCAGGCCAGCGGCGAAGGCAGCCAGAGCGCCCAGGGTCTGGCCGAGTGTCTGGCCGAGGGCGGGGCGGCCGGGGCCGCGGTCAACAAGAGGGGGGATCATGGGGTTGCTCCTTGGTGTCACTGGCGAGCAGGGTAAATTGTTTTTGATTTGGGGATAATCTACCCTCCTGGAACAACATTGTTTCCATATTGAGAACAGCATGAACCAGGAAGCCTTCGCCCTGCTCCCGGCCTTCGTCGCCGTGGTGGAGTCGGGCACCTTCTCCGGCGCCGCCCGCCAGCTCGGTCTCAGCAAGTCGGTGCTAAGCAAGAAGGTGAGCCAGCTCGAGCAGGCCCTCGGCTGCCAGCTCATCTATCGCACCACCCGCTCCCTCACCCTCACCGAGGCGGGGGAACGCTACTTCGAGACGGTCCGTCATGCGGTGCGTCTGGCCAGCGACGGGGAAGATGCCATCGGCGCCCTGCAATCGGCCCCGCGCGGCCTGCTGCGGGTGACTGTGCCCATGGTCTATGGCCGGCGCCACATCGCCCCCCTTGTCCCCGAATTTCTCTCCCTCCACCCCGAGGTGCAGTTGCAGCTCGAGATGAGCGACGCCCAGCAGGATCTGGTGGCCGAGGGGTTCGACGTGGCGGTACGCATCGGCGAGCTGGAGGATTCGAGCCTGGTCGCCCGCCGCCTCGCCCCCTGTCTCAGCACCCTGTGCGCCGCCCCCGCCTACCTGGCGCAGGCCGGCACGCCCCGCACCCCGGCCGATCTCGAGCGCCACAACTGCCTCTTCTACTCCCTGTTTCGCGGCGGCACCCAGTGGCGCCTGCACGGGCCCGAGGGGGAGGTGGCCATCACCCCCAGGGGCAATTTCGAGGTCAACAACAGCGATGCCATCCACACCGCACTGCTGGCGGGGCTCGGCATCGGCAACATGCCGGACTTCATCGTGGCGCGGGATCTCGCCATCGGCCGACTGGTGCCCGTGCTGCCTGACCATGCCCTGCCCGAGCACGGCATCTGGTGCGTCTATCCCAAGCGCCGCCACCTGCCCGCCAAGGTGGAGGCCTGGCTCGCCTTCCTGCAGGACCGGCTGGGGCTGCGCTGAGGCGCGCCATCGGGATAACCTGAACGGTTCACGTTTTTTTCATCGGGAAAGGAGTAGAGTAGGCAGCAAACCAAGCATCTGTTTTTATTGGAAAAGCATTCAGGGGACGAGCCACGGCATCGCGCCCCTCACCCCAGGTGGAGCCCCATGATGAAGAAAACTGCGATTGCCCTGACCCTCACCAGCCTGCTGGCGCTGCCACTCTTTGTCTCATCCGATGCCTGGGCCGCCCCGGTGCGCTCCCTGCAAAAGGAGCAGAATTACGACCAGTACATCAGCAAGCGCCAGGTGGTGGATCAGCTGCTGGCGGACGCCGCCCGCATCTTCCACTCCCCCGCCCGGGTCTCAGATGCCGGCTTCACCGCCAAGATGCCGAGCAACATGGAGCAGGTGACCACCCTGCTGCTGGAAGCCCACCAGCTCGAGCCCTATCGCACCGATCTGCTCATCTCGGCGGCCAACGCCCAGATCTACAACGGCAACGTGGAGAGGGCCATCGCCCTGTTCGAGCAGGCCCTCACCGCCGCGCCGGACGATCTGGACATCAACACCTATCTCGCCACCTGGCTGCGCTTCAAGGGCAACCAGGCCAAGTCCGATGGCTACGTCAAGCGGGTCGGCGAGCTCAACGCCGGTCGCGCCGCCGATCTTCAGCGGCTGTTCGCCACCGTGGACCGGGTGATCGCCACCCCCCTCAAGGAGCGTCAGGGACGGGGTGAGAAGAAGGGACGCCGCGCCATCGTTACCCTGGGCTATGCCCTCAATCCCGATGGCTCCATGAACGAGATCCTGCTGGGGCGCCTCGAGACCACCCGCGCCCTGGCCCAGGCCGATCCGGCGGCCCTCGTCATCCTCACCGGCGGCGTGCCCCAGAACCGCCAGACCGAGGGCAAGCTGATGGCGGACTGGCTGGCGAAGAAGGGCATCGACCGCTCCCGCATCATCGAGGAGAACTACGCCACCAGCACGGTGGAGAACGCCCTCTACAGCGGCTATGCCCTCGCCCGCCACGAAATTGAATACGCCACTCTGGTGAGCTCGGCGAGCCATGTGCGCCGGGGCCAGACCCTGCTGGAAATCGCCTGCTGGCAGAGCGGCCCGGCCAATATCCGCATCGACAGTGTCGCCTACCCGGACAAGCCCCTCTCCGCCCTGTCCAAGGCAAGCCCGGAGGAGCTGCTTGGCATCTACCGCGACGCCCTGCGCACCTATGGCCTCTGGAGTTACCGCTCGGCCCCGCTGATCGAGCGCTGATCCCATGGCATGACGCCCAGTAAAAAGCCCGCCGAATGGCGGGCTTTTTCATCATCTGACGGGCCTGGCTGTCGCTGGCGGGCATCAGCCCTTGAGCGCCAGCCACAATGGTGAAGCCCTCCAAGACCAGGCGGGTTTTTGGCGCTGGCGGGTCTCAGCCCTTGAGCTCCAGCACTGTGGTGAAGCCCCCGAAGATCATGCGGGCGCCATCGAAGGGCATGGTCTGGTGCATGGGGCTGGCCGGATCCATCCTGGGGTCCTTCATCATCTTGGTCATGGCCTCGTCCCGCACCGCCTTGCTCGGCCACTCCACCCAGGAGAAGACCACGGCTTCGTCCTCCTTGGCCGCCACCGCGCGGTAAAAGTCGGTCTGTTTGCCGTGGGGTACGTCATCCCCCCAGCACTCCAGCACCCGGGTGGCGCCATATTCGAGAAAAATGGGGTCAAACAGCCCCGCATGATCGATCAGGGCCTGCTTGTTGACCGTGGGCACGGCGATCACGAATCCGTCTACATATGACATGAGAGGTTCCTCCTGTGGTTGAGGATCTCAGCATAGCAGCCGCGCCCCTGACCGCCCTCAGAGGGACACCAGCCGCTCCAGGTCGCTGCGGGTCAGGCGCTTGCTGTCCACCTTCACGTAGAGGGAGTGCTCCTCGCGCACCAGCAGCACGTCGCTCACCCCGTCGCAGGCGCGGATCCGCTGCTCCAGCGCCGGAGTGGCCTCGACCCCCTCCGGCAGTACGATGCGCAGGCTGCTGACGTAGGGAGGCTCCGCCATGGTGAGGCTCACCCCGAACCAGAGCAGGGCCAGCACGGCGCAGCCGCCAAACACCAGAGGGCCGCCCCCCAGGCTGTAGAGCAGACCCCCGAGGCTGCCGCCGATGGCGACCCCGAGGAACTGGCTGGTGGAGTAGACCCCCATGGCGGTCCCCTTGTAACCCGGGGGGGACTCCTTGCTGATCAGCGACGGCAGCAGCGCCTCCATCACGTTGAAGCCGACAAAGAAGAGCTGCAGCCCGGCGAGCAGGCCCCAGAGCTGCAGACCTGCCTGCCAGAGCACCAGCTCGGCAACCAGCATCACCCCCACGCATCCGATGAAGACCCGCTTCATCTGCCTGTGCTTCTCGGCATAGATGATGAAGGGCACCACGCTCACGAAGGCGACCAGCATGGTGACCAGATAGGCCTGCCACTGGTGCTCCCGAGCCAGGCCCGCTTGTTCGAGCAGCGGCGGCAGCGCCACGAAGCTCGACATCAGCAGGGTGTGAACGCAGAGGATGCCGAGGTTGAGCTTGAGCAGGCGCGGGTTGGTGAGCACGGTGCGAAAACCGCCGCACACCATGGCGGACTCGCGATTCTGCAGGTGGGCCGCCGGGGTCGGTACCACCCAGATCACCATGGCGATGGCCGCCAGCGCCAGCAGGGCGATGAGCCAGAACAGCCCGGAGAGTCCCACCGCCTGGGTGATCAGGGGGCCGCTCACCATGGCGATGGCGAAGGTGATGCCAAAGCTCACCCCGATGAAGGCCATGGCCTTGGTGCGATTCTGCTCCCGGGTAAGATCCGACAAGAGCGCCATGACGGCGGCGGAGATGGCGCCGCTCCCCTGCAGGGCGCGCCCGACGATAACCCCCCAGATGGAGTCGCTCAGGGCGGCGATGACACTGCCTGCCGCAAACATCAGCAGGCCACCGACGATGAGGGGCTTGCGGCCGATGCGATCGGAGAGCAGGCCGAAGGGGATCTGGAACAGCGCCTGGGTCATGCCGTAGATGCCGATGGCAAGACCGATCAGCGCCTCCGAGGCGCCCGCCAGGGACATGCCGTAGGTGGTCAGCACCGGCAGGACCATAAACATGCCGAGCATGCGCAACGAGAAGACGGAGCCGAGCGCCCAGGTCGCGCGGCGCTCGCCCCTCGTCATGGTGAAATCATTCATGATGGCCTCGATAGGTCAGGGAGAGGAGACAGATAGGGGCGGATGACAAGGCACGCCACACCCGAAAAAGCCGACAAGGTGCCCCGTGGGGCGGGCCTCATAATAACAGAGCCGGGAAGGTTCCCGGCTCTGGATTTCATGCATTTAGGGTGCAGTTCACACTATCAGGGCAGCATGCTCACCAGCACGGGCGCTGCGTCCGGCTGGAAGTCCACCGACATCATCACGCTCAGGCAGGTGATAGTGACGATGGAGAACATGAACAGCTTGCGGGCCCAGAGGGAGTCATCCACTGCCGCCTTGTAGCCAGACAGCGCCATCCCCAGCCACCAGACGCTCACCGCGGTGGCGACGATCAGATACTTGTAACCGGCGTAACCGCCGAGGAACAGCATCAGGGTCGGCACCATGAACGCCAGTATGTAGAGGGTGATGTGGTGCTTGGCTACCGAGATCCCCTTCACCACCGGCAACACGGGGATGTTGGCGGCCTGGTAATCCTTGAAGCGGAAGATGGCAATCGCATAGGAGTGCGGCATCTGCCACAGGCTGAAGATCGCCAGCAGGATCAGCGCCCCCGAGTCGAACTGACCGCTCACCGCGCAGTAGCCGATGACGGGTGGCGCGGCGCCGGAGAGGCTGCCGACCAGGGTGCCATAGACAGAATGACGCTTCATGTAGAGGCTGTAGACCCCCACATAGACCAGGAAGCCCAGCACCGCCAGCAAGGCGGCCAACGGGTTGGCCGCAAAGTAGAGCAGTGCAATGCCCGCAACGCCCAGCGCCGTCGCATACCAGAGCGAGACGCCCGGCGCGATCAACCCCTTCACCAGGGCGCGGTTCTTGGTGCGCTCCATGATGCAGTCGATGTCCCGGTCGATGTAGTTGTTGAACACGCAACCGGAGGCCACCACCAGTGACACCCCCACCATGGTCAGGATGAACAGGGGCACATCCAGGCTCCCCTTCGAGGCCAGCAGGAAGCCGCCGATAACCGAGATGAGGTTACCGAAGATGATGCCCGGCTTGGTCACTTGCAGGTATTGCTTCATCATCACATCAACCCGCTCAGTGAACCATCATGTTGATGTTGAGGTTGTACATGATCCACAGGGAACCCACGACCACGATGGCGATGATGAGCACGGTAAAGACCAGTGCCACCAGGTTCCAGCGCTCCTCGGAGGAGGTGTTCATGTGCAGGAAGTAGGCCAGGTGCACGAAGATCTGCACCACCGCCATGCCGACCACGGTGCCGAGCACCATGGCATGGGAGGCGGAGCCGTCCATCACCATCCAGAACGGGATTGCGGTCAGGATGAGTGACAGCACGAAGCCTGTCATGTAGGACTTGACGCTGCCGTGGCTGGCGCCGTGATTGTCAACGGAATGAGTGCTCATTTACATGACCCCCTTCAGATAGGTTCTGACACTGTCGTGGCTGGCACAGTCAATATTGTCAACGGAATGACTCATTTACATGACCCCCATCAGATAAACCACGGTGAAGACGCAGATCCACACCACGTCCAGGAAGTGCCAGAACAGGCTCAGGCACATCAGGCGCGTGCGGTTGCGCTCGGTCAGCCCCTTCTTGCTGATCAGTACCATCATCACGATGATCCAGATAAGGCCGCTGGTCACGTGGATACCGTGGGTACCGACCAGGGTGAAGAAGGCGGACAGGAAGCCGCTGCGATCCGGACCCGCATCATTGACGATCAGATGATGGAACTCGTAGATCTCCATGGCGATGAAGCCGGCGCCAAGCAGGAAGGTGACCAGCAGCCAGGTGTTGACCGCAGAGACCTTGTTCTTGTTCATGGCCAGCATGCCGAACCCGAAGGTGATGGAGCTCAGCAGCAGCAGCATGGTTTCGGCGAACACGAACGGCAGTTCGAAGATGTCCTTGCCGGTGGGGCCGCCGGCGGTGCCGTTGACCAGGACCGCATAGGTCGCGAACAGGGTCGCGAACAGGATGCAGTCACTCATCAGGTAGATCCAGAAGCCGAATACCTTGGTGGCACCGGCATCATGGTGCCCATCCTCATGGGCACCGTGAGAGTGATGTAGAACGTCAGTCGCCATGGAGTTAAGCCACCTTGTTGATATTGTCGAAATGCTGACCTTCGATGCGCTCGATCTCGTCAACCTGTACGTAGTAGTCCACATCGTCGTTGAAGCTGTGGATGATCCAGGTGGCGATCATGCCGACGAAGCCGGCGATGGCCATCCACCAGATGTGCCAGATCATGGCAAAGCCAAACACCACGCTGAAGGCGGCGATGATAACACCGGCACCTGAGTTCTTCGGCATGTGGATGGGGGCGTACTTGGCCGGCTGGCGATAGGCGCTGCCGTCCTCTTTCGCTTCCCAGAAGGCGTCCAGACCCTTCACCTTGGGCTCGATGGCGAAGTTGTAGAAGGGGGGCGGAGAGGAGGTGGCCCACTCCAGGGTACGGCCACCCCAGGGATCGCCAGTCCAGTCACGGTTCTTCTCGCGGTCACGGATACTGACCACGACCTGGATCAGCTGGCACAGGACGCCGAGGGCGATGAGGCCGGCGCCGCAGGCGGCGACCACCAGCCAGCCGTGGAACTCGGGATCGATGTTCTGGCTGACACGACGGGTCATGCCCATGAAGCCCAGCACGTAGAGCGGCATGAAGGCCACGAAGAAGCCGGTGATCCAGAACCAGAAGGCACGCTTGCCCCAGACGTCATCCAGCTTGAAGCCGAATGCCTTCGGGAACCAGTAGGTGATACCGGCGAAGCAACCGAACACCACGCCGCCGATGATGACGTTGTGGAAGTGGGCGATCAGGAACAGGCTGTTGTGCAGCACGAAGTTGGCGGCCGGCACTGAGAGCAGTACCCCTGTCATGCCACCCACGGTAAAGGTGATGATGAAGCCGACGGTCCACAGCATGGGCGAGGTGAACTCGATGCGACCGCGGTACATGGTGAACAGCCAGTTGAAGATCTTCACCCCGGTCGGGATGGAGATGATCATGGTGGTGATTCCGAAGAAGGCATTCACGTTGGCACCGGACCCCATGGTGAAGAAGTGGTGCAGCCAGACCACGAAGGAGAGCACTGTGATTGCCACGGTCGCCCACACCAGGGAGGTGTAGCCGAACAGCTTCTTCTTGCAGAAGGTCGCCACCACTTCGGAGAAGATCCCGAACACCGGCAGCACCAGGATATACACCTCGGGGTGGCCCCAGGCCCAGATCAGGTTGATGTACATCATCATGTTGCCACCCATGTCATTGGTAAAGAAATGGGTACCCAGGTAGCGGTCTGCGGTCAGCAGGGCGATGGTGACGGTCAGGATCGGGAAGGAGGCGATGATCAGGATGTTGGCGCACAGGGCGGTCCAGGTGAACACCGGCAGACGCATCATGGTCATGCCGGGGGCACGCATCCGGATGATGGTGGCAAAGAAGTTGACACCGGTCAGCAGGGTACCTAACCCGGAAATCTGCAGACTCCAGATCCAGTAATCGACCCCGACCCCGGGACTGAACTCCAGCCCCGACAAGGGCGGATAGGCCAGCCAGCCGGTCTGGGCGAATTCACCGACCCCGAGGGAGACGTTGATCAGCACCACGGCCGCGGCGGTAAACCAGAAGCTCAGGTTGTTCAAGAAGGGGAAGGCGACGTCACGGGCACCGATCTGCAGCGGCACCACGATGTTCATCAGACCGATCACCAGCGGCATGGCCACGAAGAAGATCATGATGACGCCGTGGGCGGTGAAGATCTGATCGTAGTGGTGCGCGTTCAGGTAGCCTTCGCTACCGGTGGAAGCCATGACCTGCTGACCACGCATCATGACTGCATCGGCGAAGCCGCGCAGCAGCATGACCATCCCTAAGATGAGATACATGATACCGAGGCGCTTGTGGTCCACCGAGGTGAGCCACTCTTTCCACAGATATTGCCACTTGCCGTAATAAGTGATGAGACCGGCAATCGCCAGCCCACCCAAGATGATACCGGCTATCGTGACCATGATGATGGGTTCATGGTACGGAATAGCCTCGAGTGTCAATTTTCCAAACATCGATTATTCCTCGGATCCTGCTTTCACACTCTTGTCAGCCATAGACGTGGCCATGTGTCCGGCATGCTCGTCATGACTCATGGCCGCGTGGTCCATGGTCTCTTCTTTCGCAGCGTCATGGTTCATGGCCTGGTGGTCCATGCTCCCTTCTTTTGCAGCGTCATGCTTCATGGCCTCGTGGTCCATGGCGCCGTCTTTTGCAGACTCATGGCCGCCATGGGACATGCCACCCATGAACTTGTTGATCACATTGACGAACAGCTTGGGATCGGCGCTGGCGAAGTACTCAACCGGGTGGTTTTCGCTCTTCTTGGCCAGGGCATCGAACTCACCCATGGTGCTCAGCATCTTGGGAGACTGTTTCACCTTGGCGACCCAGGCATCGAAACCGGCCTGGTCCTGGGTGGCAATCGCCTTGAACTTCATGCCGGAGAAACCGGCGCCGCTGTAACTGCCGGAGATCCCCTTGTACTGACCCGCCTCGTTGGCAATCAGGTGCAGCTTGGTCTGCATCCCGGCCATGGCGTAGATCTGACCGCCCAGCTGGGGGATGAAGAAGGAGTTCATCACTGTGTCTGAGGTCACCCGGAAGTTGATCGGGGTGTTGACCGGGAAGGCCAGCTCGTTGACCGAGGCGATCCCCAGCTCCGGATAGACGAACAACCACTTCCAGTCGAGGGAGATGACATCGACCTGGATCGGCTTGACGTCAGATTCCAACGGCTTGTAGGGATCGAGGGAGTGGGAAGTTTTCCAGGTAATCACTGCCAGGATGGCAACAATAATGACGGGCACGGTCCAGACGACCGCTTCAATCTTGTTGGAGTGAGACCAATCCGGGGTGTATTTGGCAGTGGTATTGGATGCTCTGTATTTACGAGCAAATGCCACCGTCATAATAATCACAGGAATCACCACTATTAACATCAACCCGAGTGCGGTCAATATCAGTGATTTCTGCTCCAGACCAACCTGCCCCTTGGGGCTCATCAGAGCCATGTCGCAGCCACTCAGCAAGCCAGCGGTTGCCATCAACAGCAAAGCGCCCAAGCCCCTCTTTACTTCAAAAGGTCTCATGCAATGTCCTCATCGTTTCAAGGCTTATTGGTATAATAAAAATGCCGCATTTTATTGCATCAGACCGGCATGTGAACAACATGAAAAATTAATCCCAAAAATGTTCCAAGGGTGGTGAAAACAGGTATCAGATGTTAATCGCTTGACAGCGACCAATTTATTAAATTCACAGACTCTCAATTCATCTCCCGTTAATTTATCCCCCCGCCAAAATCGCTCACCAATTAATCAAAATGGTCCATTACCCTTATTTTCAGAGGGAGAAACAGGGCAAAAAAGAGTCATTCAACCCCCTTCTTGATGCACAAGCGCCCTCACCATTCCTTGATCTGGATGCGCATATTCCGAGGTGGAATAAAAAAATAATTAATCAAACGAATGTATGATTAACTTCCCGGGACCGATGGAGGTGCAGAAGGGGCTGCCCTGTCTGAGGCCCGCCATGAAAATCGGGCCTCATACAAGGCCCGCTGAAGACAACGCCCCACCACGGGGTCTCCCTCAGGGGTGTTTATGCTCCATTCGGGTCGCTACTGCGATCCGGTTCCAGGCATTGATGGTGACCACCTGCATCAAGCACTGGGCCAGCAGGGCCAGGGCCTGTTGGTAGGTCTCCTCGGTGAGTCCTCGCTCGCCGATCAGGGTCACCTCGTCGGTCAGGGCCAGCACGGCCCGCTCCCGCTCGTCGAACAGCGGGGATTCGCGCCAGGCGGCCAGCGCCAACAGGCGCTGCGGGCTATCACCGTGTTTCATGGCCACCTCGGCGTGCATCTCGATGCAGTAGGCGCAGCCGTTGAGCATGGAGGCCCGCAGCTTGATGAGCTCCTTGAGCGACAGGGGAATATCGGTCCCGCCGAGATAGGCCTCGAGCCCCATCATGGCCGAGACGGCGGCGGGTACCTGGCTGGCAAGCTGGATACGATCTGACATGGCAATACTCCTGAGGTGAGCGCCCCCCTTGGGCGATGAGCACATTGTTCACACTTTCATCCATGGATAGAATACCGCCATAACCTGCAACAGTTTTGCGCTTATCGCAAAGGTATACCCATGCTGGATCGCGTCCGCATCCTGGCTCAGGTGGTGGAATCGGGAAGTTTCTCCCGGGCCGCCCGGGCCCTCAACCTGGCCCCCTCCTCGGTGACCCGCACCATAGATGCGCTGGAGCAACAGCTGGGGATCCCGCTATTCAAGCGCAGCACCCGTCAACTGGTGTTGACCGAGCAGGGTGAGTACTTCCTTGCACGCTCGGTGCGCCTGCTGGAGGAGGCGGATCAGCTGGTGCAATCCCTGCAGCCCCTGCCGGTGGCGCCAGAGGGCCCGCTTCGGGTCTCGGTATTCGAGAGCTTCGGCGCCGCCTGGCTGGCACCGCGCCTGCCGGCCTTCCTGGCCCGCTACCCCGGGGTGCGGCTCGAGATCGAGCTCGACAACCGGCTGGTGGATCTCGACGCCGAAAACGTGGACGTTGCGGTGCGTATCGGGCGCCCCGTGGACAGCGGCCTCCATGCCCGCCACCTGCTCACCAACCGGACCCTGCTGGTTGCCTCCCCCGCTTATCTGGCGCGCCATGGCGAGCCCGCCCATCCCGATGAACTGGCACACCACAACTGCCTCATCCGCGGCCATGGCCGTCAGCGCCAGCACTGGTATTTCCGGCAAGGGGCGCAGCGGCACAGGGTCGCGGTGCGGGGCAACCTCGCCTCGGTCGGCGGCACGCCGCTGCTGTGCGCGGCCCAGGCGGGCACCGGCATCCTGCTGCTGTCGAGCTGGATGGTGCAACAGGGGATCGACGATGGCACTCTGCAGCCGCTGTTGCCGGACTGGCAGGCCTCCCCGTACGAGGATCGCCATGACGAGATCCATGCGGTATTTCGCGGCGGCCGCTTCTTGAAGCCCCAAACCCGCGCCTTCATCGACTTTCTGATCGAGGTGATGAAGCCCCTGCAAGTGCCGCGCTGATGACTGCGTCCTGGCCATGACTTATGGGAAAAGCAAACGCCGGGCAGAGTGCCCGGCGTCCGGTGTGAACAGCACGTTCAGCGGAAGAGTTCAGCCCGCGGGTTCAGCGAGCATTGCGCCCAGCCGGGGGTGAGGTGACGCCGCGATAATCCCCATAGGGGAAGACGCTGCGCAGGCGCTGGGCCACGGGCTCAGGGATGGAGCGGGAGAAGACCAGCCTGACCCCGTTGCCATCGCGCTGACCCAGGATGCGCCCCCGTACCGGCTCCTGCTGCAGGATCTGCTTGGCCTGGGCCAGGAAGCGCGGCGGCACAGAGCCTCGCTTCAGCAGTACCTTGCCAGGCTGCAACCGGATCTCGAACAGGGCGCCCCGCCCCAGCTTCATCAGCCACCAGATGAGGGCTATCGCCACCAACAAAGACAACCAGGCCATCCGCTTGCTCCTTGAATACCTCAGTTTTCGTCAGTATAGGCCAGCGTCGGCTGGCAAATATTTGGCGAGCCTCACGCTTTGTCTATCACGCTGGCGAGCGTCTCAGCAATCCTTCCCCCAGGCCACCAGCGTCTCACGATAGAGCGCCAGCAGGGCCTGATCCCGCACCGCCACCCCGACCCGCTGAGCGGGGAGGCCCGCCCACTCATCGTGGGGATGGGACTTGCCGTCGAACTTCTGCAGGGTATGGCCGATGGCGGGACCATGGTCGATGACTCGCACCGGCCCCTCCCGCAGGGTGAACAGCTCGGGATCGATCACATAGGCGATGGCGGACGGATCGTGCACATGGCAACCATTGAGGCCGATGCGCTCGGAATAGAAGCGCAGGTAGAAGCGGCTCACCGCCCACAGGAAGCGGCCGGGCTCACCGGCATCGTCCCGCAGGGCATCCAGGTAGGCACTGCTGAAGAAGCTCTGCTGGGTCACGTCCAGCCCGATGATCACCACGGGCCAGGGGGCAGTGAACACCCGGTCGGCCGCCTCGGGATCGTCGTGAATGTTGGCCTCGGCATAGGGGGTCACGTTGCCGCGATGGCCGTTGACGCCAAAGGCGCCCCCCATCACCACCACCTGCTTCACCAGCGCGGTGATCTCGGGGGCGGCCTCGAGCGCCAGCGCCAGGTTGGTGAGGGGCCCGATTGTCACCAAGGTGATCTCGCCGGGGTTGGCCTTCACCGTCTCGACGATGTATTGCCAGGCAGGGCGAGGATCCGGCGCCAGGGTCACCTCCCCCGCCTCCACATCCCCCAGCCCGCTCGGGCCGTGCACCACAGTGGTCGGCCCCACGGGTTCGCGCAGCAGCGGCGCGGCGGCACCCTGGGCCACCTCTGCCTTCATGCCGAACCACCCACACTAGTCACAAGTCTTTCGAAACACTCAAAACCCTTGATAGATCTGGGTTACAGACACGAAAGTATGTATAAAGTCGTTTCATTGGCTTTCTCTCGAAAAGCACTGAAATTACACAGAGTAGATTGTTAGTTTTCATCTTTATTCGAGAGGTTGAGCGATGACGTTCAACTTTAGGGAAGGTGGGATTCACGTTTTGACTGACGGCTTTGTGCCAAAAGCAAACGTTAGAATGAGTGAAGAAAACACCATGGGTGTGGCCAGCTTCAGTTGACAGCTACAGATATGGAAAAACTATTTCTTTCAAAGTTCATTACTCTTGAATATATTACTTAATCTAAGTGACCATGCGTTTTATCAACCTATAGCTCTTCAGCGTATCATTGCATGCTGTCACATAATGGCGGGCTAACCAGCCCAGTATAAATTGATACTTAGGCACTTGAATGAAACTAAAAAAAATGCTTGAAATGGATTTTATTAAAGAATTTCGAGAGCATCTAGAAACAGACTTTGAGTATGAACTCTTGTATGCCAGCCTTCGCAATTACTGTTCTCACGGTAACCCTCTGCGCTTCAACAACTTTGCCTATGCGATACGTGAGCTGATAAATCATGTGCTGAAACGGCTAGCACCGGATGACAGAGTTATGGCGTCTCCATGGTTCACTAAAAACAAAAATAACGCCACCATTACCCGCAAACAGCAAGCTAAATATATTGCCCAGAAGCACATACCTGATCAGCTTCTTGATGAGGAAGCTCTCGAGAATCTAGAGGCTGGCATAGGCTGGTTTAATAAAAACTATGCTTCATTAAACGATTACACCCATATTAGCGAACATTCGTTTGACTGTAACCCAAAGCAGTTTTTTGAGCGTGCAAAATTGCTCATACAGCTGTGTAACAAAATATTTGATACTTTCGATGAGCTTGAACGAGTTATTACCGAGTCAATAATTGAAGAAGTTCAGAATGAAGTTAATGAAGTCACAAGAAATAATATTCCTGACGAACTGGATATTTTATCCTCACAGACAATTGTCGATTGGTGCAATGTAGAATCCACTGAATTGCTCAACCTTGATGAAATATATATTTATCTTTTGGTACGCGGAACAGTTGAAATTACGAGGCAGTATGGGCGTGGGGAAGATTACTTTGCACAGGGAGACTCGTATCCATTCAAATTCGCTGTTTCTATTCGCACTGATAATTTCAACGCAATATCACCATTACTTAACACTGCAGTAGTGGATACAGGCTCATGGTATGACGATGGTGAAGGGTCGGCTCATTATGACACAATTTATACAACCAGACGTTTTTTAGAGATAATCTCGCATATAAAAATTAAACCAAGCACAAAGAGAAAATTATTTCCTGAGCTTAGTGCGGTAGTTGCGTCAGACACACAAAAAAAAGAAAACATATCAGGCTCGTTGGCTGAAAAACTATTGTTTTCAAATCAAGAAAGCTTCAATCCAAGCGAGTTTTAGGATTAAAATTATAAATGAATTTGAACTGCGTTATCATGACCTTACTGGCAAACTTAAACTGACAGAGTTGAACATTCAGGAAAATACTCCGGATGTTTTAACATCCAAGACCCTAGAGTTAAATGAAGCCAGTTAGGATGCAATGCATGACAGTTTCCGGGTATTATTTTGGTGTTCTAAGCTATATTTACTAACTCAACGAAATAGTAGTGACGTCTGCTCCTCGCAGACTCTCTACCTTGCCGAGAGCTCAGCTACAAATGCTACGTGCAGGTGGGCAACATAGTGAAACGAATGTAACTAACATTCTAGTAAGTTATTTAATGAGAGCAGGCCACTCAATTAAAGTCAGAATAAACTTGTTCCTGCTCCAAGATGTCCTGCTTCTTGAATGGTTGGTGTGCAAAAACATTTATACTTGTGCACTACTTTCTTCCGCGCCTCCTCGATTCATATACCTTTTTTTTAGCCATTTTTTTTATTATACGCTTTTTTTTATCAATATCTTTTTTTAGATCGCTAACTTTGTATGACCAATCTATCAGGTTGTCTGGGTAATGCTGGTCAAAAATAATTCTCGTCTCGTAACCATTAGCGATAAAATTCATCGTAGAATCAACGCTGGAAGCGATGCCTTTCCCATCGACTGAAAGCATATTCGTAGTGTCAGTCATTGTCGGTGGAAAATCCGATACAATATAAAGCCCAGGATATTTCTTGTTTGCTCTTTCCGCAAATCGTTTATGATCAAAGCACAGTACTACAATCAAATTCCCGCTGATAATATCCAGCAGCAATTTGTCCGGTAAGTTGAGGCTGAAGAACGGACGCGAAAGAGCATCCGAAAAACTGTCAAGGATGTTAAACACCGTTCCTGATATTTTGGATATATCCATCCAGCCATTAAATCCGCAAAAACCCATATTGGTATTACTGTATGCACCAATGAATAAACAATCGTTGATGTCAGTGATTGCCCAAGATTTACCACTGTAAATTTTATGCCAGAGGTCGATAATTTTATCCGTGTAAAAATCAGGCTGGAAATTTCTGTCCTGTATTCTTACTAACGACTGATTAAAATTATCAAACCCCTTGCCAGTCTCAATAGCTTCAATTACATTTCGTGCTCTTTTAAACTGGTGTTTTGTTCTTTGATAATGCTTCAGATCGGTTTTATCAAATTCTTTAGTATATACATCATCGAAATGGGGGCATTCGCTCAGTACCGAAAACTCCGCTGCCTTTGAAAACTCAATATTCTTTTTTCCACTTTTAAGCTCAATTAGAAAAATGCCCTGATAAGGAATTAATGCAAGTAAATCACCAGTATGTACAAATGTCGTCATGTCGGTAATGATAGCAATAGCCATTGGGTCATCATTGATTTCATCTACTGCTGACATTGAATTATGTATGTTGAATGCTGTCAGATTATCCGGATTTCCGTTTATAGGCAAACGCCTGATGGAAGAGTGCTCGTTGTTTAAAATCGCCCACACAATCGAATCGATACATCTTCGTAGAATAGTGATTTCTGACTTAGTCCTTTCAACATCTCGTATACATTCTTGCTTTCTTTCATAGTCCTTATGCGAGTGGGCTGATTTCTTTTCCTTCTCCAGAGCCTCAACACGGGAAAGCCTGATAGTCAGCTCGTTTGCAATGATTTTTTGTGCCCTTTTCCATCCACGTAATAGGCGATTGAAGTTTTCGAGAGGCTCAGCCATCGTATGCTTGGACACATCATCATTTCCTTTCCGAATTAGCTCCATTAACATTTTCATGAGTTCATTGAATTCAGGGGAACAAAATTCCCATAAGTTTATGAACGGCCTGTATTTTCGCTGCATCTCGCCTTTGTTATCTTTTGAACCAGTCAATTTTTATATCCCTTTTATTGTTTTTTCTCTTTTACAAATTCTATTCGACTTAAATATTTTCAGATTTTTCGACAGGCAGAGGGGCTATCGTGCTGCTGTTTGGATAGAATGTTACCCCATCACTTGCTCAGATTTCACCTGTCATCAACCTGACTTCATAGTTTTCGCTCATAGCAGACGTAATGCCCCTTAGCCTGTCCAGAAGCAGGCATGGCTAATACCACTGCGTTAATCAATGGGGGGCAGGTCAACTCGCGTGAAGCGAATAATGTACTGTGGAAAATCCCGGTACATTTAATGACCAAAAAGTTGACAAAAGACTAAAAACGTGTTTCCCGCATGTACCACCGTTTTGGGATGTGGATCAGGAAACGCACAGATAAAACAGTAAGACAGGTATCCATGTTTAGATCTGTGTCAATTGAGGGCGTAATATATTTCTGCGCAGTATATACCCTTCGTGGCGGTCTTTTGCATCATGAAGCTGATGAGGGAAATAATAATCAAGGAGCTGATCCGTGGTCAGAATTTGCAAAATCGAGATCCAGAATTTCCGAACCATCCGCTTACTGAGCTGGCAGCCCTCACCTGGCCTCAACTGCCTGATCGGCCCTGGGGACAGCGGCAAGACCACGGTTCTTGATGCGATTGACCTTTGCCTCGGCGCCCGTCGCAATATCAGTTTCTCCGACACCGATTTTTATGGGCTGGACGTCACTCAGGCTATCGCCATTACGCTAACGCTTGGCTCGCTGCCCGATGCCCTGATGCGCTTGGATTCCTACGGTAATTATTTGCAGGCATTCAACCGTGCGAACGGGCTGGTCACCGAGGAGCCTGAACAGGGTCTGGAAACAGTGCTTTGCCTGCGTTTGATGGTGGATAGCGAGCTGGAGCCTGTCTGGACGTTGGTGTCCCAACGCGCTCAGGCCCAGGGTCAGGAGCGCAATATTGCCTGGAAGGATCGGTTGCTTCTGGCTCCCGCCAGACTCGGGACCTATGCCAGCTCCAACCTGTCATGGGCGCGAGGCTCGGTGCTCAATCGATTGACGGAAGAGCGTCCGGATCTGGGCGCCGAACTTGCCAATGCAGCACGCCAGGCTCGGGCCAGTTTCGGTGGTCAGGCCGGCGTACAGCTCGCAGAAACACTCCAAATCGTGACACAAAAAGCCAGTGAGCTTGGCGTGCCCGTTGGAGGCAATACCCAAGCGTTGCTGGACGTGCACTCGGTATCCATCGGGGACGGTGCCATCGCACTCCACGATGCAGCAGGTGTGCCCTTGCGCTCACTGGGGACCGGTTCGTCTCGTCTATTGGTCGCAGGTCTGCAACGTGCGGCATCGCAACGGGCTTCCGTCGCTCTGGTCGATGAAGTCGAGTATGGCCTAGAGCCACATCGACTAACCCGACTCCTTAACTCCCTTGGCGCTAAGGAAAATCCCCCGCCCCTTCAGGTATTTCTGACCACTCATTCCCCGGTCGCTGTCCGCGAGCTCAACGGCAATCAACTCTTCGTGGTACGCAAGTCTCCGGATGGGGTACATCAGGTTCTCCAGGCAGGCGTCACTGATGATATTCAAAGCACCGTCAGGGCTGATCCGGAAGCGTTTCTCGCCCGTAGCGTCATTGTCTGCGAAGGCGCCAGTGAAGTCGGCCTGATCCGTGGTCTGGACCATTTCTGGACGAACATAAACGGACAGTCAATGCTGGCCGCAGGGACTGCGTATGTGAATGTCGGCGGCGGAGAGCCTGATCGGTGTTTTGTTCGCGGGCTCGCATTGCGCCGACTTGGCTACCGGGTACTGGTCATGGTTGATGCGGATAAGCCGCCCACTGCGGCGACCGTACAGGCATACGTGGATGCCGGTGGGGAGTACATCACCTGGCGAGAAGGACGAGCTCTGGAGGACGAGCTGTTTCTGAGCCTGCCAGATGCAGGGGTGGATGCTCTTCTTCAGCGGGCCATAGACCTTGTGGAAGAAGATCTGGTGGCTGCGCACATCCAGACTCAGTCAAACGGACAACTGACCCTCGCCCACATCCGGCAACAGCGTCAACTCGTGGGTGCGCCGTATCCTCTCGCGACGCGACAGCTACTGGGGCAGGCAGCGCGTCATCGTCGAAACGGCTGGTTTAAATCGGTCACCAAATTTGAGGATGTGGCACGCGATATTTTGGGCCCAAATATGCTAGCCACAGACGTTGGGTTTCGCGCACTGATTGATTGGCTTTATGGGTGGGCCCATGCAGCCTGAGTACAACTTATTTGCTTTTCGCCGCGGCGTGATCACCGCCCCTGCGGGGTGTGGCAAGACGCAACTCATTGCCGATTCGCTGTCTAGGCATACCGGCACATCGCCGGTTCTCATCCTCACGCATACCAACGCGGGGGTCACGACACTACGTCTGCGCATGCAGAAGGCTGGTGTGCCGACTTCTGCTTACCACATCGCCACGATCGATGGTTTTTCCATGCGCCTAGTGGCGATGTTCCCGCAGCGAAGTGCTGTCGACGCTGTGGTCCTCCTGCTCCAGAATCCCAGCGTCGACTACCCGGCAATACGCGTTGCCGCCAGAAATTTACTCCAAAGTGGACACCTCAGTGATGTCCTCGTGGCAAGTTATGCCCACCTGATTGTCGATGAGTATCAGGACTGCAATTTGGTACAACACGCTCTGGTGACAGAACTTTCCATGGTGCTTCCCACCTGCGTCCTTGGCGACCCGATGCAAGCTATCTTCGGCTTTCGCGGCAACCAACTGGTTGACTGGAATATCGACGTACTTCCACATTTTCCTGCTATCGGTGAACTGAATCAGCCCTGGCGCTGGACGAATGCAGGTACACCCGAGTTCGGCCAATGGCTTCTGGAGTGCCGGCGAATACTCCTAGCGGGAGGTGACATTGATTTGCGCCAAGCCCCGCCTGAAGTCGTCTTTGTAGAGTTGCAGCCAGCGACAGCTATTCAGCAACGGCTGACCGCAGCGTTAACACCGGCTGTTACGCGGGATGGTGACGTGTTGGTGATTGGAGACAGCCGTAATCCTCGCGGTCGTCGGCAAATGGCGAGTCAAACTCCGGGGGCGTCCGCAGTGGAGCCCGTAGACCTAGCCGACCTCACGCTGTTTGGAGTGATGTTTAACCTGCAGTTTGCCGACGCCCTGACTCGTCTGGTGACATTTGCCGCAGAGGTGATGACACAGGTAGGTCCTGCGGCTTTGCTACCCAGACTGGGGAGCTTACTTCAAGGGACTGCACGCAATCCTGCCACAGAGGCTGAAGCCGCTCTGGTCGCCTTCGCGCAAGCTCCAAGCTTCCCTCTTGCCATCGAGGCACTGCGCGCGTTGACCCGACAGAATAATGCTCGGGTCTATCGCCCCGATGTCTTGTATTGCTGTCTGCGCGCGATGCAAATGGCTGCTGGAGGCAGTTGCAGTTTTGCCGATGCCACGGTGCGGGAACGCGAACGAAATCGGCATGAGAGCCGGCCCCTTGCGCGTCGTGCTATTGGAAGTACCCTGTTGCTGAAGGGCCTGGAGGCGGAAGTGGCCGTTATAACTGCACCTGAGGAAATGGATGCCAGACATCTCTACGTCGCATTTACACGTGGCTCGAAGAAGCTGGTTGTCTGCTCGTTTACCCCCGTGCTGACAGCCCGCTAACTCCAGCGTAACTTATCCATGTTCAATGGGGGTCACTTCCATTCGAGCCGCCTTAAGCACATTCAAGGGTCGTTCAGCTAACTCATCCATAGGTGTCTTGCCACCAAGCCAGCTATTTGCACTGACAAACCAAGAAGCGATCACAAGTGCCGTTCTGTGAGCAGCTAGAATAGTCAGTATCTCCTTCATTTGGGGTAGAGGCTTACCATCAATTCCTAAGCCATAGGCAGGGAAAAGATCTTTTCCCTCTACAGAGATTGCGAAAATCTGCCCCGCCTTTTTCCACTTATTTGGCAGTGCTGAAGAGTTTGCCCCCTTATATCCTGCGTTGTCGGAGACCTGCTGTGCCGTCAGCCACGCTGACAGGCGAAGTACCTTTTCACGCAGTTGAGCCGCCGTAACCACATTGAATTTGTGCTTCGCTCCGGTGTGTTTATTCATTTGAGTAGCCTCCGGCATAACGACAGGTGATGTGTAGTTTTTTTTGACCACGCCTCTGTAGGGTAATCCTCATATTTTGAGGGGTACTCAAAAGCAAAGATCATGCGGCCTACACCAGGTACTGTTTTTGGCGTGCAGCTACCCTGCGCAATATTGCGCCGCTCATGGTTATATATCCACAACCAGATCGTTGCAAACTCCTGTAAATCATTAGTGACTCAAACAGGTAACCGTGGCTGTAAATAGCTTAGTGGTCTTACTCTCCGTGAGTTCTGATGTCCGCAATCCCAATTATCGGCGTTTCTTTTTGTTAAAATTCACCTTCAACATCTCCATTTTGACCTTCAACATCTCCGTTTTGACCTTCAACATCTACATTTTGACCTTCAACATCCTGCAACACCAAGATCCAATTGCACCCCAAAAAACGGCGAACTGATCCTAAAATTCAGGCCTGGTACAGACGACCCCCCACCAGATGAGTCAGTCGTAAATATCCACTCGTATGGGGTGTGGATCATGATCGCTGACGAGAATAGGCTTAAATGTATAGACTTTGAGCCTAATCCCACACTGGCCCGGGCACCGGCAGCTGATTTGTTCAACATGGTTCTGGATGATGGACTGTTGGTCTGGCCTGCGCTGGGGATTACCATTCCGCTAGATGAAGTGCCATATGAAGCGATCAAAAATGCCTGGGCGAGTGATAGTGAGAGCCTCCCGATTGACGTGGATCTTCCCGCTGACCGGCCACCCGTCATCGAGGAACACAATCTGTGGCCCGACGAGCAATCCACTCCAGAGAGCGATCTTTTAACCACCCGCGCTGAGCGGTAGGCTTTGGACTCTGGGCTCCCGCAAGCCGCGTTGCCAAGAATGGTTGCCGCTGGGTATAGGTAGCGCTCCGCCAACCCCAAAATGGCCTCCAGCGTCTAATGGTTCGTGTACCAAAACGTCCACCAATCGTTGATGATCGCCACCCGGTCGATAAACGGCCAGCGGCAGTCCCACTGCGAGTTTCATGATGAACCAGCGCATCGGCCAGCACCAGCCGCCAGAGCCGCAGTGCGCCAGCAGGTCGACACCGGCGGTCAGTTCATCCAGCGCCCCTCGATCCTGTAGCTGGTTGCAATTCCTCATCGGGAACGTCACCCGATTCGACATCCCAATCCCAGCCGATCTCATCGGGGTCAACCTCGGCCAGCAACTCGGGTTGCACATCCGGTGCATCGCCCGAGCGCCAGTCCACTTCAATCCGGGGACCATCCAATCCCTCGAGCAGCTCATCGAGGGTCGGTCGTTTTTTCTCTGTCATCGTGAAAATTCTCCAAAAATGCGTCGGTGTTCTCTGCATTCTCACCACCCACCACTAGGTTGCGCTCCTAAAGTGGGTAAAAAAAGATCTCCCCATTATTCTATCAAGCACCATCCTTCCAGAAATACTGTACTCATTCATTTCAAAGTCACCCAAATGGGCCTCTTAAGAGGCCCAATTCATGGCTAAAAATTTCTGTGATTGTAATTTGAACACTTTGAGAACACAGCATAGTCCTGCTTGTCCACTTGTCCAAGAGGAGGAGACTTGGTGGAACTTTCCATTGCCACTCCTTGAGTGTATTGTTGCTCAATGACTTAAAGTAGAGCTAAGATAGGGAGTTAAACGAATACATAACACCATAGATTGGCTAGTAATATTATTATTTAAAATGCATTTTTTCGTGGTGGTTATCAGGGCTGTCTGAGTTAGACTGAAGGCTATAATATCGGATTAGTACCACCGTCCATCTAATAACTGTTAGGCCGCGCAGAGACTTTTAAGAATATGCTAACCCCAGAAGAGCGCTCAGCCATTGAAGAAGAAGACCAATTTTGGTTTGAAGAATTTTTCTATCGAGACCTTGAAAGTTGGTTTTCTAGCGACATCGCATGCTGTGATAACTGCTATGACGACTTTCTAAAAAATTGGCCACACGCTTATGCTGCAGATGATGCAGCCTTTCAACGTAACGGAATAGACCTGAATTGCTTCTATTCAGGCTCTAGGCTTCGCGATATATACACTGAGGAACAATTTTTTAGATTTCTCAGACTGCTCGAATGCCCACGCTGTGGAGAGGAACTAAAGTACAATATCTGGCCATACAACCTCCCTTTTGACGTAGTTGAAGGCTTTGAGAAATATCTAATTGAAATATCAGAACTGTCTCAGCACACTCCATTCCTTATCCTCAAACACAGTTTCGCGCAAAAAATACACGACGTTATACAAAACCTCTCCGAAATCTCACAGCCAATAACTCTTTCAGAAAACCTGTATAGAGGCAGAGCTTCATCAACTCTCGAAAAAGCAGAGATTACAGATTTCGACTTCCCACCAAACAATTTTGTCTCAGAGGGCAGGTACAATCATGCTGGAATTCCAGCCCTATATTTAGGAAGCACTCCAGAGACTTGTTTTCACGAAATGCGCGAGGTTGGCTGCCACATCGCTGAAATCAAAATCAATAAGAGTATAAAAGTTCTTGATCTAGTAAACCCATATGACGCACATGAAAAACATCATGACCTTTTAAATACACTAGTCTACTCAGCCCTAATGAGTGCCAAGCAGGATAACACTGGATGGTATAGGCCAAAGTATGTTTTTTCTCGTTTTATTTCTGACTGCGCGAAATCTGTCGGATTCGATGCTATAAAATATCCATCAACCAGAGATGGAAACGAAAACTATAACCTCGTAATCCTCAACCAAAATCTTTCACTTAAAAATAGCTCAACCCTAGTCAGAATATTCAGCCATGAATAAAGCAACCTAACAATGCGCTCAACTATCGCTCACTTCGTTCTCTGGACGTCCAAAAGCTACGCTTTTGGACGTCCGTTAGCTTAATCGTTATGCTTTCTCGGTTACTTTTTATGGTTAGAGTTCAGCGAGTGGGTAAGCAAGAGGAGTTATAGTCCACCTTCTGATTACACTAAGTGGATAATAAATCGGCCCCTAAGTTGTTTATTTCAATTTGCAGTTGAATTACTACTGACTTCGGTAGAGCAACTCGATTTAGTTCATCCAGTTCTCCCTTGATGACGCAAACCACAAGATTTTCGCTTATCTCTATACCGTGTTGTTTGAATAAGCTAACGATTGCAGCAGGACGCTGACCAAGAGCATATAACTCTTGATATGCGTTGCAAGCCCCTTAAGCGGACGTTAGGTCGCAACGAGATCACTAGAGTAATGTATGACTGTGTCGAATAAATAGGGAAAACATACCGTAGGATGACACTTTACTCACGTAAAGTGGATAAAATGCCGCCATTTTGGCGACATTTGTCTAACTGTAGGCTGAAATTTTATTTTCATCCCATAGTGGCGTTTCAATAGCCGATTTGAGCAACAACGCCCTCAGCCTTTTTTACTTGATCAATTGAAGATTCCTGGGTAATAGCGACACTAGTTCACGTTCTTCGATGAAGTACTCATCAGGTTGCTTGCCGGTCACTTTCTCAAATTTCAGTTCAAGCTCTGCTACACGTACTGTGGCTACATACAAAGCATGTTCCACTGCACAACGTTCTGCACAGAGCCGCTTAACTTGGTCCCTCAGTTCGTTGCAGGTCTCCCTGTAGTTCTCTTTAAGTCTCTTTTCGTTGTTTCTGTCATCACGCAGGGTCAGTAACTCAGCTCCATTATTGGTAGCAACAGGCTGGTTTCCAACGTGCCCTACGTTGTATTGAGCAATACTCTTCATAGCCCTGACACGAAACTCTGAATATGGTTTGTAGTAAAGCGTTCCACTCCCAACTCCTGCCTCCCGAGCAAGCTGGGCCATAGACAGTTTGGATCCAGCTACGACATACTTGCCTTCACCTTTGATTAAACGTTCAAGGGTTTCCTCGAAAATTGCCAGCTGGATCTCCGTCTTACCTAGCTTGTGGTTCATACCCCCTCCAGAATTTTTATATCAATCAGAGCGCCGTAGGGCTCAAATTCAATGCCGTGGTCAGTCATGATTTTCTCGCAAGCGCGAATTCCAACCAGCGTTTTAGCTAGCAGGTTGGGTTGATTCAGATTTTGCTCGACTGCATATTTGTGACGACGAATCAAGCGTGAGCGAAGCTCAACCCGCCGTTGGGCATGTTGTTCCATGATCACATCATGACTGCACAACACTGGATTAATGACAGGATCAATGGTGCAGTCGAGTCGACCGCAACTTGGATTCAGACACAGGCTATGTCCATTATCCACAATCGTTAGATCGCCATTACGCACAGCGGCCTCAATTTCCTCTCGGCTTTCGAATACTATATTTCCTTGGGCTATTTGCGCTCGGATACTAAGTCCTGCACCTCCCGAAATAAGTTCATCCGATAGATAAATCTTTTCTGCTATGTCGGTCATCAGGAGGGTATTCATCTCGGCTAACTCGGCCTGGAGTTCGGTATCCTGTTCCATATCGAACGCAGTAGCCACCTCAGAATTACGTCCGTACCATATAGACATGCTGAGGTTATGGTGGGCGAACTGCTCCTTCACTTGCAGGAAAGAGCCAAAGCCGTTACGCAGTAGGAAAACAGCAAATGTTCGGCGGAACTGATGAGTTGCGATAGGCCATAGCTTATCAAGCGGTATATCAGAGCTCCACTGACGGTTAAGTGCTTTGAATTCGGCAAGGTGCTCTTTTCGAAGGTACGCACCCAGTGTGCCATCCTCATTGGGGACGCTGGCTACAAACCGTTTAAGTGCCGAATTGATGCTGCTACTCGCGACCATAACAGCTTTACCATGGTTAGAATGGACACCAAGTGCGAGGAATAAAGACTTAGAACTTTCAGCCAATTTCGCAGCAGCCAGTGGTTGACCTGACAACTCTAGATCGTTGGCTTGTATCAATAACCGCGTACGCCGTGGATCCGACACAGCAGTGAGCAACTCTATCACTAGCCTTGCCACCGGGGCTGTTACCCAAGCATGGTGTCTTGGGATACCATGATTGAGTTTGCTGGTCTTACCAACTAAGAGACAATGAGTTACGCCCTTGTAGGTCTCCTCCTGATATGAGCTCGAGTCCAGCTCATACCATTCGCAGTAACGCATTCCACTGATCGCACCGATCAATGCTCCACAGGTGACCAGGATGTCATTGTATAGCATCGTGACAAGCACCTCACATGAGGCCTTTTTGTGTTCAACTTGAAATTCAGACCTGAGGAGGTCGATACGACGGGTTAATACTTCAAAATCATCATGCGAAACTTGTTTTTCTTTCAGGTCAAGATACTCATCGAAAAGACTCGCTAACGCGACACGCTTTCCATACCACATCTCAATACGGTTGATAGCGTGAGAGTAAATCTGCGCTGCAAGCGATTGGGGGATTGCTAGTGTTTGTTGCTTGCTTTTACTTGGATCACATAACTTCTTCGCTAGTTGTGCACTGTTTGCAATTGGGAAATTTATGAATTTATATCGGTGTGCCAGTGCGATAGCATTAAGGTAAGACGTTACCGAATATAGTGCGTATCGACTCTCTTTCAGTGCCGCCAGTATTTTTCGCTGTGTTTGCACCTGTCCCAAAGCTGACAGACTGGGAAGTTCGCACTGTTGACAAAGTCGTGCTAGGACTGACCAATCTCTGAACGTTTTTGTGAGCCCGGACATCCCTTCGATTGAAGTACGACGTGTCTCAAACAGGTGTGTGTACAGAAGACGCTTTAATGTCAGCTGGAAAGCATCAGGTACATTCTTCCATCTCCAGACCGCGCTACTATGGTTTTTTGCCAACTTGGTTTGGATGTAAGCCGTAAAATCCCACTCATCATCCGTCAGATAATTCAGTGGTTGGCCATCGTCGTTATAGGTAACTATAACTTTTGCCAATTGTGCCAAGTCGTCATTATCCATTGCCAACTTTACATACTGTGGTGCAATAACGTCAGGTGCTCCAACACTGGGCTTGAATAATGGGTCCATACTCAGACTCCTCACCAAATATAAAACAGGTCGCTTAATGAGTCCTCATCATCCCAAAGCGGATGGACTTGATGATTGAATTTGTCGACTGCGCCAGCGTACACATCTGGATAGTCGCGCTCAACATCAGCCAGTATGGCTTGAGTCTGAGCAATGACATCACGCACCTTGTCTACAGGAAGGTGATGATTGATGGTCGGGCGCTGCAGTGCCTCCAACAGACTTTCACGAAAGCTCATCATGCACCATAAGTCATCAACCTCGGCGACCAACGCCCGAAAACTACACCCAAAGCACTCCAAAAATTTGAAACATGGGACCGACTCATCCTCGCCTAACAGCCCGCCTTTGACCAGTTCCCATTTCAGACGTTGCGCCTTCTCCCCGAATGGTTCCATGCAACGCGTACCTATTTTGGTCTGTGTCGGTGCATGTTCACCTCTTGTAACGATTTCCATCACACGCAGTGGCCGACCGTACTTTGCCTCGACAACATTGCGCGCTTCTTCGACAGTAGCTCCGCGAGCTGTGAGCTCCAAGGCCTCAGCGGCACTCCCCAAGCGATTGCGATTATTGTGAGGGTTACCATTCAGGTAATGCCTAGCAACCGTGGTTTTAAGATTGTTCAACCCCTCTGCAACGATTGCCACAGAATTAGTATCGGCCATCAGCCCACTACTCTTGCTCTGTCGAAAACGCCCAATTATAGGTCGCACACCATGTTGACATCGGGCGATGAACCAATGGCTGTATGCCTTCAAAATATCTTGATTTATGTTTCCCTTATATTTGCCGTGGATAAAATACGGGAACAAGTATGCGTCATCTGGTAGGTCGAATAGATCGAGGCAGCACAAATAGGCTCTAAAAAAGTCCCGACCTCGTTGGGTGAAACCCAAGTCCCACTCATTCTTCTGCCCGTTCTGCCGACCTTTGGTGGTAACCAAGCGATAAAGATTGATTGTCTTGTCAAAATAGAATTCTCGAGCTGCAACATCACTCCGACGCAAGTTGCGTAGTGGTGTGCTATTGTCACCGACAAAGTTACAGGTCAAAAAGAGAGCTGTCGCGGTCAGTTTGTTATACCACGCTGTACGATTCGAATTCAGCACATCCCAACCCGCAACTGGTTGATCAAACGGGCAGGTAGTTGGCTCACCTGTTTTCAGACGGCTGGCAAGTACGTTAAACACGCGAAATAGGTCGCGAGTCACACCAATCTGTTCATCGTCGGTATAGGCTATGGTCTTACCCACATGGGTTCGATTGCGAGAAACTTGTGGCAATAACCTAGCAAGATCATCATGTCCCGCCCACCTTAGAAACACAGTAAATACATTGGCCCTTCCACGAAACACCTCCGATGATTCTGGTTTGGCCCGTACCAGATTTATAATATGCTGCGCATATGCACTAACAGTTTTGTTGATCAACTCTGCTTTGTATTCATTGGCATCGCAAAAACGAAAAAAATGTGAAAGTGAATCGAAATAGTAATTAGCAGTACTTCCGCTCAGGCAACTTATTTCTACTAACCATGTGTAGATGTTTTGCACCAGGGGCAGACGGTCTATATGCATGACGGTCTTGCCGACGGAATTTACGGGGGGAACACTATTATACAGTGCACGGTAAACGTAGATTGGTTTCAACACACCCTCTGTATTACTGTAGTGCTTTACATGTAATACCAGATGGGTATATTCGAGTGGAGTGACGCTATTTGAACGTCTGAAGGACGAAAGTCTCTCCTTACTCAACTTAGCCCGCTGTAATTTTGCCATGCTATTCCCCCCCTAATTAACGAGCCTCGGAGAGCAGATCACTCCATATACCAATGGAGCTATCGTCGCTATAAATTTTGTCAAGACCGTCTTGGTGTATTCGGTCAGATTGTCGCCCCAGATGGTAATCTTCCCAGAATTTGACGTAGAGTGCGGTGGTTTGGGGTGAGGAGTGCCTCAATCTAGCCTGAACCTCTGCCTCAACTTGGTCTCTGCTCATCATCGGCTCATTTGGATGTTCTGAATGATCACTGGAATACTTTAGTTGCAGCAGAGCAATTGTCAGATATGTTGCATAGGTCGAGCGCAAATTGTGAAATTTATGTGTGAATTCTGGCATGTCGTGATCTATACGTATTGCATTGCGAATTTCGCCCCAGCGTGCATTTAATGAGTTTTCGCTATATTGTAGTCCCTTATTGTTTAGCAACAACGGTGGATAACGACAGACAAATGGGTCTTGGGTTTTCTCAATGAATTTAACCAATCGCTGCTTGTAGCGTGCAGATTGTTTGTAATTGACTAATTGTTGCATCAACCATGCTGGCACTTTAATTTCACCTGACTCCCCACCCTTAGTATGACAGCAAATATTCGGGCCAATCATGACCGCTATCGCCTTCTCCCCGGGATGTGGCATTCGTACCATTTTGCTGCTGAACGTAAGTACTTCCTGGCGGCGCATCCCTGTATATAGGGCTAACAGCACTGCTATACGGGTTTCTACAGAAATCTTCTTTGCAACGTACTCTCCATTCACTTGCGCATAGCTACGACCAGTTTGGAGAACGGTTCTCAATGCTTGTAGTTCAGGACGTTGCTCTTTTAGCATGGGACTCATATGATTGGGTTGCTTGGAGTTCTTTACCATGTCTCGTGCTGTGAGCCTGAGGTCAGTCATCTGGACTTTGATATAACGGTTGATATGTCCAAGTATTCGTTCATCACGAATTTTTGCCTCATAGAATCGGCACGGATCTCGTTCAAATACCTTGCCGTAGCCTAACCAGTATACATACATGCCCACAGCTGCCCCTCGATAGCTCTTTGCCGTTGTACTTGCAAGTTTGCGTTTACCTGACACCGGATCGACATCATCATGCAGCGCTTGCAAGTAATTGCGAAAGATATATAGCGGGCGCTGGTTTCGCGGGCGTGGCATCTTATCCCAAGCTAATCCGTTTCTCTCTAGGAAGTCAAAGAAGTGCATCAATCCCTTGGCAAGGCTGCGCAGGTCTTGGTTCATATTGACGGTTTTGCAGTGGATCAGATACTCGTTGGCGGCGTTGATAGGCTGGTCTTGTGAATCGAACAACAAGATCATGTCCTTGATGATAAGACCGTCTTTACCCCAGGAGAGACAGTTCTCGCCATCTTCGTTTATGAGGAAAGTAGGAGTGGCATCGATGGTCATATCACCAACTTCGACATAGCGCACCGGCATATCTATACCCTCCATGACGTGGAAGCAAAAAATAAAGAGGCAGAACTATTTCCAGCGATTAGAGATAAAGTATATATTTTTTCGAGAAACAAATTGTGTGAGGGTGTGTTTTATATTTCAAGTGTGAGGGTGCCGTATTTCTGCTTGAGCCAGAGCGCGTTGCGGGTCCCGTTCTCTATGGTGGCGTTGCCAAACACCGTGGTGATGGCGAGCAAGTCGATGGCAGAGTGGGCCTCGGCAAAGAGTATTGCCATGGCGTCGTCAATACCGGGATCGGTATCCAGAATGATCTTGTGGGTCATGGGGCCTCCATACGGCAGAAGTGCCAGTGTAGCGACCTCGAGCTCGTTTAACAGCGTCAGGATCACAGCCTCGACCTTTGACTCACCCCCACTCCGCCGATCGGCGACATCTTGAGCACCTCATCCAGGAGCCTGTGATGGTCAGGGGCCAGAGTGACGACATTCTGGACAGTCGGACCGTCCCCAGCCCCCCGCGCCTTGTGGGCGGGCGTGCGGGATGGTATCACTTGGCCTCACTCTCCCCACTCCTTGCCGAGGCGCCAACGTGATCACCCTGATTAAAGAGTCTGACCAGCTAAAGATGCCCTGGAAAAACAAGCAGGGCACCACGGCCCAGATCCTTGTCTCTCCCCCGGGCTCGAGCCTGGACAAGCTCGATTTTGACTACCGACTGAGCTCGGCCCCCATCAAGGCGGCGGGCCCCTTCTCCAAGTTTCCCGGCTATCAGCGCATCCTGCTGCCCGTCAGCGGCGCCGGTTTCGTGCTCAACGGCCACCCCTATGCCACCTTCGAGGCGGCCCATTTCAGCGGGGATGATGAGACCCACTGCGAGCTGCTGAAAAAGGAGGTGACGGATCTGGGGCTCATCTACGACCCGAAACGCCTCAGCGCCAACGTGCGGGTGCTCAATGTGCCCTTCCCCCTGACCCTCACCCTGGAGACGGACAAGACCTACCTCTGCCATCTGCTGAGCGGTCAGCTCGAGGTGGATGGCCGAGCCGTCGCGGTCAACGAGACCCTGGTGGTCACGGGGGAAGAGAGCATACGACTGGAGTGTCAGAAGAAGACGGCCATCGCCTTCTTTACTCTGCAGCCGATCGGCTAAACAACAGGCAGGATCAGCGTTTGGGAGCCCGGCCTCCACTATCGAGGCAAGCCTGCATGCTGTCGTAGGGTTCGTAGTACTTGGTGCGGCTGTAGTAGGTGCCGCCCTTGGGATGGCAGATGCCGTTGCGGCTCTTCTTGACCGGGGGCTCCGCCGCCAGCGCGATGGCACACACCAGCAGCAGGCAGCAGCCGAGCACCCATTTGACTGCTCTCATTCTCTCTATCCGTTCGGTTCATCGGCGGGACGCTGGCCCGTTTACGGCCCAGTCTATCTCATTGATTCTCCGGCTACCGCCGGTCAGATCATGAAAAGAAACGCTTATTCACCGCCCTTCTCCCCCCGATGTAAACCCCAATGAAAAAGCCGGGAGATCCCGGCTTTTTAATGTCATGACAGGCAAAGCGGCTTAGCCGACCTTGAAAGCGCCCTTCATCATGGCGAAGTGGCCGGGGAAGGAGCAGAAGAAGGTGAGATCCTTGCCTGCCAGCCCGTCGGTCTTGAAGGTGACGCTGGTGCTCTCGCCGCCGCCCACCAGCTTGGTGTGCGCCAGGATTCGGGCGTCGTCCTTGGGCAGGTAGTCATGATCGACACCGGCGCTCATGCCCGCGGTGGCGACGGCCTGATAGTCGGCGGTGTTGGCCAGCACCCAGTTGTGACCCATGTTGGCCACCGGCAACTTGCCCGTGTGGTTGAGAGTCACCGTCACCTCCTTGCAAGTGGCCGGCACGCTCATCTCTTTGAGGTTGTACTGCATGGCGTCATTGCCTTCGATGACCAATGCGCACTCATCGGCCAGCACCGGGGCTGCCAGTGAACTCAGAAGCAGCAGGGTTAACACCTTTTTCATCATCTTCTCCTTTGATTGACGAGGAATGGCAACACCCTTGTCTGGCGAATCGCTCGGCGACACGCTAAAGATGCTGTCATGATCGATCTTTATTGTACCCAAATGTCGCCGGAGGAAGACGGCTTTTACTCAAAGCTGCGGACCAGGTCACTCCCCGATGGCATTGACGGTGAAACAGATCCGCTGGCTCACCGCCAGCGTCGCTTAATTATTTCCAGCCAAGTCCGGCGTCAGGGGCTCGTCAACCCAGGCCCCCTTGGCTAAGCTGCTCCCCCGTCGACGACTTTCACGAGAATGCAAGATGAAGACCCTCTCCCTGGCCCCCCTCAGCCTGCTGCTCTATCTGATGCTGCTGACCGCCTGTCAGCCGGCCCCGACCCAGACCCGCATTCAGGGTAGCACCATGGGCACCTACTACGCGGTGACCCTGAGCGATCCCTTCCCCGGCGGCCAGGTTGCACTGCAGGGGGAGGTCGATGCCCTGCTGGCGCGACTCAACCAGGAGATCTCCACCTATGATCCGGACTCCCTCATCTCCCGCTTCAACCGGGACGCAGGCAAGGCCCCCATGCCCATACCGGCCAGCATGGCCAGGATAGTGCGGCAGGGCATGGATGCGGGACGCCTCACCCGGGGCAAACTGGACGTCACCGTGGGTCCCCTGGTCAATCTGTGGGGCTTCGGGCCGGACAAGCGTCCGGCCAAGCGGCCCACCACGGAGCAGATCACCCAGGCACGGGAGCGGGTCGGCATCGACAAGCTGAGCCTGACGCCGCAAGGGGACCACTTTCTGCTCGGCAAGAGCATCCCCAACCTTTATCTGGATCTCTCCACCCTGGGGGAAGGGGCGGCCTCGGACGAGATAGCCACGCTGCTGGAGCGCAAGGGGGTGCACAACTACCTCGTCGAGGTGGCAGGCGCCGTGCGCAGCAAGGGGCATAACGACAAGGGCAACCCCTGGCGGGTGGCCATCGTCGAGCCCTCGGACAGGCCGGGAGCCATCGAGGACGTGGTCACCCCGAACGGCATGGCCCTCAGCACCGCAGGCAGCTATCGCAACTATTACCAACTCGATGGCCGACGCTACTCCCACATCATCGATCCCGCCACTGGCGAACCCGTCACCCACAAGCTGGTCTCCGCCAGCGTCATCACCCCGACCGCGCTCGAGGCCGACGCCCTCGATACCGCCCTCATGGTGATGGGGCCGGAGCAGGCGATGGCCTTTGCCACCGAGCACAAGCTGGCGGTCTATCTCATCGAGAAGACGGATCAGGGGTTTGTTGCACGCCACACGCCGGAGTTCGCCCCCTATCTGGTGCGCAGCCAGCCATGAGCAATGAGGCCCCGCAATGCGGGGCCTCTTCATGACGGACGGCTATTCAATGGGGACCCGATGGGGCGCGGGGGTGACCGCCTGCTTGGGCAGTTGCAACGTGAGGATGCCGTTGTCGAAGCGGGCGCTGACCTTGTCCGGCGCCACCTCCACCGGCAGTTCGACGGTGCGTGACACGCTGCCATAGTAGCGCTCGCTGCGCAGGGCCCTGTCCTCCTTGTTCTGACTGTCGTGCTGGCGGATCTCCGCCTTCAGGGTCACCAGCTTGCCGTGCACGTCCACGTGGATGTCCTCCTTGGCCACCCCGGGCAACTCGGCCTGCAGCAAGTAACCGCCGTCGCTCTCCCTCAGATCCAGCTTGATCTGGCTGGGCAGGGGATCCCCGTGCAGGGGCCGGATGTAGAAACCGGAGGCCATGTCGTGGAACAGGTCATCAAACAGGCTGGTTCGGCTCGGTAGCAAACTCATTTGATTCCTCCTTATGGTGCGGGTAAAACATCGGCGGGCCCGCTGCCCGTCTGCAGATCGCCGGGATCTGCCTCCCTTCAAGTCTAAAAAACGGATGGAACCGCGCCACTGTCATCTCGTGCCCGGTTGACGGAGATCAAGTACGCGCCATGATTTTTTGCGGCCCGGCTCTGCGCTCGGCGGGAAAAACGGGAACCCTTCCCATGTTCAATTGCCTGCCTGCGGACTTTGGTGGCACACTTCTCCCACCAGCCCGCAGCGCCTCGATGCAAGACAGATGCAGACACCGGATCCCGCACCAGAGAAGAAAGCACAGCCCAAGCCCAGGCGCATCCTGCTGGTCAACGAGCAGCGATCCTTCCAGATGATGATGAAGGCGATGCTGATCAACATCGGCATCAGCCGCATCACCTACATCAATTCTGCCGACGAGGCGCGCCGTCGCTGCCAGAAAGAGAGCTTCGACATCTATCTGCTCGACTACGAGCTGGGGGCGGGTGAGAACGGCCGCCAGTTGCTGGAGAGCCTGCGGGATCAGCAGCTGATCCCGCCCCAGAGCGTGGTGATCATGGTCAGCAGCGACAGCTCCCGTGCCATGGTGCTGAGCGCCCTTGAAGCCGAGCCCGACGAATACCTGATGAAACCCTTCTCCCAGGAGCAGTTCTCGTTTCGCTTGAAGCGCGCCCTCGCCCGCCGCCAGGCCCTGGAGAGCGTCTTCACCGCCCTCACCCGGGATGACCTGCCGGCGCTGGTCGAAGCCTGCGCCAGGCAGGCCGATGCGGCGCCGCGCTTCGCCAACTTCTGCCGTTGCCTGCAGGCCGACACCCAGCTCAAGCTCGGCCAGGCCAAGGAGGCGCGCAGCCTGATGCGCCAGCTGCTGGCCGGCCAGGAGAACAGCTGGGCCAGACTGACTCTGGGCAAGGCCTGCTACCGTCTGGCACTCTATGACGAGGCGGTGAGCCACCTGCAGGCGACGCTGAAGAATACCCCCCTGATGGTGGAGGCCCACCTCTGGCTGGCGGAGTCCCTGCTCTCCCTGGGCAAGGAGGAGCTGGCCCAGCAGGAGCTGCGCCGGGCGGTGGACATCTCCCCCCAGTCGGTGCAGCTCTCCCGCCGGCTGGCAGAGGTATGCCTGCAGCGCCACGACTACGGCCAGGCCAAGGATGTGTTGCTCTCCCTCATCGACCTGTCGCGCAACTCCATCCATCGCACGCCCCACTACCTGGGGGCCTACATCCAGACCCTGACGCTCTATGCCCTCAACAGCAACGACGGCTATCACATCGCCAATCTGCAAAAGCAGGTGAACTCCGCCCTGTCGCGCATTCGCGATTCCCTGATGATGTCGGAGTTCAACTACCCGGTGTTCGAGCAGATCTGTCAGGCCAGGGTCCGGATTGCCCTGGGAGAACTGCTCAAGGGCAAGAAGATGCTCTATCGCGCCAACCAGAACTGGCTGGACAAGCCCGAGACCATGCCCCCCGCCCTGCTCGGCGAGACCATACTCGCCCTCTACCAGCTCGGGGAGTTCGAGTACGCCGAGAGCCTGCAATCCCTGCTAGCACAGGACGAAGACCGGCTGCTCACCACCTGCATCCAGGTGACCCGCGACGACAAGACGGTGCAGGAGCGCCGTCAGCGCTACCAGCAGCTCAACGATCTGGGCATCAAGGCCTACCAGAGCGGGGAGCTGGAGCAGGCCCTCGGCCATTTCCGCGAAGCCCTGCGCCGGGCTCCTGCCAACACCGGCGCCGCCCTCAACAAGATCCAGGTGCTGCTGCAACTGATGCAGAAACACCGCAAGAGCCCGGAATTCGGTGCCGAGTGCAAAGAGACCCTGGAGGTGCTGGAGGGCATCCCCTTGAATCCCGCCCAGCAGGATCGCTTCCGCAAGCTGCGCCAGGAATTTAACCAGATAGCCTAGCCAGCGGCGCGCCTCCCTCACCTATGCTGATACAGACTCAGGCAAGGAGGGGCGACAGCATGGGGATGTGCCGATACCTGGTGGCAGATGGCCGCCACTGCAGCGAAGAGGCGGGGGATCACGACCTGTGCCACTGGCACGACCCCCATGCCTCCCACTCATCCCCGGACACCGCCGCAGCGCTGGAGCACTATGTGCGCCAGGGGGGCCTGTGCCACGGATTGCAACTGGCCCGCGCCGATCTCGCCGGCCTCAACCTGGTGAACAGAGAGGGGCCACAGGGGTTCCTGCTGGAGCAGTGCAACCTCTATCGCGCCAACCTGCGCGGCGCGCACCTCTACGGTATTCGCATCAAGGGCGGCAGCCTGATGAAGGCCGATGTCAGTGACGCCAACCTGCACTGCGCCGAGTTGCACGACGTCAACCTGCTCGGCATCCGCTGGAAGAACACCCGGCTCGACAACCTGGATACCGGCAGGCGCCTGATGCAGGACAGGAAGGGGCGAAGCGAGCGGGATCCGGTGCAGGCCCGCGTCTGGTTCAAGGAGGCGGAAGAGACCTACCGGGATCTGCGCAAGGCCTCGGAGGCCCAGGGGATCTTCACCATGTCCGGCCGCTACATCCAGCAGGAGCTCACCATGCGCCGCCTGCAGATGCCGTTCTGGTCCTATCACCGCTTCGCCTCCTGGATAGTGGATCTCTTCTGTGGCTACGGAGAGGCCCCCATGCGGGTGGTGCTCTTCTCCCTGCTGCTCATCTTCATCTGCAGCATCTTCTACTTCTTCTGCGGCCTCAACTTCGCGGGCAACCACCTCATCTACCGCCCGGAGGCGACCCTCGAAGAGAACGCCACCTTCCCGCTGGAATGCCTCTACTACAGCGTGGTGACCTTCACCACTCTCGGCTACGGCGACTTCACCCCGGTCGGCCTCTCGCGGATCTTCGCCGCCTTCGAGGCCTTCACCGGCAGCTTCACGCTGGCGCTGTTCGTGGTGGTATTTGTCAAAAAGATGACCCGCTGACAACTTGCCCACGATCTTGCTGCGAGGCCGTGATCAAGGCTCATGTGCTGCTCGCTTATTTGTAACCAAGAGTTCTCACGTATATCTATACGCTCCGGTTCCTGCGCTGCGCTTCACTTTGCTGACAGCCTCTCGCGACAGCTCGTGAACAGGTTACCGATAGCCCGGCACCTGAACTTGCATCCAGACCGGATTCCTAGTCCAATAGCGACTAATAAAAACGACATGAGCATCCCTGACATGAAGATCATCTCTTTCAATATCAATGGCCTGCGCGCCCGTCTTCATCAGTTGCAAGCCATCATCGACAAGCACCAGCCCGATGTGATCGGCCTGCAGGAGATCAAGGTCCACGACGAAGCCTTCCCGGTCGCGGACGTGGAGGCCATGGGCTACCACGTGGTCTTCCACGGCCAGAAGGGTCACTACGGGGTCGCCATCATGAGCAAGCAGGCGCCCATCGACGTGCAGAAGGGGTTCCCCACCGATCCCGAGGATGCCCAGCGCCGCATGATCATGGCCAGTTTCAAGCGGGAAGATGGCTCCCTCATCAAGGTGATGAACGGCTACTTCCCCCAAGGGGAGAGCCAGGATCACGAGACCAAGTTCCCGGCCAAGCAGAAGTTCTACGAGGACCTGCAGCACTACCTCGAGACCCACCACAGCCCGGACGACCAGATAGCGCTGATCGGGGATATGAACATCTCCCCCACGGATCTCGACATCGGCATCGGCGAAGCGAACCGCAAGCGCTGGCTGCGGGATGGCAAGTGCTCCTTCCTGCCCATCGAGCGTGAGTGGATGGAGCGGCTCAAAGGCTTCGGCCTCACCGACACCTTCCGCGCCGCCAACCCCACCGAGTGCGAGCGTTTCTCCTGGTTTGACTACCGCTCCAGGGGCTTTGACGAGAACCGTGGCCTGCGCATCGACCTCATCATGGCGTCCAATGCCCTCAAGGACAAAGTGACCGAGACCGGCATCGACTACGAGCTGCGCGGCATCGAGAAACCCTCCGATCACGCCCCCATCTGGACCTGCTTCGCCTGATCCCGGTGCCGGGCCTCCTGGCCCGGATCTCTGCCATCTCCCGACCCCAAGCCCCTGCCGATGCGGGGGCTTTTTCGTTTATAGCCCCGCCATTTCTTAATCCATATCAACTCTTTGGCAGAGCGGGTCTGCCATACCTTGACCTTCTCCTGTTGGTAAGGTTTACATTTCTCATATTCGTCACAGGAAAGATGCGCCATGTTGTCATCGAGATTGCCCACAGAACTCATCGCCCGGCTATTGCTGGCGTTGTTGCTCGTCTGCAATCTCACCCTCTGCATCAGCTGGCATGGTGCGGCCACCGCCCTTACAAGCCACTCACCCGACACCACCCTGACCCCGATGGCACAGCCCCATCCCCTGTCTCATGGGTTGCACGGGAGCGAGTCGGTACAGCACGCCGCCATGAACCATGACCAGGCCGGCACAGCTCCCCTCTCCTGCCATTCGGGCACAGTGAATGCGGAGTCCCTGTCGGGGGATGAGTGTCAGATGCAGAGCGGCTTCTCCGGTGCTGCCAATGCGCCTCCCCTGTTCGGCCTGCTGCTGTCATTGCTGCTGCTTCCGCTGTTGTTGCTGCCCCCTTCGTGGCATGTCGGTCCCCTGCTGGACAACTGGCTTCGGGATCCCTTCCTGCGCCTGCGTGGTACCCATCCGCCCTCCTGGCCCAGACGGCATCTGATGCTGTCCGTGCTGCGCCATTAGAAACCACTTCTCCCGATAGCCCGTGCGATGGTGCTGCCATCGCCATACCGTGCACCGGCCGCTCCGTCGGCGGTGCCCCGATTGTCGGCCAATCCTGTCCACCGCGAGCCGAGCGCCACGTGCCTGTTGCACCGCATCCGCTCACGGCCGGACGGCCCGATACGAGAGAAGAAGTACCATGTCATCACCCAAGACGTTCGCACCCTCGTGCGCCCGGCCCTCCCGCCCGCTGTGTGCCGGAGGCCTGTCATGAACAAGACCCTGTTAATGGCCGCGTTGCTGCTCGCCCTCGGCGCCGGTGGCGGCTACTGGGCCGCCAGCCACCTGCCTGGCGATGGCGCCAGCGCCGAGAAGACGCCCCTCTACTGGGTCAACCCCATGGATCCCCGCGACAAGCGCGACGGCCCCGCCAAGGACAACATGGGGATGGACTTCATTCCCGTCTACGAGGAGCAGAAGAGCGGCTCGCCGGGCACCGTCACCATCAGCCCCGAGATCCAGCAGAACCTGGGGGTGCGCCTCGCCAAGGTGGAACGATTGCCCATCCACCAGCAGATCGAGACGGTGGGCTACGTCGGCTATGACGAGGACCGACTGGAGGCGGTCAACGCCCGCATGGCAGGCTGGATCCGCACCCTCGCCATCAAGAGCGAGGGGCAGCAGGTCAGCAAGGGAAGCCTGATCTACGAGCTCTATGCCCCGGATCTGGTCAACGCCCAGCACGAGTACCTGCTCGCCCTCAACACCGCCAACCCGCTGCTGCTGCGCGCCGCCGAGGGCAAGCTCAAGTCCCTGCAGGTACCGGCGGATCAGATAGCCGCCCTCAAGCGCAGTCGTCAGGTGCAGGAGACGGTGCGCATCTATGCCCCGAGCAGCGGTTATGTCTCCGAGCTGAAGGTGCGCGAGGGCCAGTATGTGGAGCCCGCCGCGGCGCTGTTCAACATCAGCACCCTCAAGCAGGTGTGGGTCAGTGCCGAGGTGTTCGAGCGCCAGGCGGCCCAGCTGAAGGTGGGCGATCCGGTCACCATGACCCTGGATTACGCCCCCGGCCGCAGCTGGCAGGGCCGGGTCGATTACCTCTACCCGACCCTGGATGCCTCCACCCGCACCCTCAAGGTACGGCTGCGCTTCGCCAACCCGGACGAGTTCCTGAAACCCAATATGTTCGCCAAGGTAGCCATTCGCACCAGCAAGGGAGAGCCCCGGCTGGTGGTGCCGAGCGAGGCGGTGATCCGCACCGGCAGCCAGGACAGGCTGGTGCTGGCGCTGGGAGATGGCAGCTTCAAGTCGGTGGCCGTTACCCTGGGCCCCCAGTTTGGCGACAAGGTGGCCATCCAGGAGGGGGTTGAAGCGGGGGACAGCATCGTCAGCTCGGCCCAGTTCCTGCTCGACTCCGAATCGGCCATCACTTCGGACTTCCAGCGCATGACGGCGGTGCGCCCGGCTCAGGTGTGGACTCAGGGCGAGGTTGAAAGTATCGATCTCGCCAACCGCACCCTGATGGTCTCCCACCAGCCCATCCCCGAGTGGCAGTGGCCCGCCATGGAGATGGAGTTCACCGTGGCGGACGGGGTCGACATGAGCAAGCTGACCGAGGGTCAGACCCTGCATCTGCAAGTGATGCAGGAGGGAGATGAGTACAGCATCACCACCATCCATCAGCAGCAAGCGCCGACAAGCGGCGACACCACCAAGCCCGCAACGGATGAGATGGAGAAGATGGAAGGCATGGACCATAGCCAGCACGATATGGGAGCCAAGTCATGATCCCTGCCATCATTTGCTACCTTGCCGACAAACAGGTTCAGCTCTCTGCACCAAATGAGCAAGGAGCCCAATCATGATCCCGTCGATTATTCGCTGGTCCGTGGGCAACCGCTTTCTGGTGCTGCTGCTGACCGTCATGCTCACAGCCTGGGGGCTCTGGTCGGTCAAGCAGACCCCGGTGGACGCCCTGCCGGATCTCTCCGACGTGCAGGTGATCATCAAGACGGCCTACCCGGGCCAGGCGCCCCAGGTGGTGGAGGATCAGGTGACCTACCCGCTCACCACCGCCATGCTGGCGGTGCCGGGGGCCACCACGGTACGCGGCTACTCCTTCTTCGGCGACTCCTTCGTCTATGTGCTGTTTGACGACAACACCGACCTCTACTGGGCCCGCGCCCGGGTGCTGGAGTATTTGAGCCAGGTTGCGCCCAACCTGCCCGCCTCCGCCCGCCCCCAGCTCGGCCCCGATGCTACCGGGGTGGGCTGGGTCTACCAGTACGCGCTGGTGGACAGAACCGGCAAGCACGACTTGAGCGAGCTCACCTCGCTGCAGAACTGGTTGCTCAAGTTCGAGCTGCAGACGGTGGACGGCGTCTCCGAGGTCGCCACCGTGGGCGGCATGGTGCGCCAGTATCAGGTGCGGGTCGATCCCGACAAGCTGCGCGCCTACGGCATCCCGCTCTCCCTTATCGAGACCGCCATCCAGCAGGGCAACCAGGAGACAGGCGCCTCCGTCATCGAGATGGCGGAAGCGGAGTACATGGTGCGCTCCAACGGGTACCTCAAGAGCGTGGAGGATCTGAAGCAGATCCCGCTCGGTACCAATGTGCGCGGCGCCCCGCTGCTGCTGGGTGACGTGGCGGATGTGGTCACCGGCCCCCAGAGTCGACGCGGCGTCGCCGAGCTCAATGGCGAAGGGGAAGTGGTCGGTGGCATCATCGTCATGCGTTTCGGCGAGAACGCCCAGCACACCATAGACGGGGTCAAGAAACGGCTCGCAGAGCTCAAAAGCAGCCTGCCGGAAGGGGTGGAGATCGTCACCGTCTACGATCGATCCGACCTTATCCAGCGCGCCATCGACAACCTCTCCGGCAAGCTGCTGGAGGAGTTCGCGGTGGTGGTGCTGGTCTGCCTCGCCTTCCTGTTCCACCTGCGCTCATCCCTGGTGGTCGTCATCTCCTTGCCCATCGCCATCCTGACCGCCTTCATCGTCATGCACCTGCAGGGGATCAACGCCAACATCATGTCGCTGGGGGGCATCGCCATCGCCATCGGCGCCATGGTGGATGGCGCCATCGTGATGATCGAGAACGTCCACAAGCATATGGAGCGCACCGAGCTGACAGAGAAGAACCGCTGGCAAGTGATCGTCGAGGCGAGCATCGAGGTGGGGCCCGCCATCTTCTTCTCCCTGCTCATCATCACCATCAGCTTTTTGCCGGTGTTCGCGCTGGAGGCGCAGGAGGGGCGGATGTTCCACCCCCTCGCCTACACCAAGACCTACGCCATGGCGGCGGCGGCCGGGCTCGCCATCACGCTGGTGCCGGTGATCATGGGCTACTTCATCCGTGGCAAGGTGCTGGCGGAGCAGGCCAACCCCCTCAACCGCTGGCTAAGCCAGGGCTATGTGCCGCTGCTCAAGGCCGTGCTGGCCCGTCCGAAAACCACGCTGGCCATCGCCGCCGTGGTGACGGTGGCAGGCTTCTGGCCCCTCAAGTACCTGGGCTCGGAGTTCATTCCGCCGCTGGATGAGGGGGACATCATGTATATGCCCACCACCGCGACCAACATCTCGGTGGGCAAGGCGCGGGAGATTTTGCAGCAGACCGACAAGCTCATCCGTACCGTGCCCGAGGTGCAGAACGTGTTCGGCAAGGCGGGGCGTGCCGATTCGGCCACCGACCCCGCCGATCTGGTGATGATGGAGACCAGCATCCAGCTCAAGCCCCGCGACCAGTGGCGCCCCGGCATGACCCCTGAGAAGCTGAAAGAAGAGCTCGACTCCCTGATCCGCTTCCCCGGTCTCACCAACGCCTGGGTGCCCCCCATCAAGACCCGCATCGACATGCTGGCCACCGGCATCAAGACCCCGGTCGGCATCAAGATTGCGGGGCCCGATCTCAAGGTGATCCAGCAGCTCGGCCAACAGCTTGAGCAAGTAGTCGGCAAGGTAGAGGGCGCCTCATCGGTCTACGCCGAGCGGGTAGCAGGCGGCCGCTATGTGAAGGTGGATATCGACCGGCTCAAGGCGGCCCGTTATGGCCTCAATATCGCCGACGTGCAGGCGGTGCTCGCCACCGCAGTGGGTGGCATGGAGGTGGGGCAGACCATCGAGGGGCGCGAGCGCTACCCCATCAACCTGCGCTACCCCCAGAGCTATCGCGATTCGGTGGCCAGCCTGGAGCTGCTGCCGCTGGTCACCCCGAGCGGCGCGCGTATCGCCCTGGCGGACGTGGCCCGGGTCTACATCAGCGACGAGGCCCCCATGCTGCGCAGTGAGAATGCTCGCCTCAACGGCTGGGTCTACGTGGATATTCGCGGCCGCGACATTGGCTCCTTTGTAGCCGAGGCCAAGACCGAGGTGGGTAAGCAGCTGGTGCTGCCGGCGGGCTACGCCCTCACCTGGTCCGGCCAATATGAGTACATGGAACGGGCCAAGGCGCGCCTCGCCTACGTGGTGCCGCTCACGGTCGCCATTATCGTGCTGCTGCTCTATCTGGCGTTTCGTCGCGTTCAGGAGGTGCTGCTCATCCTCACCACCTTGCCGCTGGCGGTGGTGGGCGGGATCTGGACCCTCTGGCTGCTCGACTTCAACCTCTCGGTGGCAGTCGGGGTGGGCTTTATCGCCCTCGCCGGGGTGGCGGTGGAGACCGGCGTCTTGATGCTGGTCTACCTCAACCACGCCTGGGATGACCTCGTGGCCTGCGGCAAGCCGGACCAGGCAGGCCTGCACCGGGCAGTGATCCACGGCGCCGCCCTGCGCCTGCGCCCCAAGATGATGACGGTGGTGACCATCATCGCCGGCCTCTTGCCCATCATGTGGAGCCAGGGCACCGGCTCCGAGGTAATGCAGCGCATCGCCGCCCCCATGATCGGCGGCATGGTGAGCGCGCTGGTGCTGACCCTGCTGGTGCTGCCCGCCGCCTTCTACCTGTGGCGCAGCCGGCACCTGGGAGCGACCGAGCACCAACCCGCCGGCTAACCCGGTGGCTGCGCCCTTTTTAACAACCAAGAATGTGAATAAACGACGAGGAAACACCATGAACTACAAGACACTGACCCTGACCCTGCTGCTTGGTCTCGCCGCTCACACCGGCCTGCAGGCCGAGGAGATGATGAACCATGCCGGCCACGACATGGGCCAGATGAGCCAGATGGAAGGCATGAACGAGATGGGCGAGATGGCGATGACCCAGGGGGTCATCAGCCGCATCGACGCGGCCAACGGCAAGGTAGGCATCAAGCACGAGGCCATCGACAACCTCAAGATGCCGGCCATGACCATGGTGTTTCGGGTGGCCGATCCGGCCCTGCTCCAGGGTCTGAAGGTGGGGGATGCGGTGCGCTTCCACGCCGAGAACCCGGCGGGCAAGCTGACGGTGACCGCCATCCAGCGCCAGTAACGGGGTCACCCCGATAATGAAACGGCGGGCACTGGCCCGCCGTTGCTTTATCTGTGATGTCAGCCCCCTTCAGCCGCGAATATGCTCGATAAAGGCGTCGATCTGTTCGCGGGTGCAGGCCGGGTTCATGAAGACCGCCTTCTCGCCGGCGATGTAGGAGTACTTGCCGCGCTCGTCGTATTCCGAGTGCGCCACCGCCTCCACCCAGTTGGTGTAGAGCCCCACCTTGCCGCGCTGCTTGAACAGGTTGCGGTGGTATTCGGTGTTGCGGGCCAGCCGCGCCTTGTAGGCCGCGTCCGGGCTGCGGGCCAGCTCGAAGGCGAACTCGGCTTCCGGGTCGCTCACCCACTCGGGGTTGTAGATCTTAAAGCCCACGCTCGGCCCCTGGTTCTCCTGGGCCACCAGCTTGACGTTGCCAAGCTGGCTCAATTGGTAGCGGAAGTAGTTGGCGTTTTGCAGGCAGTGAGCCAGCACGGTGCGATAGCCCTCCACCCCCAGGTAGTTGAGCGCCGCATAGGCGCCGAACAGGCCGCTCGCCCCGCGGGAGCACTCGATGGTGGACTGCAGGTGGGTCTGACCCTGGATGTCACGCTCGAAGTAGGAGAAGTTTTCCGGGTCATTCTCCATCGCCTTGAGATCCTCCCGCTCCCTGATCATCACCAGGCTGGAGGTGTAAGGCACATAGCCCCACTTCTGGAAGTCGACGGTGAAGGAGTCGGCGAATTTCAGCTCCGCAAAGCGCGCCACGTTGCGCTCGATCCCGGCCAGCGTCGCGGCGTTGATGGCCAGCGGGTTGGCGGCAAAGTCGTAATCCAGGAAGAAGATCATCGACCAGCCGATGGCGGCATCCACGTGGATGTGGGGCTTGACCGCCACCTCGAACCGCTCACACAGCCGATCCCGCAGGTCCACCACGGGTTTCACCCTATCCACTCCGAAGGTGTCGGTGGTGCCCATGGTGAGCATGATGGTGGGCACCACGTGTTTGAGGGCAAAGCAGGCGGTCAGGGTACGCTCGAGATCCACCAGATCGATGTCGTTGTTCTCGCCGACCTGGATGCGGATGGTCTTGTTCTCGATGTCGACCCCGAGCAGGGAGAGGTTGGTGATGTTGGAGTAGTGACCGCCCTGGGAGTTGATGATGCGGTAGTCCTGATAGTGGCCGAGCCCCTTGTGCTTGGCCTCCGGCAGGCTCTTGCGAATGCCGAGCAGATAGCCATAGAGGTTACAGAAGGTCCCCCCCTGGGTGAAGATGCCGGTGGCGCGGGCCGGGTCGTAACCCGCCAGCAGGGCAATCTGGCGTACCACCTTTTTTTCGAGCTCCTCGGCCACCCCGGCATATTCGGAGTAGACCAGGTTGGGGTTGGCGAGGATCCCCATCTGGGCGCCATAGATGGCGGGATCCGCCGACATGGTGATGACATTCTCGACGCTGGAGGGGTTCTCCCAGTCTTTGGAGAGGGCGCCGGCAAACAGCAGCTCGGTCATGGGTTCACCCGGGGTGCGCATCTGTGCGGGCACCGGCATGGTCTCGCACAAGTCGGCGAGGCGGGCACGGCCATCGGGCCAGGCATTGAGGCGCGCATCCGGGGCCAGGCCACGGGCGCGAAACTCGTTGAGGGTGGCGAAGCCGGGTTCGCGGAACACCGGCCAGAGATCGGGGTTGCGCGAGAAGAAATTGGCTTTGACGGTGGCAAAACGGGCGGAGAAGTCGGGGTGGACGGCGTTGACGCCTTCCTCTTTCAGATAGACAAGATCGTTCATGACAAGACCATTAGTACTGCAAATGTGTCCCGGTTATACCCCCGGGGCGGCACAGGAAACAGCGACAATAACTAATGGTCTGCCCTACTTTTTATCATGACCGCGACAGTCGCGGGCTGACGACAAACCAGCGACGGATGGCTTGCTCCGTTTCGTGATCCGGGTCAAGCGTCTCAGCGTAGCGCCGTCACCAGCCAGGCCTCCAGTTCCGCCAGCTCGTGGGCCCTGGCCGGGAACTCGCTCATCAGCTGGCGCAACAGCACCGCCATCGCCTCGGGTCGGTAGGACGCGCCCACCAGCCGCTCGGCTAGCACATCCAGAGGGGCCGGGTCCAGGCTGTCGCTGAAGATCTGCGCCCGCCCTATCACCCCCTTCTCTACGTCGAAGTGCAGCTCCACCCCGCCCCAGCCGAAGCGCTCGTCCAGCTGATGGCTGAACGCCGGGGCGTGACCGAAGTTCCACTCCCAGCTGCGCTGACGGGCGAAGGTCTCGGCAAAGCCTGGCAGGTCGGGCATCTGTTCGGGGGAGATATGCTCGGGTAGCACCCGCTCACCGTAGTAGCCGAAGAAGGCCTCGACTAGCGCCTCGCTCACCCCTTGATGGTCGATCCCAGGCCGCAGATCGCAGAGGTTCGCGACCCGGCTGCGCACCGAGCTGATCCCCTTGGCCGCCAGCTTCTTGGGGTCGGGATTGAGGTAGTTGGCGAGTCGGCCAAGGTCGGCGTCCAGCAGCAGGGTGCCGTGGTGAAAGCCGCGATCTTGGGTCTCCCGGTAGGCGGAGCCCGACACCTTGCGATCCCCGTCCGGGGTCGCCACCAGCAAATCGTTGCGACCGGAAGCAAAGGCCTCGACCCCGAGCCGCCTCAGCGCATCCAGCACGATGGCGGTGGAGACGCTCTTGTCATAGCCGGGCTTGCCCGCCATGAAGGTGAAGCAGCTGTTGCCAAGGTCGTGAAACACGGCCCCGCCCCCGCTGCTGCGCCGGGCCAGGGTCACGCCGTCCTCTTCCATCCGGCGAGTATTGCACTCCTTCCACGGATTCTGGGCCCGGCCGATCACCACGGTATTGGCGTTGCGCCACAGGAACAGCACCCGCTGGGCGGGATCCATCTGGCGGAAGATGCACTCTTCCACCGCCAGGTTGAACAGGGGATCGTGGGAGTCGGAGACCAGCAGGCGCAGGGAAGACATGGGGGGACCTCATTGGAAAAAGGGGAGACTACCATACCACCGTCCCCACGGGGCGTCCTCTCCTGGCCACAGTGGCAATACGAGGTGGCACAGAAGGCCTGAAGATGCAGCCCAGCAGCAACCGGCGCGATAACAGCCGCAAGGAGGGAGGATGACGGTTTGCCCCCATGACAGGGTCCATGACAAGGTCGGATAAGGCTCAAAAATGTACCATTTCCTCATTGCGCGTGATGAATGACACAAAAATGACTTTTAATGCCACGCATCGTCCCTCTTTATGGGCTTCTCTCCCCTTGCGGATAACCAGAAATTGTTTGACTCTAGCCAGCAGAGCACCTCCCGAGAGAATCGCGGTATGACGGAGTCCGATGCCCCCTGCCAGCGTAGATGCTGGCTCCTGTCCATCTGGGTGGTGATATCCACCCTGATCACGCTTCCCCTCCGAGCAGACGAGCACGTCATAGTGCAACTGCCATGGCAGCATCAGTTCCAGTTTGCCGGCTACTATGCCGCCATCGCCAAGGGCTTTTATCGGGACGCCGGTTTGCGGGTCACCCTGCGCGAGGCAGACCCCCACACCGATGTGATCAACGAGGTGACCACGGGCAGGGCCCAGTTCGGCATCCGCGGCAGCGATCTGCTGCTGGCCCGAGCCGCAGGGCGACCCGTGGTGGTGCTCGCCGCCATGTTGCAGCACTCTCCCCTGGTACTGCTCACCCTGGACAGACCCGATATCCGCACCCCGGCGGACCTGGCCAACAAGCGCCTGATGCTGGAGCCGGGCTCCAACGAGCTGCTGACCTATCTTCACCACTATACGCAGACCAGACAGTGGAACACCCTCCCCTACGAACAGGGCGTGCAGGCGCTGTTGACAGGCAAGGTGGATGCCATCAGTGCCTACAGCTCCACCGAGCCCTTCTATCTGCAACAGAGAGGGATCCCCTATCGGGTCTTCAGCCCGCGCGCCATGGGCTTTGACTTCTACGGGGACAACCTGTTCACCTCCGAACACGAGCTCGTCACCCGTCAGGAGCGGGTCCATGCCTTCCTGCAGGCGAGCCTCAAGGGGTGGCGCTATGCCATGGACCATCCCGAAGAGATGATCGACCTGATCATGGTGCAGTACCCGAGTGGTGCTGGTCGTGAGCGGTTGGCGTTCGAGGCCCGCGAAACCCGGGCGCTGATGCAGCCGGATCTCATCGAGCCTGGCTACATGCAGCAGGAGCGCTGGCAACAGATCGCCAGAACCTATCTGGACGCGGGCATGCTCAAGGCCATGCCCAGCCTGGCCTCCTTCATCTACGACCCGGCCCAGGCCCGCCTGCACCAGCAGCGGCAACTGCTCGACAGGAGCGTGGCGGTGGCCATCCTGATCACCTTCAGCCTGCTGGTGCTGCTCGGCATCTTCCTGTACCTCCATCTGCGGCTGCGCCAGGAGGCGCGGGATCGCCAGCGGCTCACCCGCGAACTGGCCCAGCGCGAGCAGCACTACCGCTTCGTGGCGGAGAACAGCGCCGACGTGATCTGGACCATGGATACCGCCTCCCTGCGCTTTCGTTACGTCAGCCCGGCCATCGGCCCCCTCAGCGGTTATGAACCCGCCGAGCTCTTCACCATGTCCCTCAAGCAACTGTTGCCCGACGAATCCAGAAGGCAGTTGCGCGACGAGATCACCGCCGCCCTGGCCGCCTGGCAACGGGGTGAGCAGGCCCATACCCGCTGCGTCATCCACTCCCAGCTTCGCCACAAGGATGGTCATCTGGTGGCCATCGAGACGATCACCACCTTGCACGGCAACGCCCGGGAGCGGCCGGATGCCATTCTGGGGGTGACCCGGGATGTCACCGAACGGGCGGCCCGGGAGGAGATGATGCGCCGCCTCGCCTTCCATGATCCCCTCACCGGCCTGCCCAATCGCCGCCTGCTGCAACAGCGGCTGAAAGAGAGGCTGCAGCAGGAGCCAGACCGCCCCCTGGCCCTCATCTTCATCGATCTCGATCACTTCAAGCCGATCAACGACACCTTTGGCCACGAGACCGGAGACCGGCTGCTCAAGCTGGTGGCCGAGCGCATGGGTCATTGCGTGCGAGAGGACGACCTGGTGGTGCGGCTCGGCGGCGACGAATTCGTGGTTCTGCTGCCCGATACCGGCGATGGCGCGCTGGCGGTGGCCGACAAGCTGCACCAGAGCCTGCACCATGCATTCCAGATTGAACAGCAGGCGCTGCGCATCTCCAGCAGCATTGGGGTCGCCCTCTATCCGGAACACGGTGCCGACCCGAAGACCCTGATGCACCACGCCGATCAAGCCATGTATCAGGCGAAGAACCAGGGGCGTGGCCGGGTTTGCCTGTTCACGGCCACCTGGGATCCGGCGCAGGGAACCCTGCTGTGGCATCCCGGCCATGCATGCGGCCATCCCCGTATCGATGCCGAGCATCACCGGCTCTTCATGCTGGCCAATCGCCTGCTGGAGCACATGAAGGATCAGGGCGAACAATCCGGGCAGTTTCTGGAGAGTCTGGAGAGCCTGTTCGTGATGACCCGCCAGCACTTTGCCTTCGAGGAGCAGATGCTGGCAGCGTGCGACTACGGGGAGCTCGCCAGCCATCGACTGGATCACCAGAGATTGCTGGACAAGGCCTCCCAGCTGATGACCGCCGCCAGAGCGGGGACGCTCGGCAACGACGAGCTGCTCAACTTCATCATTCAGGAGCTGGTGGTCGGCCACATGAGCCAGGCGGACAGGCGTTATTTCCCGCTGTTCAAGGCTGGCGACCCCCAACAGATTGCAGAGGCCATCCCCTAGTCCCCCCGCAGGGCGACCACGGGGTCGAGGCGCACCGCCCGCAAGGCGGGGGCGACCCCGGCCAGCAGGCCGACCAGAGCACTGCAACCCAGCGCCAGCAGCAGATAGAGAGGATGGAGGGTGAGCGGCAACCCGGCCGCCAGCAAGGCGAGCAGCAGCTTGAGCCCGCCGAGCAGGGCCAGCCCCATGGCCCCGCCCAACAGCGCCAGCACCACGGCTTCGAGCAGAAACAGCAGCAGGATGCGCCGCCGCGGGCAACCCAGCGCCATCAGCAACCCCACCTCGGGGATCCGCTCCTGCTGGGCGATGCTCATGATGCTGAAGATGCCAACCGCCCCGATCAACAGCGAGATGATGCCGAGCCCACCGACCGCCAGCTTGATGATGGAGAGGATCTTGTCGAGGCTGGCCAGCATGTCCTGCTGGGAGGTGAGGGTAAAATCCTCGGCGCCGTGGCGGGCGATCAGCACACGTCGGATCTGGGCGGAGATGTCGGCCTCCGTCTGCCCGGCGCGATAGATGACGTCGATCTCCTGCAACCCCTCCTTGTTGAACAGCGCCTGGGCGTGGGCGGCGGGCAGATAGATCATGTCGTCCAGATCGAAGCCGAGAAACTGCCCCTTGGGCGCCAGCACCCCCGCCACTCGAAAGCGGCGATCACCGGCGCGCAGCAGGCTCCCCGGCCCATCGCCGCCAGGAAACAGTTCCGCCGCCACCTTGGCGCCTAGCACCGCATAGGCGCGGGGCATGGCGCTGTCATCCGCGGGCAGAAAACGCCCCTGCATCAGGGTGAGTCGCCAGCCGGAGAGTGCCGCCGGGCCGGTACCCAGAATGGCGGTGCTGCGGGTCAGTCCGTGGCTGCGCACCTCCCCCTGCCCCTGCACCACAGGAAGCGCCGCTTCTACCCCCGGCAATCTGGCGAGGGCATCGGCATCCTCCAGCAGCAGGGGACGACTGCTGGAGAGGATGCCGGGCGGCCCGCCGGCGGTTTCGGTCTTGCCCGGGGTCACGGCGATCAGCCGGGTGCCAAATTGGGAGAAACTGTCGAGCAGATAGAGCCTGAGCCCCTCGCCGATACCGGTGAGCAGGGTCACCGAGGCAATCCCGATGGCGATGCCCAGCGCCGACAGCAGGCTGCGACTGCGCCCGGCCAGCAGGGCGCGCCAGAGCCAGAACAGCAGATCGGCTGCGCGCATCAGCCACCACTCCATTGCCCGCTGCGCAGGCTGCTGACCGGATCCTGCCGTGCCGCCCGGGAGGCGGGCAGCCAGCTAAAAAACAGCCCGGTCAGCAGGGCCGCCGGCAGGGTACAGAGGGTCGCGAGCAAAGGGACCGCCGCCGGGAAGCTGGGCCAGATCAACCCGGCGATAGCGACCAGGGCATAGCCCAGGGCCGTGCCAAACAGCGCGCCACTGCCGCTGAGCAGCAGCGCCTCCCACAAGAACAGCTGGCGGATCTGGCGACTGTCGGCCCCCAGCGCCTTGAGCAGGCCGATCTCCCCGGTGCGCTGGCGGGTGCTGATCAGCGCCAGATTCATCATCATGATGCCGGACACCAGCAGGCTGATGGCACCGATGCCGGCGACCGCCAGGGTGAGGGTGGCCAGAATGGTGGAGAAGGTGGCCAGCATGGCGTCACGGCGCACCACGGTCACATCGAGCACCCCGTGGCGCGCCTGCATCAGTTGCTCCAGTCGCTTGACCAGCGGGGGCACTGCTTGCCCCGCCAGCGGCTGGATCAGCAGGCGAAACAGCCCCTCGGTATTGAACAGCCGCATGGCGCTGCCCACCGGGATCAGCGCTGCCTCGGCCATGTCCATCCCCAGATTGCTGCTCTGGCTGGTGAAGACTCCCACCACCCGAAAGCGGCGATTGTCAAAACGCAGCCACTGGCCGACCGGCTCGGTCTGACCGAACAGCTCCCGGGCCGCCACGGCCCCGAGCAGGACGACCGGCCTGTCCTCTGTGGCCTCCCCCGGCAACCAGCGGCCGGAGAGCAGTTCCAGCCCGTGGGTATCGCGTAGCCCGTTGCTGCTGCCAAGCAGCATGGTCTGGCGCAACCGCGCCCCCTGCTTGGCCTCGGCAAAGCCCATCACCAGCGGCACCAGCCTGAGCTGGGGTTGATGCTGGCCAAGGTAGTGCATGTCGTCGAGGGTGATCTGCCGCAGGCTGTTGCCGGTGACCGGCGGCAGCCCGCCGGTGGTCTCCTTGCGGCCCGGGAACATCACCAGCAGATCCTTGCCAAGGGAGCTGAACTGGTCGGCGACGTAGCGTCTCGCTCCCTCCCCCAGCGCGGTGAGCAGCAGCACCGAGGTGACGCTCAGGCTGACCGCCAGGATCAGCACCAGCGCCCGTGAACGCTGACGCAATAACGCCACGGCGGCGAAGCGGATGGCATCGGGGCGCCGCATTCAGTCCCCACCGCTGTCGCTGCTGATACGGCCATCGTTCATCAGGATCCGCCTGCCCGCCCGCTCGCCGAGGCGCGGGTCGTGGGTTACCACCACCAGGGTGATCCCCTGCTCGCGGTTGAGCCCCTCGAGCAGGGTGATCACCTCCTCCCCGGAGCGGGAGTCGAGATTGCCGGTGGGCTCGTCCGCCAGGATCAGCCGCGGCGCCATGGCCATGGCCCGGGCGATGGCCACCCGCTGACGCTGACCGCCTGAGAGCTCTGCGGGCCTGTGGTCGGCCCTATTCTCCAGCCCCAGCTCCTCCAGCAGGCGCTGGCTGCGGCGATGGCGCTCGGCGGGGACGACGCCGCACAGCATCAGCGGCAACTCGACGTTTTCACGGGCGGTGAGGCGAGAAACCAGGTGAAACGACTGGAACACGAAGCCGATGCGATGGCCGCGCAGCCGGGCCAGCGCCGGCTCTGGCAGGGTGGCGGTGTCCTCGCCCCCCAGCCAGTAACACCCCTCGTCGGGCCTGTCCAGCAGCCCCAGCACGTTGAGCAGGGTCGACTTGCCCGAACCCGAGGGGCCCATCACCGCCAGATATTCCCCCTCGGCAACCCGCAGAGAAACGCGATCGAGGGCGGCCACTTCGCTCCCCCCCAGGGTGAAACGACGGCTGACGGCTTCGAGGCGAATGAGCTCACTCATCCGCCGGCTCCGTGGCGGCGCTGAAAGGCCCCTCCCCGACAATCTGACTGGGCTGGGCCGCCAGCCGATCACCGGCGGCGAGCCCCTCTGCCACCTCAATCCAGTTCCAGTTCTCCACGCCCCAGCGGGGCAGCACCCGCACCAGCCGCTCCCCCTCCAGCCGCAGCACGCTGCCATCGTCGGCCCGGCTGCTGGCCGCCACCCGCAACACCTCGGTGGCGCGGGTCACCTCGACCTCAAGGTCGGCGCTGTAGCCGATGAGCAAAGGTACGTCGTCGGGCGGAGCGGTGAGCACCGCCTCCACCTCCACGGTGCGAGCCTGCTTCTCCAGCTCCTTCACATAGGGGGCGATACGGGTGACGGTGGCGGCAAAGTCACGCCCAGGCATTGCATCGAGCAGTATCCGGGCGCTCTGGCCCACCTTGAGACGAGCAGCATCCACCTCATCGATGGGGGCGGAGACATAGAGGCAGTTATCGTCGATGAGATCGATGACGGGGGGCATGGCCACCCCGGGGGGCGAGGGAGTCATGTATTCACCCAGCTTGCTGTTGACCTCGGCCACCACACCGGCAAAGGGCGCCTGCAGGCGGCGCTCGCTCAGGCGGGCTTCGACCTGAGCAACCAGCGCCTCGTCGACCCGCTCCTGCTGACGGGATGCCCGGCAGATATAGCGGCGGGTATCGGCCAGGTTCTGGGCCTGCTCGGCCAGGGTGCGGGAGGTGAGGTTCTTGGCCAGCAAGGTGGCCAGCCGATTGGCCTCTCGCTCGTAGTAGGCCGCCTCGCTGCAGCGCTCCTCGCGCTGGGTCTTGCCAAGGGCCTGCTGGGCGAGGGCGCGGCTGAGATCGGCGCGGATATCGTCGCTCCAGAGCGTCAGCAGCAGATCCCCCTTCGCCACCTTGTCCCCGGCCTTGACGGCGATCTGCGCAACCACGCCGCCACCGGGCAGACTGAGCCCGGCCCGCTGGCACGACTTGATGGTGCCGGCCCGAGTGTTGACCACAGTGACCAGCACATCCCCGCGCCCGACCTCAGTCAGCCTGATCGGCGTCGGCTGCGGTCGCCACCACCATGCCACAGCAGCCACCGCTACCACGGCGCCACTTCCCCACCACAGCCAACCTCTCTTCATCGCGCATCCTTTCGCTGTTCACTCCCGTCATCAGCGTCGGGAGAGCAGGGCATAATAGAGCAAGGGTATCACCACCAAGGTGAGCAGAGTGGAGACCAGGATCCCGAAAATCAGGCTGATGGCCAGTCCGTTGAAGATGGGATCATCGAGGATGAACAGGGCCCCGATCATCGCCGCCAGCGCCGTCAGCATGATGGGTTTGGCCCGCACCTGGGCCGCCGCAATCACCGCCTGCTCGAACTCCACTCCGGCGCTGCGCTGCTGTTCGATAAAGTCCACCAGCAGGATGCTGTTGCGTACGATGATCCCGGCCAGGGCGATCATCCCGATCATCGAGGTGGCGGTGAACTGGGCCCCCAGCAGGGCGTGACCCGGCATCACCCCGATGAGGGTGAGCGGAATGGGAGCCATGATGATGAGCGGCACCAGATAGGAGCGGAACTGGGCCACCACCAGCAGGTAGATGAGGATCATCCCCACCCCGTAGGCGATACCCATGTCGCGGAAGGTCTCGTAGGTGATTTTCCACTCCCCGTCCCACAACAACGCCACTTCCCCCAGCTTGTCGGGTTGCTGCACGTAATACTGGGGCAGCGAGATGTCGGCACCGGCGGCAAACATGCCGTAGAGCGGGCTGTCGGCATGGCCGCCCATGTCGGCCACCACCATCACCATGGGCTGCATGTTCTTGTGCATGATATAGCTGGGAGCCACCTCATCGCGGCGACTCACCAGCTCGGATACCCGGATGAGCTGGCCGCTCTGGCTGCGCACCTTGAGGGCCAGTACGCCCGCCAGATCCCGCTTGTCGCCGGGAGCGAGCTCGATGCGGATCGGCACCGGATACTTGGCGCCGTGCCCCTGCAGCCAACTGGTATCCTGATAGCCCACGCCGCCATTGAGGGTGCTCACCAGGTCGCCGAGATCGACCCCGAGCAGGGCCGCCTTGCTGCGATCCACCACCAGCCGCCACTTGGGTTGCGGGTCGGTCAGATAGATATCCACATCCACCAGATCCGGCGTCGCCACAAAACGGGCCTGTACCGCGCGCGCCGCCGCTTCGCGGGCGGCTTGAGTCGGGCCATAGACCTCGGCGACTATGGGTGACCAGACCGGCGGGCCGGGTGGCACTTCCACGACTTTCAGGTTGCCCCCCACCGTGCTGGCGATAGCCTGCAGCGGTGCCCGGATCGACTGGGCAATCTGGTGACTGCTACGATCCCGCTCATGCTTGTCCACCAGATTGACCTGAATATCCCCCACGTTGGCGCCGCTGCGGATAAAGTAGTGGCGCACCAGCCCGTTGAAGTTGATGGGGGCCGCGCTGCCGGCGTAGATCTGGTAATCCTTCACCTCCTCCACCTTGGCAAGCTCCCGCCCGACCGCCAGCAGGGTGCGCTCGGTCTGCTCCAGGGTCGCCCCCTCCGGCATGTCGAGCACCAGCTGGAATTCCGACTTGTTGTCAAAGGGAAGCATCTTGAGCACCACCCACTGCACCACTGGCATGGCGGTAGCCGCCCCGACCAGCAGCAACACCACCAGCCAGAGCTTGCGTCTGGCACGCTGGGCGCCGTCACCGATCAGGAAAGGGGTCATCAGCCGGTGAAAGAGACCGACCTTGGCCTCGCCGTGGGCACCGTGTACCTCCCCCTTGAGCAAATGGCTCGCCAGCCAGGGGGAGAAGATAAAGGCCACCAGCAGGGAGATAAGCATCCCCATGCTGGCATTGATGGGGATGGGGCTCATGTAGGGGCCCATCAGGCCGCTGACAAAGGCCATCGGCAGCAGTGCCGCGATGACGGTCAGGGTCGCCAGTATGGTCGGCCCGCCCACCTCGTCCACCGCCCCCGGAATAAGATCCTTGAGCGCCCCCTTGCCCAGACCGCGATGGCGGTGGATGTTCTCCACCACCACGATGGCGTCATCCACCAGAATGCCGATGGAGAAGATCAGCGCAAACAGCGACACCCGGTTGAGAGTAAAGCCCCAGGCCCAGCTGGCAAACAGGGTCAGCGCCAGGGTGATGACGATGGCAACGCCCACCACCAGCGCCTCGCGCCAACCCATGCTCACCAGCACCAGCAGCACCACCGCCGTGGTGGCAAAGATCAGCTTGCCGATTAGGGTGTTGGATTTGGTCTCGGCGGTGACGCCATAGTCACGGGTCACCGTCACCTCGACCCCGGCAGGGATAAGCCGGTTCTGCAAACTCTCGACCCGCTCCTCCACCCGCTTGGCCACCTCGACCGCGTTCTGGCCAGGCTGTTTGCCGATGGTCAGGGTCACCGCCGGATAACTGGCCTGCCCCTGCCCCATCCAGCTGCGCTTGGTCGGGGTCTCCTGACCTAGGGAGACCTTGGCAACCTCCCCCAGATAGACCGGCTTGCCGTCGTGCAGCCCAACTACCAGTTCTCTAGCCTCCTGCTCGCTTTGCAGGAACTGCCCCACCTGCACCTTGATCTCACTGTTGTCTTGCTCGATAGCCTGTGTTGTGCCCACCTGATTGGCGGCCGCCAGTCGCTGACTCAGCTCGCCCCAGCTGATGCCGTGGGCGCTGAGGGCCGCCGGATCCGGCATCACCCGCAACACGGCGCTCTGGCTGCCCAGCGTGTAGATATCTCGGGTGCCGGGAATCCGCTTGAGTTCGGTCTCCAGCTCATGGGCGACCCGAGTCAGCTCGGGGGCACCCAGCTGCTTGCTCCCCTCTTTGCTCCACTCTTTGCTCCATAAGGTGAGACTGACGATGGGGACATCATCGATCCCCCGGGGTTTTACCAGCGGCTGGCCGACCCCGATCCCCTGTGGCAACCAGTCGCGGTGGGAGTCGAGTTGGCTGTTGAGATCGACGATGGCCTGCTCGCGGCTCACCCCCACCTTGAACACCACCACCAGCAGGGCCCCATCGGGTTGGGAGAAGGAGTAGAGGGTATCGATCCCCTTTATCTGGGAGACCACCTGCTCGGCAGGGGTGGTGACGAGAGAGGCCACTTCAGCCGGGGTGGCCCCCGGGAAGGGGATATAGACATCGGCGAAGGTGACATCGATCTGCGGCTCCTCCTCCTTGGGGGTCACCAGCACCGCAAACAGGCCGAGCAAGAGCCCCACCAGCGCCAGCAGCGGAGTGATGGCCGAGCCCTGAAACAGCGCAGCCAGCCGACCCGCGGGCCCCAGCCTCTCCCTGTTGCCGTTCAGCTCGTTACTCATGGGCCACCTCCTGCTGCTGTGCCCAGGCATCGGGGGCCAGCTTGTCACCGGCTTGCAGCCCGGCCAGGATCTCGCACTGTCCCTCGACGCAATGGCCGACCCGCACCGGCGTCAAGGCCCAGCCAGCGGGCTGCTGCAGATAGACGCCGTTGAACTCCCCTTGCCGCAGCAGGGCACGTACCGGCACCTGCAACACCTGACGTTCACCCTGTTTGAGCTGCACCTTGAGCCACATGCCGGGCAATACTCCGGCGGTGTGCGGCGGCAAGTCGAGGCGCAACCTGAAGGCGTGGTTCTGGCTGTCGGCATAGTTGAAGCGGGTCAGTTTGGCGGGGGTAACGGTCTTGCCATCGGGCAACAGCACCTGCACATCCGAAGGTTGACCGGCGAGGGCGAGCGCGGATTGGGGCAATTCCACCTCCACTCGCAATTCGTCAAGGGAGAAGCCCGACAGCAGCGGCGTACCGGGGGCCACCGTCTCCCCCAACTCCACCAGCCGCTTGGTCACCACACCAGCGTAGGGGGCCAGAATGCGGGTATAACCGTAAGCCTCGCGGGCCTGGGTGAGGGCCGCATCGGCCGCATTGACCTCGGCGCGGGCGGCGCGATCGGAGGCCTCGGCATTGTCGAGCTGGGCGCGGGTGATCACCCCCTTGGCGATCAGCGCCTGAAAGCGGGCGAGCTGGCGCTCTGCCTCCACCTGCTGGGCCTGCGCCCGGGCCAGCCGCGCCTCGGCCCCCGTGACGGCGGCAAACTGCTCCTTGCCGCTGATCTCGAGCAGCGGTTGCCCCGCCTGTACCTCGTCGTTCACATCCACCAGCATGCGGGAGACCCGGCCGCTGGTCTGGGCCGCCACCGTCCCCTGATGGATGGCGCTGACGGTGCCATCCAGCGTGAGCCAGTCGGTCACCGGCTGTGGCGCCACTGTCAGCAAGGGCTCTGTCAGCAAGGACTCTGTCAGTGGGGCAATAGGCTCCACGTCTGCGGCCAGGGCCTGGGGGGATGTCATGGCCTGCGATGTCATCACCAGCAAGGTGATCCCCAGCAACCGGATCTTTTCCATCATCACTCTCCTTCCCTGGCATCATCAGTCACTTCACGGGATCAGGCGGTACGGGGCTGGCGAGCCTTGTTCCATGCGTGAACCAGCACCCGGTCGACCAGCAAGATCCCGGCCACCATGGCCGCTATAAACAACATTATCATGGGCTGCCCGCTGGAAATGAGACTCAAGGCTGGCCCCGGGCAGATGCCCACCAGCCCCCAGCCGATGCCAAACAGCGCGGCCCCGCCGATCAGGCGGCGATCCAGCCTGGGGGTGGGGACGGCGACGATGGGCTCTCCCAGCAGACTCTGGCGGCGGGGTTTCACCAGCAGAAAATAACCCGGCATAAAGACCAGCAGGGCGCCTCCCATCACGAAGGCGAGGCTGGGATCCCAGGCCCCGGCCAGATCGAGAAAACCGGTGACCCGGGCGGGATCCACCATGCCGGAGATGGCCATCCCCAGCCCGAACAGCAGGCCCGCAAACAAACTTGTCAGCAACTTCATGGCGATCAGCTCCTTACAGCAGATGATGAGTGACGAAGACGGTGATGAAGCCTGCCGCCATAAAGATCAGGGTGGCGACAATGGAGCGCAGGGAGAGCCGCCCAATGCCGCAAATACCGTGACCGCTGGTGCAGCCATTGCCAAGACGGGTACCGATACCGACCAGCAGACCGGCCAGCAGCACAACGGGCCAGCCGGGCAGCGTGGTGAATGCAGGCATGCTGGCCCAGCCCAGGGTCAACGCCAGCCAGGCGCCCGCCCCGAGCCCCAGCAGAAACAGTACCCGCCAGGGCGCCCGGTGTTGCAGCGCACCGGCCAGAATGCCGCTGATCCCGGCGACCCGGCCGTTGAACAACATCAGGATCAGGGCCGACAGCCCCGCCAGCATGCCGCCGCCCAAAGAGAGCAGCCATTGGCTTTCCATCATCAAGATTCCTTATTTTCTGAGTGACAAAAATGGGTTTGCAGCGCCGCCAGCACATCGGCGGCCGCCTCGCTCACCAGCGAGTAGTAGATCTGCTGTGAGACCTTGCGCGAACGGATAAGGCCATGGCGCTTCAATACCGACAGTTGCTGGGAGAAGGCCGATTGCCCGAGCTGGCTGTGGGCCAACAGCTCCCCGACCCCCTTCTCCCCCTCCACCAGCTGGCAGAGCACCATCAGGCGCTCAGGATGGGCCAACGCCTTGAGCAGGGAGGCGGCCGCCGTCGCGTGTCTGTGCATCTCGTCGAATGGGCTCATAAGCATAAATTAGCAATTGCTGATATTTAGTCTATTGTATAAATCAACACTAAATTAGCAACCACTAAATAACCAAAAAAAGAGGAGAGACACATGACAGTCGATAACGGAGTCAGAGTGGTCGCAGGCTGCATCTTGCTGCTGTCGCTGCTGCTCACTGCCTGGGTCCACCCGGGCTTCGTCTGGCTGAGCGTCTTTGTCGGGGTCAACCTGATACAGAGTGCGTTCACCGGCTTCTGCCCCGCCGCCATGATCCTGAAGCGCATGGGCATGAAATAGCCCAAACCGGACGATGAAAACGAGGGAGCTATGGCTCCCTCGTGGTAAAACCCCATTTTGTTTCAATATGTTGCTGTCAGAGCCCCAAGGTTTACCCCTGTTGCCACATCGGCTACCATGTCGCCTCTTTATCACTAGCGGAGACCATCGGTGGGCAACTCATCAAGTGACAGATGCACGCCGACCCTCATCGTCGGCACCTCGGTCGCGAGCTAGCCGCAGAGTCCCTCTGCCGCAACTCGCAACCCTGCGAGAAGCGGAAATCCACTCCCCTCTTCTCTTTTTACACTTGACGTCGGGTGACCCTGGCCAACCGCCACGGGCGCCTTGCCTGCATAGTTTCTGCTTCCCACAAGGAGGCTGCTATGCGTTTTATCTCAATCAAACCGGCTGCGGATCGCGCGGTCGCAACAGGTTCCGTTGCTACCCGGGCTCATCCCCTGCTGAGCAAGCTCGGCCTTGGCATGCTGCCGCGCTGGCTGGGCGGCAAACCGCGCCAGCACCACTACCGGCTGCAGATCCGCTGCGAGGATCGCGCCGATCTGGAGCAGGTGCTGGAGATGGTGAGCCACACCCTGCAACCGGCCGGGCTGCACCCCATGCAATCGATGAAACCGGGTCGCAGCGGCGGACGTGAGCTGGTGCTCAACCTCCAGTGCACCCCGCCCCAGCGCCGCTATCTGGTGCAATTTGTCCATCAGGTCGGGGCAGACCATCCGGTACGCTGGGAACTGCGTCCGCGCCGCGGCGGCGATCCCGAGCGCACCTGACGGCGCTCACCTTGCCCACGCAGTAATCCGGGTCATCGGCACTATCGGGGGCTGGCCAGGCAGGCTCCCTTCCCCCCTTGCGTGCCCGGAGCCAGAACCGCGTCCCAGCGTGCATTTTTCATGCAGGCCTGTCGCACGCACATCCTTGCGATTCATCCGCCATCTCACCTGGCGTGCCATCATGGATTGCGCGAGGCCATCACTGATCAGAAGGAGTACCTCATGAGAATGTGGCAACAACTCGATTTTCTCGCCCTGCTCGACACCCTGGCCAGCCTGTTGCTCGCCTTCGTGCTGGGCAGCCTGGTCGGACTGGAGCGTCAGTACCGACAGCGTACCGCCGGCCTTCGCACCAACGTGCTGGTCGCCGTGGGGGCGGCCCTGTTCGTCAACCTGGCCCAACGCATCTATGACCTGTACGGCGGCAGCTACGGGGTGGTGCACGTGGTGGCCTACATCGTCTCCGGCATCGGCTTTCTCGGTGCCGGCGTCATCATGCGCGAATCGGGCAACATCCGCGGCATCAACACCGCCGCCACCCTGTGGGGCGTGGCGGCGGTCGGGGCGGCCAGCGGCGCCGGATTCGCCATGGAGGCGGTGCTCGGCGCCCTGTTCGTGCTGGCCGCCAACACCCTGCTGCGTCCTCTGGTCAATCAGATCAACCGTCATCCGGTGGACAATACCGACACTGAGGTGACTTACCGCGTCACGGCGCTCATCCGCCGCACTCATCAGAAGGAGGTGCTGCCCTGGCTGGAGCAGAAGCTGGAGCAGGCCAACTACCCCCTGAGCGAGCTGGATATCGAGCCGTTCGGGGACCAGGACATCGAGATCTCGGCGGTGCTGCTCGCCACCTCCATCGACGGCGATGAGCTGGACGCCTTGATGAAGACGCTGGGAGAGCATCCCCGCATCAAGCAGATCTTCTGGCGCGCCAGCACCACGGATTGAAGGGTGCAGCCCCGCCATGTCGGCCAACAAAAAGCCCCGCCAGGATTGGCGGGGCTTTTTCATATGGGATGGGCGAAGCGGCGTGACTAGCGGCGACTACGCCAGCGCACCCGGGGGGTGATCACCTGGGCGGTCTGCGCAGGAGGGTTACCCGCAATCAGCTGCTGCATCAGTTCGAAGGCAGCGCGGGCCAGCGCCGGACAATCCTGCGCCACCGAGTCGATGCGCATGGGAATGCAGTCAAGCAGGTCGTGATCGTCGAAGGTACAGAGCCGCATCCCCGTCTCCATCAGGCCCGCCTCATTGAGGTAGCGCAGCACCCCTTCCAGCAGGGTGAAGGAGGCGGTGAAGAGCCCGCGGGGCGGTGCACCGAGCTCGGCCACCAGCTCGGCCATCAGCTGATAACCTGAGCTCGGCTGATAGTCTCTATGGCGCACCCGGGCCGGGTCTGCCTCCAGCCCGGTGCGGTGCAGCCCGAGCTCATACCCCGCCAGCCGGTGACGGCTGGGGGAGAGATCCAGCAAGCCGCCGAAGTAGTAGATCTCGGCGCCGCACTCGCTCGCCATGTCCCGCACCAGTTCGGCGGTGGCCTTGCAGGCATCCGAGATCACCATGGGCAGGCGCGACTCGCCGATGTGACGGTCGAGCTGTACCACCGGCAGGCGGTCGTGAATGCGGGCGTAGATGTCGTCGCTGTGACCGCTGGAGGCGACAATCAGCCCATCCACCTGGCGGCTGATGAGGTTGTCCACCACCCGCTGCTCCAGGGTGGGGTCATCCTCGGAGCAGGCAATGAGCAGCTGGATCCCCGCCTCCCGGCAGTGGGCCTCGAGGGCGCGCGCTATGCTGGCAAACCCGAAGTTGGTGAGATCGGGGATCACCAGCCCCCAGGTGTAGCTGCGGGTCTCCCGCAGGGAGCGGGCATGAAAGCTCGGCTGGTAGTGGCACTCGTCCGCCACCGCCTGGATCCGCTTGCGGGTATCGTCGGCAATCCGGTACTCCGCACTCTTGCCGTTGAGCACCAGACTGGCGGTCGCCTTGGAGACCCCCGCCAGTTCCGCTATCTGGGCAATAGTGATCCGTTTCTTCTTCTCCACCTGGCCTCCCGGCTGACTAGAACCGGGCTATTGTACTAGGCACGCCGACAGCGGCCAGTGATCAAGGCAAATTTTGCAGCCATCATCGCCGTTACCCGATGAAAGTTGCGGCTTTTCTCCGGGGAAGTAGCGCGCAGACAGGCTCTGGCGACCGTCATCGATGAAACACTCCAGACTGGAGCGATCGCACAACACGGTGATCCGCCCGCCAGCCCATGGGCTGCTGCGGGTCTCCCACTCCCCGCTCTGCCAGTTCTGGCGCCGCAAATTGATACGCCCCGGCTGCCACACCAGTTCGGCCACGGCGCCAAACCAGAGGCTACCCTCCCCGCACAGATCCAGATCGAGCCAGGCCGAGTCGATGGCAAGGCCCGGAAATTCGCCGAGCGTCCCCTCGAAGCGGGTCTGCTCTCCCTTGAGCGCCTCAAGCTCCGCCACCGGCCGCTGGCAGAGCCACTCATCCTGCCAGAACAGCTCCCGCGGGCAGCTCATCTGGTGGATCCAGCCATAGGGGATGGTGGGCTGGCTCATCTCGTTCTCCTCCGGCAGCCCCAGCCAGCCGAACAAGAGGCGACGCCCCTGACTGTCTTGGGTGGTTTGCGGCGCATAGAACTCGAAGCCCCTGTCCAGCTCGTGGAAAGCCCCGTGGGCGAAGTGCGTGCCATCGAAGCTGCCCGCCAGCCAGCCGCACTGGTAGAGGTTGCGATAATCCTCGCCCATAGGGGCAATCCCCTGCGGGCAGCTGATCAGCACATGGCACTCACCAAGCGCAAACAGATCCGGGCACTCCCACATATAACCAAACTCACCGAGGCCGCCGCGCCCGCTGCCGGCGATGGGGCCCACCAGCGTCCAGGCATCCAGCGCATCGCCGCGATAGAGCAGCACCTCGCCCTTGTCGTCCAGGGTGCGCGCACCCAGCACCATCAGCCACTGCTGGCCGTCGTGCCACACTTTGGGGTCTCGCACATGGCCGCTGTAGCCTTGCGGCAAATCCAGCACAGACCCCAGTTTGGCAAAACCGCCCTCACCGTCGGCGCGGGCCAGACACTGATAGGCGGTGCGGCTGCCATCCGGGTATTTGACGTTGCCGGTGTAGATGAGGGTCAGGCGCCCCTGCTCGTCGCTGACCGCCGAGCCGGAATAGCAGCCGTGGCTCTCATAGGCTTCGGTGGGCAACAGCGCCACCGGCTCGTGCTGCCAATGCAGCAGATCGGTGGAGCTGACGTGGCCCCAGCCCTTGTTGCGATGCTCGCAACCAAGCGGATTCCACTGGTAGAAGAGGTGATAACGCCCGTCGTGCTCGATAAAGCCGTTGGGATCGTTGAGCAGCCCCACTGGGGCTGCCAGGTGCCAGCGGGGCCGATGGGGATCGGCCGCCGCCTTGAGCTGTCCGGCCAGCAGTGACCGGACAACCTGGTTGAGAAAATGGCTTTCCTTCATCACTCCACCTTGTACTTGAGCAGGTAGGAGGCGGCGAAGGCGGCGCCAAAGGCGATCACCAGCCCGATGACGTAGTGGATGAGGCTCATGGGCTGGACGATGGCCATGCCGGGGATGCCAGTCAGACCCACCGCCGTCATGCCCACCTTGGCGGCCACCACGTAGGCACCGCCGCAGGCCCCGCCGAACAGGCCGGCGAGGAAGGGCTTGATGTAGCGCAGGTTGACGCCGAAGATCGCCGCCTCCGTAATGCCGAGCAGGCAGGACATAGCCGCTGGCACGGTAATGGCCTTGATCTTCACGTCGCGGGTCTTGAAGTAGACAGCCAGGCAGGCCCCGCCCTGGGCCACGTTGGCCATGGCCCAGATAGGCAGCAGGAAGTTGACGCCTATGGCCGGATTGGTGAGCAGCCCCGCCTCGATAGCGTGGAAGCTGTGATGGATGCCGGTGATGACAATCAGCGAATAAGTTCCGCCAAACACCAGCCCCGCCAGCCAGCCTGCCTGCTCATAGAGGGCGCTCAGACCAAACGAGATGCCATCCCCCAGCACCCGACCCGCCGGGCCGATAAAGAGCAGCGCCACGAAACCGGTGATGATGACGGTCAAGAACGGGGTGAGGATCAGATCCAGGGCGTCCGGAATGCGCTTGCGCAGCTGTTTCTCCAGGTGCGACATGAACCAGACCGCCAGCAGCACCGGGAAGACGGTGCCCTGATAGCCGATCATGGCCACATCCAGCCCGAAGAAGTCCATGGTCTTGAAGCCGCCCGCCACGCCCCAGGCGTTGGTCAGGGCCGGGTGGGTCAGAATGCCGCCCAGCGTTGCCCCGAGGTAGGGGTTGCCGCCAAACTCCCGCGCCGCGGTAAAGCCGATCAGGATCGGCAAAATGATGAAGGCCGCCGAGCTGAACATGTCGAGCATGACGAACAGCGCGCTGTCGGCATTGACCCAGCCGTAGGTGCGCACCATGCCGAGCAGCCCCATCAGCAGACCCGAGGCGACGATGGCTGGAATGATGGGGACGAAGATGTTGGAGAGGGTCCGCGCCAGGCGCTGGGCCAGGTTGAGCTTGGCCGTCGCCATGTCGGTCAACTCCGCCTTGCTGGCGGTGCCTGTACCGGTCAACGCCACAAACTCCGCATAGACCTTGTTGACCAGGCCAGTGCCGAAGATCACCTGGATTTGACCCGCGTTGCTGAAGCACCCCTTGACCCCGTCCAGCTTGTCGATGGCGGCCTTGTTCACCTTGCTGTCGTCCGCCAGCACCAGCCGCAGCCGGGTGGCGCAGTGGGCGGCACTGACGATGTTCTCACTGCCCCCGAGCAGGGGCACCAGATCCTTGGCTATCGCACTGATATTCATATTATTCCTCTTATGACCCGCCAGTTGGCGGGCCCTTGTCATATGAGATTAAGGGCTGTTGAGCTGTGGTTCTAGCCGCAGATCAACGGCCGCTTGCGCTCGATCGCGCCCAATAGCAAAAATTCATCCAGCTGGGTGCGGGTGGGCAGCGCCGTCATGGCCCCCTTGGCGGTGGTGGCGAGCGCCCCGCAGCCGTGGGCCTGAGCCAGGATGGCGGGCAGCTCGACCAGCGTCGGTAGTGACGAACGCCCGGCCAGCGCCGCCAGGAGACCGGCGACAAAGGCATCCCCTGCCCCCGTGGTGTCGAGCGGGGTCACCTTGGGCCCTACCCACTCCAGCAACTCGCCACCCAAACGGGCCACCACACCGGCCGCCCCCCGGGTCACCAGCACCAGGGCGGGCCCTTGTATGGTGGCCAAGCCCCCAGCCAGATCGTCCAGACCGCTCAGCAGTTGCAGCTCCTCCACCGAGAGCTTGACCACATCCGCCAGGGCGATGGCCTCCCGCACCACGGGCAGCATCTCGGCGGAGTTGCCCCACACTTCGGGCCTCAGGTTGGGGTCGAAGCAGACCCGCCCCCCGACCGCCCGTATGGTCGCCATGGCCTGCCGGCAGCTGCCGCGCACCGGCTCGTTAGCCAGGGCGATGGAGCAGGTCAGCAGCCACTGCCCGGCCTGGAAGACCGGCAGATCGGCGGGGCTCAGGAACTGATCGGCGCTGGGGCGCACCATGAAGGTGAAGCTGCGTTCACCCTCGTCATCGAGCGCAACCAGCACTGTGCTGGTGCGATGGGCCGGATCCTGGGTCAGATGACGGATATCGACGCCCTCCGCCACCAGGGTCTCGGCCATAAAGCGGCCAAACGGATCGGCGCCGACCCGGCCGATAAAGGCCGCATCGCCACCAAGCCGTGCCACCCCGACCGCCACATTGGCGGGCGCACCACCCGGACACTTGAGGTAGTGCACCTCCCCTTCCGGGATAAGATCCACCACCGCATCCCCCATTACCCACACACGATTCGTCACCTTGCTACTCCACTGCTGCACAGGATTTGCCAGAGCCGGGCTCTGTTCTCTTGGTCGGCATTATCAGCTAAACCGTTTTAGCTAACCAACAGATCCCGGCACCTGCTGCCATTTTTGTGATCGGGATAACGAACTAGAACCAGGTTTCCATCTGCACGCCAAAGTTCCACTCGCCACCGGCGGTGAAATCGCTCTGGCCCATGGCATCTGTGCTGGCGTAGCTGTCGAGCTCGGAGGACCAGTCCATCCAGGTGGCGAATACCCGCAACTCGGGCCGCTCGAAGAAACCGGCGGTCTGCGCCTTGAAGGTGGGCGCGAAGGTGAGCTTGGTGAAGTTGCCGCTCACCGCCTGACGTCCCTTGTAGCCCTTGGGATCCAGGTCCATGTACTGCCAGGCGGCCTCGTAGACTAGCTCCACGTTCTGGCTCAGCACCTGGGCCACCCGGGTGTTGAGGGTCAGCCACTGATACTCGTCCCCCTTCACGTAGCGATCCTGGCTCTGCTCCGCCAGCAGGGCCGGGGCGACACGCCAGCGCGGAGCAAGATCGGTTGCACCGAACACAGCCAGGCGCACCGCATCGGCGTCCGCCAGCAACTCGCTGTCGGAGCCCAGCCCCTTGAGCTCGGCCCCCAGGCCATGACCGTAGAGCACCGCCGCCTTGGAGAAGCCGGGGTTGATGCCAAAGAAGCTGTCGGCGTGGTAGGCCACCAGGGTGTGCGCCCCCTTGTTCGCCGCCTCGCTGCCAACGCCACCGTCGTTGATGCGCGCCTCGTTGTCCTTGGCGGAGAGGCCGTTCAGCATCCACTGCCAGTTGCCGAAGCGGTTGTTCATGGTGAGGATGTAGCTCTCTATGTCCGAGAGGCCGCTGGCGCTGATGTCGCCGTAGTCACGCCCGTAGAGGGAGAAGTTCGCCTTCCAGCTGTCGGCCAGCTGCACGTCGTAGACACCGCCGCCGGTCCCGGCCAGGAAGACCACATCCGAGTCGAGCCAGTGGATGTCGAAGTTGTCCCGATCGAAGCGCTTGCCCGCCCAGAGCACCGAGTGCTGGAAGGGGCCGCTGAAGCTCGCCAGGTCGCCGATCTCGGCAAACACCTGGCGGGTATTGAGGCTCGAATCGCTGGCGGTCCAGTCGTTGCTGGTCTCCACCCCGTCCGCCAGCATCAGCTTGTAGCGGGCCCAGCTGCCATCGTCGAAGGTCTGGGTCTTCAGCAGGTTGGCCTCCATGTAGGTGTCATCCTCGTTGCCAAGGCGACCCACGGCCCCGCCCACAGAGCCGGCTGGCGTCACGTAGGGACCGCCGCGCCCGCCGTTGCCGTTGCTGTTGACCAGCAGGCCGGAGCGGGCGTAGCCGTGAAACTCGAAGCCCTGGGCACCGGCGGTCTGCTTGTCCACCTTCTCGCTCTGGGCCTTGGCCACCACTGCTGTCTCCCGGGCCTCGCTCGCCTTGCTCTGGGCCTCATCTGCCCGCGCTTCGGCGGCGGCAGCGCGGGACTCTGCCGCCTGCACTCGCGCCTCCAGCGCAGCCATACGCGCCTCGATACCGCCCTCGGCCGCCCACAGCGGGCTGCTCATCCCCAATCCCAGCGCCACCGCCAGCGCCAACTTACTCTTGAACATCGTCATCTTCCTCACCTGTCATCTGCCGCCCGTCCGGGCGCTGTTGTTATGAACGAGCAGAGAATAGCTAAACCGCTTTAGCCAACTCAATATGCCAGCTAAACCGTTTCAGCCACTTGTGATCAGCGTAACGTTTGCACAGGGAAAACCGACGGGAGTTGTGAGGAGGATCCCTCATCGGGATCCACTCAATAGGGCGGATCCGGGGCAAATTGCAGGCAAAAAGAAAGCCGGCACTGAAGGCCGGCTTGGGTCACGCGGGTCGCACTTACTTGGTCAGGTCGTCGAAGAAGCGTTTCACCCCTTCGAAGAAGCCTTCGGATTTCGGCTTGTGAGTCTTGGCGGCGGCACCGCTGAAGGACTCGTCCAGCTGGCGCAGCAGATCTTTCTGGGTCTCGGTCAGCTTGACCGGAGTCTCGATCACCACCTTGCACATCAGATCCCCGACCTGGCCGGAGCGTACGGACTTGACGCCCTTGCCCCGCAGGCGGAACAGCTTGCCGGTCTGGGTTTCCGCCGTGACCTTGAGCTTGACCCGGCCATCCAGGGTCGGCACTTCGATCTCGCCGCCCAGCGCCGCAGTGGTGAAGCTGATGGGCACCTCGCAGTAGAGATCGTTGCCGTCACGCACGAAGATCTCGTGCTCCTTCACGTGGACCTGTACGTAGAGATCCCCGGCCGGTGCACCGGCCTCCCCCGCTTCCCCTTCGCCGGAGAGACGGATGCGATCGCCGGTATCGACGCCCGCCGGGATCTTCACCGACAAGGTCTTGGTCTTCTGGTAGCGCCCTTCCCCATGGCACTTGCGGCACGGATCCTTGATGATCTTGCCGCGACCGTGACAGTGGGGGCAAGCCTGCTGCACCGCGAAGAAGCCCTGGCGCATCTGCACCTGACCGGAGCCGTGGCAGGTCGGGCAGGTATGGGCCTGGCTGCCGGTGTGGGCACCGGATCCGTTGCAGACCTCGCAATGGACCTGGGTCGGGATCTTGATCTCCTTGGAGACCCCGCGCACCGCCTCTTCTAGGGTCAGCTCCATGTTGTAGCGCAGGTCGGAGCCACGGGCCGGGCCGCGACGACCACCCCCACGACCGCCGAAGATGTCACCAAACACATCGCCGAAGATGTCACCGAAATCGGCACCACCGCCGTGGCCGCCGCCCTGGCTCTGATCCACGCCGGCATGACCGTACTGGTCATAGCGGGCACGCAGGTTCTCGTCGGTCAGGACCTCGTAGGCTTCCTTGACCTCTTTGAACTTCTCTTCCGATGCGGCATCACCCTGATTGCGATCCGGGTGATACTTCATCGCCAGACGCTTGTACGCCTTCTTGATCTCGCGCTCGTCGGCACCTTTCGATACCCCGAGCACTTCGTAGAAATCGCGCTTCGACATACTCATCCTGTTCTACTTAAGCCGTTATGCAGACGGGCGTTGGTTACCCAACGCCCGTGAAATCATTGACTGAGCCGATGGGCAGAGTCTGCTCTGCCCATCTGGGTTGGGCTTATTTCTTGTCGTCTTTCACTTCTTCGAACTCGGCGTCGACCACGTCGTCGTCAGCCTTGGCGGAAGAAGAGGAGTGACCGGCCTCGGCACCGGCGCCTTGCGCCTGAGCCTGCTGCTGGGCAATCTCCATCAGCTTCTGGGACGCTTCCATCAGGGCCTGTTGCTTGGCTTCGATGGCAGCCTTGTCGTCACCCTTGATGACGGCTTCCAGCTCGGACAGTGCGGTTTCAATCTTGGTCTTGTCGTCGGCAGGCAGGGCGTCACCGGCTTCGGTGACCTGCTTGCGGACCGAGTGGACCAGACCGTCAGCCTGGTTGCGGGTCTGCACCAGCTCTTCGAACTTCTTGTCTTCCGCCGCGTTGGCTTCGGCTTCGCGTACCATGCGCTCGATCTCGTCATCAGACAGACCAGAGGAGGCCTGGATGGTGATCTTCTGCTCCTTGTTGGTCTCCTTGTCTTTCGCGGAGACGTGCAGGATACCGTTGGCGTCGATGTCGAAGGTCACTTCGATCTGCGGCAGACCGCGCGGTGCCGGACGGATGCCTTCCAGGTTGAACTGGCCCAGGGACTTGTTGTCGCTGGCGCGCTTGCGCTCACCCTGCAGCACGTGAATGGTCACGGCAGACTGGTTGTCTTCGGCAGTGGAGAACACCTGGGACTTCTTGGTCGGAATGGTGGTGTTCTTCTCGATCAGCGCAGTCATCACGCTGCCCATGGTTTCGATACCCAGAGAGAGCGGGGTCACGTCCAGCAGCAGCACGTCTGTCTTGTCACCGGACAGTACGGCACCCTGGATGGCAGCACCCATGGCCACGGCTTCGTCCGGGTTGACGTCTTTACGCGGCTCTTTGCCAAAGAAGTCGGCAACGGTTTTCTGAACCAGCGGCATACGGGTCTGACCACCCACCAGGATGACGTCGTCGATCTCGCCAACCGCCAGACCGGAGTCTTTCAGGGCGACACGAACCGGCTCCAGGGAGTCTTTCACCATGTCTTCCACCAGGGATTCCAGCTTGGCGCGGGTCACCTTGATGTTCATGTGCTTCGGACCTGTGGCATCTGCAGTGATGTACGGCAGGTTGACGTCGGTCTGCTGGGCGGAAGAGAGCTCGATCTTGGCTTTCTCGGCGGCATCTTTCAGACGCTGCAGAGCCAGCTGGTCGTTGCGCAGATCGATGCCCTGCTCGCGCTTGAACTCGTCTACCAGGTAGTTGATGACGCGGTTGTCGAAGTCTTCACCACCCAGGTGGGTGTTACCGTTGGTCGCCAGTACTTCGAAGGTGGTTTCACCTTCCACTTCGTCGATCTCGATGATGGAGATGTCGAAGGTACCGCCACCCAGGTCATAGACGGCAACCTTGCGCTCGCCCTTGACCTTGTTCACGCCATAGGCGAAGGCCGCAGCAGTCGGTTCGTTGATGATGCGTTTTACATCCAGACCGGCGATGCGACCGGCATCCTTGGTGGCCTGACGCTGGGCGTCGTTGAAGTAGGCCGGTACTGTGATGACAGCTTCGGTCACCGGCTCGCCCAGGTAATCCTCGGCGGTCTTCTTCATTTTCTTCAGCACTTCTGCAGAGATCTGCGGCGGTGCCATTTTCTTGCCTTTGACTTCTACCCAGGCGTCACCGTTGTCAGCCTTGGCGATGGCGTACGGCATGATCTTCAGATCGCGCTGTACTTCTTCATCTTCGAAACGACGGCCAATCAGACGCTTGATAGCGAACAGCGTGTTCTTCGGGTTGGTGATGGCTTGGCGCTTGGCCGGCTGACCAACCAGGATTTCGCCGTCATCGGCATAGGCAATGATGGACGGAGTAGTACGGTCGCCTTCCGCGTTCTCGATCACGCGAGCATGGTCGCCATCCAGAATAGCAACGCAGGAGTTGGTAGTACCCAGGTCAATACCGATGATTTTACCCATTTGACGAATCTCCAAATACTTTGAATAAACTGGCGAGGGGCTCGCCTTAAATACGTTAACGGCTAGGTGGGGCCTGCCACTGTGGCTTTCAAGCACCCGACATCAAATTCTTTCCGTGTCACCTAAGTTTCCATGCCACTGAAATCAGATGCCGCCGTGGCCTTGCCACCTATATGGGGTCTCGAGCCGACGCTTCAAGCCCTGACCTTAAAAAACCGCGCATTCTTGCCCCTTGGGCGCAAGAGTGCTTGCCAAATGGCGCCAGAAAATACCCTGATGGCGCCGCTACCAATAAAAAGCCCGCCGAGCGGCGGGCTCAGCACAGCGACGGGACTCAGACCGGGGCCTTGGAGACCATCACCATGGCCGGACGGATCACCCGACCGTTGAGTTCATAGCCCTTCTGCATCACGGCGATGACGGTGTTCGCTGCCACTTCGGCATTGTCGATCATGCTGATCGCCTGATGGGCGTTGGGATCGAACGGCTGGTTCAGCGGATCCAGCGGGAGCAGGCCAAACTTGGCTACCGAGCTCTGCATGGATTTGAGGGTCAGCTCGACCCCTTCGATCATCGGCTTGAGCGCCTCATTTTCCTTGTCGGCCAGCTCGATGGCACGCTCCAGGTTGTCCAGCACCGGCAGCAGCTCTGCGGCGAACTTCTCCAGCGCGAACTTGTGGGCCTTCTCCACGTCCTGAGCGGCGCGGCGACGCAGGTTTTCCATCTCGGCGACGGCACGCACGGCGCGCTCACGCTCTTCCAGGGAAGCCTGCTGGGCCGCTTCCAGTTGGGCCTCCAGCTCGGCAATGCGGGCCTGCTCGGCTGTCACTTCACTGTCTACATCGGTCGGCTCGACTGGCTGGACTTCCACTTGCTCCATCGCTTCAACCTTTTGTTCTTCGTGGCTCATGACATCTCCAATATTCAGGGTTGCTTATGAGGGGCTGCTGACGTTCAGACAAGCGACACGCGTCAGCGGACCCTGTGTTGGCGCTATTATGGGGACGCAGCCCCGGCTTTCAAGGGGAAAAGGGCATATCGGGCACAATGCCTGCCGCCAGCCGGCCAGCTTGCCGCTTTTCGGGGCCGATTGCGCCAAGGGGCATGGAGACAGACAAATCCCCGGCAAAGCGCGGTATACTCCCCGCAAGACTTCCCCAGACCCGATAACCTATGGATTCTCCGTTCAAAACCGTTGCCCTCATCGGCAAGCCCCATCATGAAGGGGCCAACCAGACCCTCAGCGGCCTGTATCAATACCTGAGTACCCGCGGTTTTCGGGTGCTGCTGGAGAGCCGGGTCGCCCAGACCTTGGGGATCCTGGGTGACAACGTGATGGATCTGGTGCAACTCGGCGAGCAGGCGGATCTCGCCATCGTCGTCGGCGGTGACGGCAACATGCTGGGGGCCGCCCGGGTGCTGTCGCGCTTCGATGTGGCGGTGATAGGGGTGAACCGGGGCAACCTCGGCTTCCTGACCGATCTCTCGCCCCAGGACTACCTGCTGCCCCTGGAGCAGGTGCTCTCCGGCCACTTCAAGAGCGAGCACCGCTTCCTGCTGGAGGCCGCCGTCTATCGCCACGGCGAGCGCAAGTCGAGCAACCTGGCGGTGAACGAGGCGGTGCTGCACCCGGGCAAGATCGCCCACATGATAGAGTTCGAGGTCTATATCGATGGCAGCTTCATGTACAGCCAGCGCTCGGACGGCATCATAGTGGCCACCCCCACCGGCTCCACCGCCTACTCCCTGTCGGCGGGGGGGGCCATCCTCACCCCCAAGCTCAACGCCATCACGCTGGTGCCCATGTTCCCGCACACCCTGAGCAGCCGCCCCATCGTGCTGGACGCGGACAGCGAAGTGCGGCTGCTGGTCTCGCCGGACAATCAGGATGACGCCATGCAGGTGAGCTGCGACGGTCAGGTAACCCTGGCGGTCCACCCGGGGGACGAGATCCTCATCAAGAAGAGCCAGCACAAGCTGCACCTGGTGCATCCGCTGGATTACAGCTACTTCCACGTGTTGCGCAACAAGCTAGGCTGGGGCAGCAAGCTGTTCTAGAAAGCGGGCCCGGGCCGACGCGAGCCTGAAGGCGAGGGCCTAGCCCTCGCCGCCCTCAACCAGCCGAAGCTGTCCGGGTTCGAGCTGCAGATGCACGCCATTTCTCCCCGTCGCCTTGACCCTGTACATGGCCTCGTCGGCCTTCGTCAGCAAGTGCGCCAACCCTGTCTCTGCACTGGTGCAGACGCCCCCCACACTGACCGTCACCCCCTCGCACGGCGGGCAGGCCCCCTGACGGGAGCCCGTCTCTATCTGGCGGCGGATCCGGTCGCAGATGTCATGGGCCATCTGGCCGTTCACCCCTCCCATGATGAGGGCGAACTCCTCGCCACCTATGCGCCCCACCAGATCATCCTTGCGTGCCTCGGCCACCAGCACCCTGGCCACGTAGCGGATCACCTCGTCACCGCAACCGTGGCCAAATCGGTCATTGACGCTCTTGAAGTGGTCTATGTCGAGCACCACCACGCAGCGCATCTGCCCCGGCTGCGCCCACTCCCCCAGCCTGAACAGGCCGCGCCGGTTGAGCACCCCGGTGAGGGGATCCCGCTCCGAGAGGGCCAGCAGTGCCTGCTCCGCCTCCACATAGGCCACCAGGGGCAACAGCAGTACCGAGCCTATGGTCAGCACCATGTGCATGAAGAAGATGCCATCGAGCAGCCCGTCTCCGTTGCCCATGCGGCTATCAGGCCCCAGCAAGAGCAGCAGCCCCTGGCTCAGCAGTATGGTGAAATGCAGCAGATAAATGGCAGCGACGGCATGGAGCACCCGCTTCTGGTGCTGGCTGAGGGAGACGATGAGACAAGCACACCAGAGGTAGACCACCGACTCCATCAGGGCCAGCACAATGCGCACCTCGAAGCGGCTAGACAGCCCCAGATAGGCAAGCAGCAACAGGACAACCCCTCCCCACAGGGTGCGGGGGCGCCAGGACAGACCATAGAGGGCATAAAAGCCGGCCAGCAACAGCAATATGCTCATGAGGGAGACCAGGCCACCGACCCTGATCCCCAGGGCCGGATGACCACTCCCTATTCCCAGACTGAGCAGCAGGATGGAGAGGGAGAAGAGGAAGGCCGACAGGGACCAGAACAGGAAGTTGCGCCGACCAGGCTTCAAGAAGTGGATGAACAACATGAGCAATGCCGACATCAGATTGATTGCCAGGGAGATCAACAGCAGGGTCGGGGTGTGGATCATCTAGACGCATCCTTGGTGTGAGGCACGGTGGCCTGCCTATTGAACCTGAGCCATGCCTGTTTCGAGTGTGTCTCAGTCACCCCGACTCCACAAGTTCACTGCCTCGACAAGACCCCATAAAGGTGAACAAATTCAGGTTCATCGCGTACCTTGCTTCAGGATCACATCCCCTATTGGATGCCATGACGGCTCAGTGTCACTCTCTGTGCAACCTCCTCGCACAGCCCCTTATCCCTTGTCCGGCAAAAAATCCCGCTACGCACACTTTACTGTATATAAGACCAGTATATACTGGATGCATACACAGTAATGTTGACCCATACAGGATGAAACCATGCTGACCCAGCTGACCGTCAACAACTTCGCCATCGTCAAGTTTCTTGAACTCGATCTGCAATCCGGCATGACCTGCATCACAGGGGAGACGGGGGCAGGCAAATCCATTGCCATCGACGCCCTCGGCCTTTGCCTCGGCGAGCGGGCCGAAGCCAGCATGGTGCGACCGGGCAGCGACAAGACGGAAGTCAGTGCCCGTTTCCTGCTGAACGGCAATCCCGCCGCCCGCGCCTGGCTTGCCACCAACGAGCTGGAGAACGACGGTGAGTGCATCGTTCGGCGGGTGCTCTCCGCCGAGGGGCGATCGCGCAGCTACATCAACGGCGTCCCCGTCCCCCTGGTGCAGCTCAAGAGCCTGGGTCAGTTGCTGGTCAACGTTCACGGCCAGCACGCGCATCAGCTGTTGCTCAAACCCGACTATCAGCTCGCCCTGCTCGACGGCTATGCCGGTCACCACCTGCTGCTCGATGAAGTGCGCCAGCACTATCAGCAGTGGCGCCAGCTGCAGAACGAGCTCAACCGCCTCAAGGCCGAGCAGCAGCAGCGGGAGGCCCGTCGCCAGCTCATCGAGTATCAGGTGCAGGAGCTGGACGAGTTCGCCCTGCAACCCGGGGAGTTTGAAGCCATCGAAGAGGAGCACCAGCGTCTCGCCAACGGCACCGAGCTGATGCAGGAGTGCGGCTATTGCCTCGACCTGCTCTATGACAACGAAGAGACCACCATCGCCGGCCTGCTGCAGGTGGCGGTGGACAGAGCCGAGACCCTGGTCGGCATGGACAGCCGCCTTGGCAACGTGCTCGGCATGCTGAATGAAGCCCTGATCGGTGTGCAGGAGAGCCACAGCGAGCTGCGCAGCTATCTGGATCTGCTGGAGCTGGATCCCGAGCGTTTCAACGAGCTGGAGGCCCGCCTCTCCAAGGCGATCAACCTGGCCCGTAAGCACCACGTCAAACCCGCCGAGCTGGCCCAGTTCCACCAGGATCTGGCCAGCGATCTCGCCCGCCTCCACTCCGATGAGGAGCGATTGGAGGGGATGGAGGATGAACTGGCCGAGGCCCGCCAGGCCTTTGTACAGGCGGCAGAGGTGCTCAGCCAGAGCCGCCAGCGCTATGCCCTTGAGCTGGCCACCCAGGTGACCGCCAGCATGCACGAACTGGCGATGCCCGATGGCCGCTTCGCCATCGAGGTGCGTCCCGACGCCCAGAGCAGCCTGTCTCCCCTTGGCATAGACAGAGTGGAGTTCATGGTTACCACCAACCCGGGGCAACCCATCCAGCCGCTGGGCAAGGTGGCCTCCGGCGGCGAGCTGTCGCGCATCAGCCTCGCCCTGGTGGTGATCAGTGCCCGCAAGATCTCCACCCCCACCCTGATTTTCGACGAGGTGGACGTGGGGATCAGCGGCCCGACGGCAGCCGTGGTGGGCCGCCTGCTGCGTCAGCTCGGCGAATCCACCCAGGTGATGGTGGTCACTCACCTGCCCCAGGTGGCCGGCAAGGGTCACCAGCACATGGTGGTCAGCAAGCACACGGACGGCAAGACCACAGAGACCCAGATGCAGGCGCTCAACCAGGGTGCCCGCCTCAACGAGCTGGCCCGTCTGCTGGGTGGGGATCAGATCACCGATAATACCCTGGCCAATGCCCGCGAGCTGCTTGCCTCCTGAGGGCGGTGCGGCAAGCCATCGACGCCGCTCGCCGCCTCCGGGGCGGCGAGCCATCCAGTCTTCGTCGACATGAGCGTAAGTGAGTCATCAACCTTCCGACACCAGCCCTAAGTGGCATGTCATCAACCTTCATGGTGACCTGATCGGAGGGAGAGCCACCCAGCTGCCGGTACGGGGGTCAGTGATCAACTTCCCCGGTTGCCTGCCCAAAGCAGCGGATCCTGGCCTCATTGCACGGCCTGCACGAAGCGCCGAGTCATCGCCCCCGGCAATCTGCCAGGGGGCGATTGGCCCCGGCACTAGCACAGGGTCACCCGATGCCTTGGCAGCCAGGCGCCAAGTGCCACCAAGGGCTTGGGTCGATGGCGTGCTCCCGGCACCTCCCCCAGCCCTCGGCGCCCCAAGCGAAGAGCGGCCGAATTTGCCCCCCTGGCCGCCAGACAGTAGAGTGGAACCGACTCGGGCCCCATGGCCCCCTCTGGCCCGGCGCCGCGACATGCGGCCGAGACCATCACCCGACATCAGGAACCACCTCATGCTTCATGTCTTTGGCCACAAGAATCCCGACAGCGACAGCATCTGCACCGCGCTGGTCACCGCCGACTGGCTCAACCGTCAGGGTCGTCCCGCCCAGGCCTATGCATTGGGTGAACCCATTGCCGAGACCCGCTTCATCCTGGAGACGGCGGGCGTGGCGGCCCCCCCGGTTCTGACGGGCAGCGTCGCCAACAAGCCGGTCTTTCTGGTGGATTTCAGCGAACTGGAGCAGGGGCCGGAGGGGCTGGCCGAGGCCGATGTGCAAGGCCTCATCGATCACCACCGCATCGGCACCCTCATCACCCGTGGCCCCCTCGACGCCTGGATCAGGGCGGTCGGGTGCAGTGCCACAGTGCTGCTGGAGCTGATGGGCCATGACAATCTGTCCCGCGCCCAGGCCAGGTTATTGCTTGGGGCCATCATCAGCGACACCTTCAACTTCACCTCCCCCACCACCACGGCAGAGGACAGGCTCGCGGTCGAGCGGCTGCTGCCCATCGCCGATCTGGTCCTGGCCCCCTTTGCCCAGACCCTGCTGGAGCGGCGCACCCAGTTGGGCGATACCCCCCTGTGTGAGCTGCTCGTTGCCGACGAGAAGGCCTATCAGATAGCGAGCCATTCCCTCATGGTCAGCCAGATCTGCGTGATGGACCCGAGCCAGATCCACAGCCGGATGGAGGAGCTGCATCACGCCATGGCTCAGAGGCTGACCCTGGACTCGCTGGACGGCTATGTCTTGATGCTGACCGATCTGGCCAGGGGGAGCAGCGAGCTCCACTTTGCCAGCAGGGGCATACTGCCAGCCGAGCCGGTTCACCTGGCGGGGGCCCTCAGCCGCAAGAAAGAGGGGCTTCCCTGGTTGACCAGACAGCTGTCATAAGCCCCCAGCCAGGCCCTGTCACAGTGGCGGCCCGCCGACCGCCACTGTGGTTGCCCCCCTTCGGCATAGGATCCCTGCACCTTGGCTCGAAGCCGGGTGAGCAGCATGATCCCCAGGCACAGCCAAGATAAACCCCACGGCTGTGCTACCCATGGACCCTTTACCCATCTCATTCCTCCATCAAGGGGGCCATGGACGGCATGTCTTCATTTTCCATTCAACTGCGTCTGTTATGCTGATGTAAACAAAGGTGATTTTGCGCGCCCTCCCCGACAAAGGATGAAGTCTGGCGCTCAAGACAGACGAGTGAGAACCATGCAATACAGGGCGGGATCATTGTGGTAGGGGGCAGATCCTTTGTCCCCGGTGACCCGCGCCATGCCAAGGAGAACTGCTGATGACCCACACCAACATAGTGCTGTTGCTGGAAGGCAAGGATTACGAGCAGGAGACGCTGGCCAAGGCGAGCCGCCTGGCACAGGGGCTGGGGTGCGCTCTGACCCTGTTGCACCTGACGCACAGCAGCAAGGTGCGCCGCAAGAGCCTGTCGCTGTCCGAGGAAGAGCGCAGTGCCCAGGGAACCCTGGATGCCAAGGCCATCATCAGCGAACTCATCACCCTGCTGCCCCATCCGGTGGATTACCACTGCCTGGTGGTCGATGACGTGGTCAGGGATCTGGGCCAGTGGCTGAGCACCCACCCTGCCTCGCTCCTGCTGGTCGGCAGCCGCCACCACTGGATGGAGGGATCCTTGGCCCGCCTGCTTATCTACAAGCTGCCCGTCGATATCCAGATCTGCCACGAGCCCTATGCCGAGCAGCTCAAGGCCGTCGGCTGAGTACCCGGGAGCCCGCTCAACGAGCGGGCTCCCTGCATTTCTCCCCTCGGTAGACCTCACGCCCCCTTGCACAGCCCCCAGCGGATATCATGCCGGCCTCCCCCTCTCCTCCGGCGGTCACCCGGCCCCTTAATTGACAACTTCATCTACATGATTTCTTACACATTGCTCGCTTCTTTTTAAGTGCCATTTGCTGCAGGATATCGCCCTTGCACGCCTTCGCTCGTTTCGTTCAGGTGATAAATGAAGACTCTTCCAAAACCAGGCAAATATGCCCTGCTTGCCCTGGCACTGCTGGCCCTCGTGGTCTGGCTGGCCTGGCCCGGCAAGACCCAGGGCCCGGTGCTAACCGCCACAGTGACCCGTCAGGATGTGGAGCAGACGGTGCTGGCCAGCGGTGTACTGCAGGCCATAGAGCAGGTGGATGTGGGAGCCCAAGTCTCGGGTCAGGTCACCTATCTGGCGGTGGAAGCCGGGCAACAGGTCAAGCAGGGAGATCTGCTGGCAGAGATAGATCCCCTTATCGCCCAGAACAACCTCAAGACCGCGGAGGCCGAACTGGTCAGCCGCCGTGCCCAGCTCAAGATCAAGCAGGCCCAGCTCAAGCAGAACGAGTTGACCTGGCGCCGCCAGCAGCAGATGTTCCGGCAGGAGGCGAGCTCTCGAGCAGATCTTGAGAGCGCCGAAGCGCAGCTCGCCGTCACCCGGGCCGAACTGCAAAGCACCCAGGCCGATATAGACAACGCCCTGATCAAGGTGGAGCGTGCCAAGACGGAGCTCGGCTATAACCGCATCCAGGCCCCCATGGATGGCACAGTGGTCAGCATAGTGACCCGCCAGGGGCAGACCCTGGCCGCCAGCCAGACGGTCCCGACCCTGCTCAAGCTCGCCAACCTCGATACCATGACGGTCAAGGCGCAGATCTCGGAGGCGGATGTCACCAAGGTCAGAGCCGGCATGCCGGTCTACTTCACCCTGATCGGAGACCCGGACCGCCGCTATCACGGCACCCTGCGCACGGTCGAGCTGGCCCCCACCAACATCAACGAGCAGAGCGCCAACACCACGACCACCAGCAATGCCGCCATCTACTATTACGCCCTGTTCGATGTGCCCAACCCCGACCATCAGCTGAGGGTCGCCATGACGACCCAGGTCACCATAGTGCTGGGTGAACGCAAACAGGTATTGGCCATCCCCCAGACCGCCCTCGGCAAGAAGCTGGGGGAGCACGAATATGAAGTCACCCTGCTCAAGGAGGACGGGCAGAAAGAGACCCGCCGCATCAAGACCGGCATGAAGGATGACATCAAGATAGAGGTGGTGAGCGGCCTGAACGAGCAGGACAAGGTCATCCTGGATCAGGGCAAGCCCGTCCAGCACGATGAGAGTGAGATGGCACCGTGAGCGAGCCCCTGATCCAGCTCAAGGGCATAGAGCGCCGCTATCAGAGCGGGGAGCACGAGGTGACCGTGCTGCACCCGCTGGATCTGGCCATAGCGGCGGGGGAGATGGTGGCCATCGTCGGTGCCTCCGGCTCTGGCAAGTCCACCCTGATGAACCTGCTGGGCTGCCTCGATCGCCCGAGCGGCGGCCAATACCTGTTTCGTGGTCAGGACACCGCCGGCCTGGATGCCCTGGCCCTGGCACGACTGCGTTGCCACCACTTCGGCTTCATCTTCCAGCGCTACCATCTGCTGCCCCATCTGGATGCGGCCGCCAACGTGGAGATCCCCGCCATCTATGCCGGCACCTCCCGCCCCGAGCGCCAGATACGTGCCCGCACCCTGCTGACCCGCCTGGGCTTGAGCGATCGCAGCCACCACAGGCCGGGCCAGCTCTCCGGCGGCCAGCAGCAGCGGGTCAGCATAGCCCGGGCGCTGGCCAATGGCGGCGAGGTGATCCTGGCGGACGAGCCCACCGGCGCCCTCGACAGCCACAGCGGCAAGGAGGTGATGGCCATCCTGAAGGAACTGCACGCCCAGGGTCACACCATCATTCTGGTGACCCACGACATGGCGGTGGCCAACCACGCAAATCGCATCATCACCCTGCGGGACGGACGCGTGGTGGAAGACAGCGGCCAGCTGGCTGCCAGCTCCCCCATCTCCCCGGATAAAGCCCACGGGGTGGAAGAGCGTCAGCAGATAGCACAAGCCGCCACCGACCCAGCCGCCGGGCAGAAAGCCCACGAGCCAGCGCCGGACCGGATCCCAGCCGCGTCAGTCGCCAGACGCGGCAGCCAGGGCTGGGATCGCTACCGGGAGGCGGGTCGCATGGCCCTGCACGCCATGCTGGCCCACCGCATGCGCACCTTCCTCACCATGCTCGGCATCATCATCGGTATCGCCGCCGTGGTCAGCGTGGTGGCGCTGGGCCAGGGGGCCCGCGCCAAGGTGATCGACGACATCAACGCCATGGGCACCAATACCATCGACATCTTCCCCGGCAAGGACTGGGGCGACGAGAAGGCCGCCAGCATCCAGACCCTGAACGAGCGGGATCTCGACGCCCTGCTCGGCCAGCCCTATCTGGAGGGGGCCAGCCCCCAGATCGCCACCTCGGGTCAGCTCCGTTATCGCAACAAGACCAGCAGTGGCAGCGTGGTGGGAGTCGGCAGCGACTTCTTTCGGGTCAAGGGGATGACCCTCACCCAGGGCCGACTGCTCGACGAGCGGGACATCCGCAGCCGGGCGGCGGTGGCCGTGGTGGATGGCAAGACCATCACGAGCCTGCTCGGCAAGACGGATCCCGTCGGCCAGGTGGTGCTGGTCGGCACCCTACCGGTGCGCATCGTGGGGGTCGTCAGCCAGGAGACCGGCTTCGGCCGCAGCAGCCAGTCGGTCAATGTCTGGCTGCCTTACAGCGCCGTGATGAGCCGCCTCATCTCCCAGAGCCACTTCAGCCAGATCACCATAAGGGTCAAGGACGGGGTCCAGCCCGCGCTGGCCGAGCAGGCCGCAGTGGCGCTCTTGACCCAGCGCCACGGGGTGAAGGATTTCTTCACCTTCAGCAGCGACAGCATCGTCAAGTCGGTGGAGAAGACCACGGCCACCCTGACGCTGCTGGTCTCCGCCATTGCGGTGATCTCCCTCATCGTCGGTGGGGTCGGGGTGATGAACATCATGCTGGTGTCCGTGGTGGAGCGCACCCGCGAGATAGGGATCCGCATCGCCGTCGGCGCCCGCCAGTCCGACATCCTGCAGCAGTTTCTGATCGAGGCTGTGATGGTCAGCCTGCTGGGGGGCCTGCTCGGTATCGGCCTTGCCATGTTCATCGGGTTTGTCTTCTCCCTGCTCGTGGAAAGTTTCCAGATGCGCTTTTCGCTCTTCTCCATCCTGATGGCCTTCGGTTGCTCCTCGCTCATCGGGATCCTGTTTGGTTACCTGCCCGCCCGCAATGCGGCCCGGCTCGATCCGGTCGAGGCACTGGCGAGGGAATGATGATGCACAACTTGTCCGGCCCGAGGCTTCGCCTCTCATCCAACCAACAGCGCAGCCTCTTGTCGAGAATGGCGCTCAGCCTGGTGCTCACCACCTGCCTCGGTGCCTGCAGCCAGCAGAGCACCTACCACAGGCCCGAACTGGACGTGGCGCCAGCGTGGCAGCAGGATGCCCGGGATCTTGGCGGCCTGCAGGCCGGGCTCTGGTGGCAGGGGTTCCGGGATCCCGCCCTCGACCAGCTGGTCGATGAGGTGCTCGCGGCCAACCCGGACATGCAGGTCGCGGGGCTCAGGCTCAAGAGCGCCCTGCTCGGTGCCGATCTCGCCGACACCAACCTCACCCCGTCGGTCAACGCCAGCCTGGGGGCGAGCGGCAACAAGAACATGAAGGATGGCAGCGCCAGCAGCAACCTTGGCCCTTCCTTCAACCTGAGCTATGAAGTGGATCTCTGGGGCAGACTGGCCGCGGCAAGGGATCAGGCGCAGTGGGAGGCACAAGCCAGCGAACAGGATCTGGCCGCCACCCGATTGCTGCTCATCGGCAAGACCCTGGAGCAATACTGGCAGCTGGCCTACCTCGGCTCGGCCATCTCCCTGGGCGAGCGTCAGCTGGCCAACTACGAGCGGATAGAGCGGCTGACCCGGGCAAAATATGACGCCGGGGCCGTCACCCGCCTCGATCTGGTGCAGGCCAGCCAACAGAAAGCCGGCAAACAGGCGGAGCTCTCCTCCCTCACCCTGCAACGGGAGCAGGCCGGCAATGCCCTGCGCCTGCTGCTCGGCCGCAGCAGCGGTCCGCTGGAGTTCGCCCCGACCTCCCTCGCCATGGGCCCCATTCCGACGCTGGCGGTCGGCATCCCGGCCGATGTGCTGAGCAGGCGCCCAGACGTGCGGGCCGCCGAGCTGCGCCTTCGCAAGACGCTGGCCAGGGGTGACGAGATCCGTACCGGTTTCTACCCCACCCTCAGCCTCACCGGTGGCGCCAGCACCACCTCGGACACCCTGACCCAGGTGCTGCAGAACCCGGTGGGGACCCTGGGTGCGACCCTGGCGCTTCCCTTCCTCGAGTACAACAAGACCCGGCTCTCCATCGCGAGCTCCGAGATTGACTATCAGATAGCCGAGACCGAGTTTCGCAAGCAGCTCTATACGGCCCTGCTGGAGGTGGAAGACGGCCTGGCCGCTCGCCAGCAGGGGGAGCAGCGACTGCGTTATCTCGAGCAGCAGCTGGCCTACGCCAAAGAGGCCGAGCGGCTGGCGGGGGCCCGTTTCCTGGCAGGCGCCACCGGGGTTCAGCCCTGGCTGGACGAGCAGAATCGACTGTGGGATGCCGAGCTCGGCGTGCTGGCCCAGCAACAGAGCCAGCTAAAGACCATGGCCGGGATCTACCGGGCGCTGGGAGGCAGCGATCGGAGCTAGAGCCAGGTCAACCCCACGGCAGCCAGCATGGCCTCCATGCTGGCTGCCCTTGCCCTCACCCGCCACAAAGCAATTGATAATAATTTTCATTTAATGAAAAATGAGCGCTCTCGTCTGTCAGGAGTACTCAAATGTCACAGTCCGCCCCGGTCAATCGCCCTCGCCTGCTCACCGTCAAGCATGTCCACGATGTGAGCCCTCATCTGCGCCGAGTCTGCCTGACCAGCCCTGAACTGGCGGATTACCCCTTCAGCTGTGGCGGTGCCCATATCAAGATCATGCTGCCCCGGCCGGGCCAGAGCGAGGTAGTGCTGCCAACCCCGACCCCCAAGGGGCCCCGTTGGGAAGATCCGAGCCAGAAACCCGTGATCCGCACTTTCACCATTCGCGCCTTCCGCCGCGAGGCCCTGGAGATCGACATCGACTTCGCCCTGCACGGCGATGTCGGCCCCGCCAGCCGTTTCGCCCTCCACGCCAAGCCGGGGGACAGGCTCGCCATCTCGGGCCCGGGCGGTCCGGACCCCATGTTGCAGGTGGCCAAGCACTACTACATGGCCGGCGATCTCACCTCCCTGCCCGCCATCAGCGCCATGGCCGAGGTGATGCCGGCAGAGGCCAGGGGCCATATCGCCCTGCTGGTGCCCCATCAGGAAGATGTGCAGGATCTGTCGCAGCCCGAAGGGGTCAGCCTGCGCTGGTTTGTCGGCACGCCGGACCAGACCGGCCCCCTGGTGGAGCACTTCACCGCCCTGCCCATGACCGCCGAGGGGAGCTATTTCTGGTTCGGGGGGGAAGAGGGTCTGGTGGTGCCTCTGCGCCGTCATGTCAGGCGTGCGCTGGAGATAGATCGTTCACAGGTCTATGCGGTGCCTTACTGGCGCAGCGGCAAGGATGAAGACGCCTACCATCAGGATCGTCACGTCGTGATGGATAGCTGATAACACCCTGTATTCCTTGCTCTTATCAGGCCTTCTCCCGCTCGGGAGCGGGCCTGATTGCCATTCTCACCTCCCTTTTTACGGCCCGCCCCCCATCTTTGGTGATCCTCTCGGTAGTGCTTGCATTTGAGACGGACAGCAAGATAATGATAATCACTCTCAACAATGACGATGTGTGCCGGACACAGATCCCCTGATCCAGACGCCCGAGCGTTCCAGACACCTCGTCGACCCCATTTGCACAGCAAGGTAATCCCAGATGGCTGTTTTGAATTCGGTAATGCGCGCCTTCGCGGTGGAGGCGCTCCCCACCCCTGCCGACCTGTTGGCACAGCATCCCTGCCCGGCCAACATGGCGCAGCACATTGACCATCACCGCCACCAGGTGCGCCAGATCCTGAGCGGGGCAGACGATCGCCTGCTGGTGGTGATAGGTCCCTGCTCCATCCATGATCCCGTCGCTGCCCTCGACTATGCCAAGAGGCTGGCACGGTTCGCCGTCGCCTATGAGGACAGGCTGCAAATAGTGATGCGCACCTATTTCGAGAAGCCGCGCACCACAGTCGGCTGGAAGGGGCTGGTATTCGATCCTCATCTCGATGGCAGCAACGACATCGGTCACGGGCTCCACCTGGCCCGTCAGCTGCTGCTCGACATCAACCGGCTGGGGCTGGCCACCGCCACCGAGTTTCTCGATACCACCAGCTTCCTCTATCTGGCGGATCTCGTCAGCTGGGGAGCGATCGGTGCTCGCACCACCGAATCCCAGGTACACAGACAATTGGCCTCGGCCCTGCCCTGCCCGGTCGGCTTCAAGAACGGCACGGATGGCAACATCCGGGTGGCCATCGATGCCATCCTGGCCAGCGAGGCCTCCCATCTGTTCACCGCCCCCGGCAGCCAGGGGGGCATGGTGGTGATCAAGAGCGAGGGCAACCCGAGCGGCCATATCATATTGCGTGGCGGTACCCTGCCAAACTACCACCAGAGCGACGTGATGGACGCGGCCGAGCGCCTGGTGCGCCAGGGGCTCAACCCTCGGCTGATGGTGGATTGCAGCCACGGCAACAGCCAGAAATTGCACCAGAACCAGCTTCGGGTCGCCGAGGAGCTCTGCCGCCAATTGCGGGGCGGGAGCAATACCATCGCCGCCGTCATGGTCGAAAGCTTCCTGCAGGGGGGCAGCCAGAAACCGGCGCCACTGAGTGAGCTGCAATATGGCTTGTCGGTCACCGATGCCTGCCTCTGCTGGGAGGAGAGTGAAACCCTGCTGGCCATGCTGGCCGATGCCATCGAGGCGCGTCGTCAATGTTCAAACAGGCGCGCCATTCCCCTTCGCAATGAAGTCAGCCAGCCTGTCAGCTAACACATTTCCTATTTCTCCACAGCGGGGTCGCCAGACCCCGATTCACATCTTCGGCCTGGGTAAATGACATTCACATATTGTCCTGGCAAGGGTGTCAAATAGAGCAGTCATGAGGGAAGAAATTGGTACAAGAGGGACAATGTCTCCCCATGATAGAAAAATGGGCAGACAGGCAGAGCGAGAGATACACCGGCAACCCCACCTATTTCATCCCATCGTGACGCCCGCTAATTTGTTGTCTTGTGCCATCAGAGATAACAAATGGGCTGTATGAGTCCTCATCGTGTGGCTGACAACACGCCACAGAGATTAGCTTCCCGCTAATGGATCCTTTTTATTGGCCCATGATGGTCATGGCTATTCCGGATAGGTAATCGTAATTCGGTGTCATCTTCTCTGGACAATAGAACAACAGGATCCTGAAAGTAATAATGCCGCCCCTTGGGCGGCATTATTGATGAAGCGATCCTGGCAATCAGATCAGGAAGTCGTTCAGATCCTTGCCCAGCGCAACTTGCTCGGCAATGGCTTTGGGCATGCGGCCCTGGCCGGTCCAGGTCTTCTCCTGGCCATCTTCCTGATACTTGTATTTGGCAGGGCGCGGAGCGCGCTTGCTCTTGGTCGCGCCAGCAGCTGCCGGAGCGGCCACGCTGCCGATCAGCTCGCGCGGATCGATGCCAGCCTGTTGCAGCATCTCGGTAAACTCGCTCAGCTTGCGCTGACGCTCTTCCTGCTCGGCCCGCTCTTGCTCTACGGACTCGGCACGCTCGTTATATACCAGATCAAACTTTTCTTTCGCTTCTTGCAGTTGCTCAAACGGCAGTTCACGAATGGCAGCACGCAAGCTGCGAATGTTCAGCAGAACCTTCAGAAACTCGTTCATTACTTCCTCACAGAATTATTTTTGTATGTCACAGGGATTACACATTCTGAGAATAGCATGTCCGCTCGATAACAACATAATGATTTTATAGTGCCGGAGCAATTCCTGGCACCTGGATGTCATTATTCCCTGTGGTTAATTCACGCCGTCACTCTTATCAGATGGTCCACTCAACAGACATTATTTCTTCAACACAGCTTAATCGGTGCCAGTTTCCCAAAGTATTCATCAGCCAGATAAAAGAGGTGCCATCCAAGCACCGCCATGTATATATCCCACCCCATTTCGCCATCAACACAGCTCGGTGTTCCATGTACAAATATTGGCCGCACCATCCGGGCATCGGATGAAAAAGCACCATAGCCAAACCGTGCAGCGCCATGCATCAAGGGCACTCTTCTCCCTGGCTCAGCCAATTTCCTTTGCCTGGGCGCTTATCCATTCGATGAATGCCTGGATCTTGGGGCATTGGCGATGGGGGAGCGTGGCCATGTAGTAACGTTGATTGCAGCGAACCGCCTTGCCCGGGAAAGGCTCCACCAGTTCGTTGCGCTCCAGCCGCTGGCGCACCAGGTTCTTGCGGCCCATGGCCACGCCGGCGTGATTCATGGCGGCGATGATGGCGAGATCGGAACGATCGAAGCCCATGCTCGACTGGCAGCCATCGAGGGAGACATCGGCCTGGCGAGCCCAGCTGCACCACTCGTCGGTATCCGAGTCATATCCCCAGGCCTGCCTGTCGTGCAGCAGGCGACAGTGGTTCAAGTTATCCGGGTTATTCAGCAACTGGTGTCGCTCGGCATATTCGGGGCTGCACACCGGCACCATGTATTCATCCATCAGCGGGTGGATGGCGAGCCGCTCCGGCACCTTGTCATCGAAATAGATCGTCAGATCGATACCATAGCCGTGCAGATTGACGTTCTCGTTGCCTGTCATGATGTTGAGATCGATCTGGGGATGCAGGCGAGAAAAATCCGCGAGCCGCGGCACCAGCCAGCACTGGGCGATGGAGGGACGGGAGTAGACGGTCAGGGAACCGGACAGCTCCTGATTCTTGATCTCCAGGATCTCCTGGTTGATGAACTCCAGCGATGACTTGAGCGCCCAGAACACCCGCTGCCCCTCCGTCGTCAGCACCACCTTGCGATGAAAGCGCTGGAACAGCTTGAAGCCGAGCTCCTCTTCCAGCGCGCTGATCCTGTGGCTCACCGCACTCGGGCTGAGCGCCAGCTCATCCGCCGCCAGGGCAAAGGAGCTGTGGCGGGCCGCCGCCTCGAAGGTGTGCAGCTTGGAGAGCTGATAGCCGCTGAGCAGCTTGTTTCTCGATACGTAGTTGTCTTCGGTATACATCCGCCTTCCCCGTCACAGGCTCAACATCGCCGTCATGATATCCCGGATGACCTGATTCAGGGTGAGGCAACCGAACCCAAGTCACATAAATACCGCTAAATGTGATGAATGTGGCACCTTTGCATCAACCCAGCTCATCCAAGAGGCCATTTTCATCATTTGTCAGCCCGACGTCCTTCCCGTTCAATAGGCCCATCATTTATCTCTAATCATCCTTGTCGAGGCGCAGTATGAATTCTGAAGTGTGGGTCGTCGGTACCTTGCTGACTAGCATCATTCTGATTGTCGTCACCATAGTGAAGGGCAAGGTACATCCTTTCCTCGCCTTGCTGCTGGCGAGCTTCTATGTGGGCACCATGATGGGAATGAACCCCGTCAAGATGGTCAATGCCATGGAAGAGGGCATAGGCGGCACCTTGGGCTTTCTCGCCGCCGTCATCGGCCTTGGTACCATACTCGGCAAGATGATGGAGGTGTCGGGGGCGGCGGAGCGCATCGGCCTCGCCCTGCAGAAGTGCCGCTGGCTTTCGCCCCAGGTGATCATGGTGCTGGTCGGTCTGGTGTGCGGCATCACGCTGTTTGTCGAGGTCGGGGTGGTGCTGCTCATTCCGCTGGCCTTCTCCATCGCCCGCAAGACCAGAACCTCGCTGCTGACCCTGGCCATTCCGCTCTGTACCGCCCTGATGGCCGTGCACTGCATAGTGCCGCCCCACCCGGCCGCCCTCTATGTCACCAACCAGCTGGGTGCCGATGTGGGATCCGTCATCGTCTATGGCCTCGCGGTCGGACTCTTTGCCTCCCTGGTGGGCGGCCCGCTGTTTCTGAAGCTGCTCGGCAAGCGGGTGCCATTCAAGGAGGTGCCCGACGCCTTTGCCGACATCCAGGCCCGCGATGAGGCAAGCCTCCCTACCTTGAGTGCCTCCCTCTTCACCGTGCTGCTGCCCATCTTGTTGATGCTGGCCAAGACGGTGGCCGAGCTCAACATGGATCACGCAAGCCACCTCTATACCGTGCTGGAGTTTATCGGCAACCCCATCACCGCCATGTTCATCGCCGCCTTCACCGCCTATTACGTACTGGGGATCCGTCAGCGTATGAAGATGGAAGGGCTGCTGGACCAGACAGAGCAGTGCTTCTCCTCCATTGCCAACATCTTGCTGATCATCGGCGCGGGTGGCGCCTTCAACGGCGTACTCAAGGCCAGCGGCCTGGGGGACAGCCTGGCGACCATCCTCTCCCAGCTGGACATGCACCCCATACTGCTGGCCTGGCTGGTCGCCATCATATTGCACGCCGCCGTGGGCTCGGCCACCGTCGCCATGATGGGGGCCACCGCCATCGTCTCCCCCATCATGGTGCACTACCCCGAGATAAGCCCCGAGATCATGACGCTCGCCATCGGCTCAGGCGCCATCGGCTGCACCATGGTGACAGACTCCCTGTTCTGGCTGGTCAAACAGTATTGCGGTGCCACCCTGAACGAAACGCTCAAGTACTACACCAGTGCCACCTTTGTCGCCTCCCTGATGGCGCTGGCCGGTACCTTCCTGCTCTCCTATATCGTGTAACAAGACCGAGACATCCCATGAAAAACATCGACGTCCAACAACTCATTACCCAATTCCCGCTGGTTCGCTCCCTGATCGCACTCGAACCCGTGACCTGGTTCAACCCCAAGGCCACCACGCTGGCGGTCGGTCTGCCCTATGTGGGCCTGGATGGCAACGATGTGGCGGATGCCTCCGCCCGCCTCGCCCGCTTCGCCCCCTACATGTGCGACGCCTTCCCCGAGACCCGCGTCAGCAAGGGCATTCTGGAGTCCGAGATCGCCGCCATCCCGGCCATGCAGGCAACGCTCAATGCGCGTTACGGCATCGAGGTAACCGGCAAGTTGCTGCTGAAAAAAGACAGCCACCTGCCCATCTCCGGCTCCATCAAGGCCCGTGGCGGCATCTATGAGGTGCTGACCCACGCCGAACGGCTGGCCATCAAGGCCGGGTTGCTCTGCGAGGAGGACGACTATCGCAAGCTGTTCACGGACGAGTTCCGCCAGTTCTTCGGCCAGTACAGCATTGCGGTGGGCTCGACCGGCAACCTCGGCATGTCCATCGGCATCATGAGTGCCAAGCTCGGTTTCACCGTCACCGTCCACATGTCTGCCGATGCGCGGGAGTGGAAGAAGCGCAAGTTGCGCGAACATGGCGTCATCGTGGTGGAATATGCCGAAGATTACGGGGTAGCGGTGGAGCAGGGTCGCAAGGAAGCCGAGCGCGATCCCAACTGCTTCTTCATCGACGACGAGAACTCCCGCACCCTGTTCCTCGGCTACTCGGTGGCGGGCGAGCGGGTGAAGAAGCAGTTCGACGAGATGGGCATCAAAGTGGATGCCGAGCATCCGCTGTTCGTCTACCTGCCCTGCGGCGTCGGTGGCGGCCCGGGCGGCGTGGCCTTTGGCCTCAAACTCGCGTTCGGGGACAACGTCCACTGCTTCTTCGCAGAACCGACCCACTCCCCCTGCATGTTGCTCGGGGTCCACACCGGCTTGCACGATGCCATTGCAGTGCAAGATCTCGGGATCGACAACCTCACCGCCGCCGACGGTCTCGCGGTGGGGCGCGCCTCCGGTTTCGTCGGCCGCGCCATGGAGCGGCTGCTGTCGGGCTTCTACACCCTGAGCGATCAGGAGATGTATGACCTGCTGGGGCTGCTGGCGCGGGATGAGCAGATCAAGCTCGAGCCCTCCGCCCTGGCAGGCATGCCGGGCCCCTGGCAGGTCAGTGCCGATGGCGAGTGGCAGACATCGCACGGTCTGGATGCCCGACGCATGATGCAGGCCACCCACCTGGTCTGGGCCACCGGCGGTGGCATGGTGCCCGCCGAGGAGATGGAAAAATACCTCGCCACTGCCCACCTCTGATCTTTTTTTCAACTAAAAAACCCGCCACCCTGGCGGGTTTTTCTCTTCTGGGATCAGCAAGATGGCATGCTCTTTGCCCAAGCTTTGCCGTTCCCCCTCCCCTTCCTCCTGCCGTCAATCCCCCCAAGTTGGTTATTTTGTGATACGATAGGGGCCGTTTTTTGACATCTGCGCCCCGTTGTCGCCTTGATCCTGCAAGATCACCACCCAGTCCGGTGGGCACAACACGCGGCGGCGCAGCACCACAAGTGACCCGGTTGAGTCAATGCTGGCGGCCTGTGCCAGCGAGCGACACGACACCAGGGACACCTTAGATAAGGAGATCGGGCTATGAAACAGTATCAAAGCTGGCTTGGACAATATCTGATGAGCCGTCGCGATGGCGATCACGCCATGGCGTCCGAGCTCGCCAACTCCATCTGCGAGTTCTGGCAGACGCAGGGCGATGAAGCCGAAAGCAGCAAGTGGCAACAGCTCTATCAACAGCACGTGGAAAAGACCACCTGATCACAGGTGCACCTTCAGGCCAGCGGCCTGTCACCCATAAAAAAACCGGCGCTCAGGGCGCCGGTTTTGCATTTTTTGCATTAAGAGAACCGGATTACATCTGGTCGACCATGTCCTGGGCGAACTGGGAGCAGGAGCGCAGGGTGGCACCTTCCATCAGACGCTCGAAGTCATAAGTCACGGTCTTGTTGGCGATGGCTGCCTCCATGCCCTTGACGATAAGATCGGCCGCTTCGACCCAGCCCATATGGCGCAGCATCATCTCGGCGGAGAGGATGAGGGAACCCGGGTTGACCTTGTCCTGGCCGGCGTATTTCGGCGCAGTACCGTGGGTTGCCTCGAACAGGGCCACGCCGTCACCGATGTTGGCACCCGGCGCTATGCCAATACCACCGACCTGAGCGGCCAGGGCGTCGGAGATGTAGTCACCGTTGAGGTTCATGCAGGCGATGACGTCATACTCGGCCGGACGCAGCAGTATCTGTTGCAGGAAGGCATCGGCGATGACGTCCTTGACGATGATGGTCTTGCCGGTCTTCGGGTTCTTGAAGGAACACCAGGGGCCGCCGTCGATGAGCTGGGCATCGTACTCTTTCTGGGCCAGGGCATAGCCCCAATCCTTGAAGGCACCTTCGGTGAACTTCATGATGTTGCCCTTGTGCACCAGGGTCACGGAGTCGCGATCGTTGTCGATGGCGTACTCGATGGCGGCACGGACCAGACGCTCGGTACCGGCCTTGGACATGGGCTTGATGCCGATGCCGCAGGACTCGGGGAAGCGGATCTTCTTCACGCCCATCTCGTTTTGCAGGAAGGCGATCACCTTCTTGGCTTCATCGCTGTCCGCCTTCCACTCGATGCCGGCGTAGATGTCTTCGGCGTTCTCGCGGAAGATCACCATGTCGGTCAGCTCGGGGTGCTTGACCGGGCTCGGGGTCCCTTCGTAGTAACGAACCGGGCGCAGGCAGATGTAGAGATCCAGCTCCTGACGCAGGGCCACGTTGAGGGAGCGAATACCGCCACCGACCGGGGTGGTCAGCGGGCCCTTGATGGCCACGCAGTATTCACGAATGAAATCCAGGGTTTCGGCCGGCAGCCAGGCACCTTCGCCATAGACATGAGTCGATTTCTCGCCGGTATAAATCTCCATCCAGGCGATCTTGCGCTCGCCCTTGTAGGCTTTCTCGACCGCAGCGTTCACCACGTTCAGCATGGCCGGGGTCACGTCCACACCTATACCATCCCCTTCGATAAACGGAATGATGGGATTGTGGGGAACCTGCAGCTTGCCGCTGGCATCGACGGTGATTTTCTGACCCTGGGTCGGGATAACTACTTTGCTTTCCATCGGCATCTCCTAACTTCCGTTTGTTATCAATCTGATCGTTGATCGTTGCGCGCGGCCATCTTAGCCCATCCATTTGCATAATCAAATGGCGGGCGTGCATGTCCGACCATAGTCGAGTACTGGATCACAATGCCCACCCTCTCCCCCCGGGATGAGGATCCTGCCATTGCCATCGAGGCATGGCGCCAGCCTTTGTCATGGCGTCAGGCTCTCGCTCTGCCCCTGGGGCTGGCTCAGGGCGCGGTACTGGGAGGGGGTGAGCCCGGTCTTCTGCTTGAACACCCGGCAGAAATAGTTCACATCCATGTAACCACAGCGGCTCGCCACCTCTTCGAGACGGAAGCGGTATTTTTTCAGCATGAACTTGGCCCTATCGATGCGTACCCAGCTGATGTAGTCCGCCAGGCGCATGTGGCCCTGCTCGCGAAACAGGTGGGAGAGGTGGCTCGCCGAGACGTTGAAGCGGTGGGCAATGGAATCACGGCTGATGGGGCGGTGAAAATTCTCCTGGATATAGATGCAGATGCCGTGAAACAGCTCAGCCCCTCGCGGCCGCTCGAAGGCGGACTCCGTCAGCAGTTGACGGGCGCTGGTGAGCAGCGCCTGCAACAGGTGGTTGTCGGTGGGGGAGCGGCCCTGATCTTCCACCAGCACGTTGAGGGCCGCCAGTATGTGTTCGTTCACATGACCGGCCCGGGCCATGATGCTGTGCTTTTGCACGTCGAAGAAATCCGGGTCCTCCCGCCGTTTGCTCACCAGGCTGAAACCGAGCTGACGCTTGCCAAACAGCAGGCTCAGCACAGAGCAGTCCGTGGTCCAGAGCGGCTTGTTCCAGCCGTTGGGGGGGATGTAGAGCGCCTGCCCCGGCAACACGCTGACCTCCTGGCAACCCGACTCCCTGTCCCAGATCTGGTTGAGGTACTCACCGCTGAACACCAGCTCGAGGCGCGGGAAGTTGACCTGATAGCTGAAGCCGGGGGGCACCCCCTGATCCTGGGCGAACCAGATCTGCTCGAAGGGAACTTGGTCGTGGAGAGCGCCGTCGAGCAGCTGGCTGAAGATGAGTGACATGATGATCCCGATCAAGAGAGAGGCAAGCGATTGCGGCGGCAAAGGCCGCCCATGTTATAGTCCGGGCCGGACCGTCAATTCCACCCTTTTCTTCACCCGACTTTCTTCACACCAAATGAGGCGTCCCTTATGAGCAGTCGCGATCTGCCCTCCTTTTTGTTGATGCAAAATCCGATTCAAGGCTACGACTGGGGCAGCCATGACGCCCTGACCACCCTGTTTGGCATCCCCAATCCAACTGGCAAACCCCAGGCGGAACTCTGGATGGGGGCCCACCCCAACGGCTGCTCCGAGGTGGTGCTGGCGGGGGATGTGCAGAAACTCTCGACCCTGATAAACAGCGCCCCCGCCACCGTGTTGGGGGACGCCACCCAGGCCCGCTTCGGCAGCCTGCCCTTCCTGTTCAAGGTGCTGTGCGCCGAAAATGCCCTCTCCATCCAGGTGCACCCAAGCAAGGCCCAGGCTGAAGCCGGTTTTGCCAGGGAAGAGGCCGCCGGCATCGATATCAAGGCGAGCAATCGCAACTACAAGGACCCCAACCACAAGCCGGAGCTGGTGTTTGCCCTCACCCCCTATCAGGCGATGAACGGCTTTCGCGCCATTCCCGCCATCCTGGCGCTGTTCGAGCGGGTCAAGCTGGCGACCATCGCCGATCTGGTCGCGGACCTTGCCGCCAATCAGAACGAAGCGGGCTTGCAACACTTCTTCCACCAGTTGCTGATCCTGACCGGGCCACGCAAGGAAGACGCCCTGGCGGGTCTGCTGGCCTATGCCGCCGCCCATCAGGACGAGGAGACCTTTGCCCTCGTCACCAGTCTGGCCGCCCAGTATCCGGGGGATGTGGGCCTCTTCTCGCCGCTCTTGCTGAACGTGGTGACCCTGCAGCCGGGTCAGGCCATGTATCTGGATGCCTGCACCCCCCACGCCTATGTGCGCGGCACCGGCCTCGAGATCATGGCCAACTCCGACAACGTGCTACGCGCCGGGCTGACCCCCAAGTACATAGACGTGGCCGAGCTGCTGGACTGCACCCGCTGCCTGGCCAAGCCGGACGACCAGATCCTGCTCAGTCCCCGCATGGAAGGCGCCGTGCAGCACTACGACGTCCCCGTACCGGACTTCACCTTCAGCGTCTACCCGGCTGGTGAGCATGCACTCACCACCGCCAGCGCCGAGATCCTGTTTGCCATCGATGGCACCGTCATCCTTCAGCAAGGTAAGCAGTCACTGCGCCTGGAGAAAGGGCAATCCGCCTTTATCCCCGCCGCCACCGGCAGCTACCAGCTGCTGGCCGATGGCCGGGTCGCCCGTGCTGGCAACCGCTGCTAAGACATCATCAGCAACATCGTGAATAGACGAGGGCCATCTTCTGATGGCCCTCGCTTCGAAGGCTTCCCCATGCATGATCCCTTGACTCCATCAGTCCCGCTCACCGCCCAGCTTCCCAAGGCGCAGCCAATTCTTAGCCCGCGCAATGAACGCTGGGTGCGAACACGGTTCCTGCGCCGGGGTGGCCTGTGAGCCTGGATCTCGGCGGACTGATGCCGCTCTGGACGCTGTTCCAGCAACAACCTCTGGCACAGGGCATCGGCCTCGCCGCCATGCTGGTCGGGATCAGCGCCTTCCGGCAACGGGATGACGGGCGCTTTCGGTTGCGGCTCTGCCTCTATCAGGCGGCCATCGCCCTCCACTTCTTCCTGATGGGGGCCGGCACCGCGGCCCTCAGTGCAGGCCTCAGTTGCATTCGCACCACCGCCTCTGGGTACACCCGCAGCCCCTGGGTGATGCTGTTGTTCCTGCTTCTGGTCTGGGGGCTCGGCATTCCCGGGATCACCAGCGCGGTACAGTGGCTGCCCATCATAGGTACCACCATCGGCACCTGGGGACTGTTTCGGGCCCAGGGCATCACGCTGCGACTCAGCATGCTGGCGGGTGGCCTGTGCTGGACCAGCCACAACATCTTGATCGGCTCCATCGGCGGCAGCCTGATTGAGCTGAGCTTCCTGTTCGTCAACTGCCACACCATGTACCGCATGTGGCGACAACCGCAGTCGAGCCCTGCCTGATCCCTTGCCCTCAGGTGTCGCTGGCCGCAGTCAAGGAATGAGGAAGGCCGATAGCGGCCTTGAAAAAAACCACCGCCCTGAGTCAGGGCGGTGGTTTTTCATTATCTGCTCAACCGATGGCCATCACGGCCGTCGGGGGCTAGTGTTCTGCCGCTTCCGGCTGGGGAGCTTCCGAGCGTTCCCGCTGCAGTTCATCGACCCTGGCTTGCCATTTGTCATGGGCCTGTTTTTGCCCTTGTGACTCGAATTCCTGGCGCATGGTGTCGATTTCTTGGTCAAGTTTTTCCATCAGGATGTCTCCTTGTATCTCGGGTTACACACTGGCTGACGGCGCTGTTGGCCAACCTGCTCTATTCGATTGGACACCAATTATTCCCCGATTGTCCAACTAAATAAACGATTTATTATGCAAAAGCCAATCTATAAAACAGCAAAAAGCCTCTTGTGAGACCATATTAAACCCTCCAGAACAGGCGCGACAAAAACACACATTTAGCTTAATTATCAATTACTTGAATTCATAACACCCGACCTTTCCGCCGCCCTTTTCGAGGCCATCTGGTTATGCACATATTTTTTCACGCCCTCCGCTCAACTCCGCCTTGCCGGTGCACAACCGCTCCCGGGCCACACTTTTGCCGGATGGCTCACATTTCAGGGCGCGGCCATGGCGCACAAATCTCCAATCCTCTCGCCTGACTTTGGGTCGGCATGTCGCCGCCACCTTCTGATAAGATCGTCAAAAAACAAATCAACCATCTGTTTTAAAAAGAAATAAAAAATAATCCTCCGTTCTGGAAAGACGATATCAAAATGCGAACGGGGTCACAGGATGAGGTGGGCGACACAAAAATCCAGTAAAGGGCACATATGTCCGATTTCGACCCGGGGGTAAGGGCGAAACAATAGGCGGGTCAATTGTTACTCATCACAACGGCTCCAAGAAGGAGCCAGGAGACACCTATGCTCACCTCCTTGATAGACGAAGGACTGATCTGCCTTGACATAGCGGCCAATGACAAACAGGGGCTCTTTGTGGAGCTGGCTGCCCGGCTCAAGGCCAGCGGCAAGATAGCCAATCAGGATCAATTCGTGCGCGACCTCTGGGCGCGAGAAAACCTCGACAACACAGGGTTTGAACAGGGAGTTGCCCTGCCCCACGCCAAGAGCGAGGCGGTGCTGCAGCCCGCCATCGTCATCGGCATCAGCCGTCAGGGCATCGACTACGGCGCCGAAGATGGCTTGCCCTCCAGGCTGTTCTTCATGATTGCCTCCCCGGCAGGGGGCGCCAACCACCATATCGAGGTGCTGGCCGAGCTCTCCACCAAGCTGCTGGAGCCCGGCTTCATTGCCGGAATGCAGGCTGCCACCAGCAAGGCAGAGGTGCTCAAGCTGCTGGCGGCGGCGCCTCCGACCAGCCTCCGACCACAGACAAAAGTTCAACCCCAGCCGTCAGAGCCGGTCGATCGCAGCCTCAAGGGCCAGCTCAATACCCTCAAGCAGCACCTGCTGTTCGGCACCTCCCACATGATCCCCTTCATCGTCGCGGGGGGCGTCTTGCTGTCACTCTCGGTGATGATGAGCGGCAAGGGTGCCGTACCCGAGGCCGGGGTACTCAAGGACATGGCCGACATGGGGATCGCGGGGCTGACCCTGTTTACCGCCGTGCTCGGTGGCTATATCGCCTACTCCATGGCGGACAAACCGGGCCTGGCCCCCGGCATGATCGGCTCCTGGATTGCGGTGCAGCAGTTCCACACTGGCTTTCTCGGCGCCATCCTGGTGGGCTTTATCGCCGGCCTCATCGTCAATCAGCTCAAACGCATCAAGCTGCCGGACTCCATGAGTTCGCTCGGCTCCATCTTCATCTACCCGCTGATCGGCACCTTCCTGGTGTGCGGCATCGTCATGTGGGTCATCGGGGCGCCCATCGCCGCCATGATGGAGGGGATGAACCACTGGCTCTCCAGCATGGCGGGCTCCGGCAAGGTGATGCTGGGCGCCATCCTCGGCGGCATGACCGCCTTTGACATGGGCGGCCCCATCAACAAGGTCGCCACCCTGTTCGCCCAGACCCAGGTCAACACCCAACCCTGGCTGATGGGGGGTGTCGGCATCGCCATCTGCGTGCCGCCGCTCGGCATGGCGCTGGCGACCCTGCTCTCGCCCAAGCGCTACAAGAAGGAGGAGCGTGAAGCAGGCAAGGCGGCCGCCATCATGGGCATGATCGGCATCAGCGAGGGGGCCATTCCCTTTGCCGCCGCCGATCCGGTGCGCGTCATCCCGGCCATCGTCGCGGGCGGCATCGTCGGCAACGTCACCGGCTTCATGATGCACAGCATCAACCACGCCCCTTGGGGCGGCTGGATAGTACTGCCGGTGGTGGAAGGCAAGATGGGCTATATCCTCGGCACCATCCTCGGTGCCCTGACCACGGCCCTTGTCGTCAACCTGCTGAAAAAGCCGGTGACCGACGAGGAAGAGGTCACCACCCCGGATGGCGGCTATGAGGCCATCGAAGCAGAAGGAGAAGCTGACGTACTCGCCATCACCGCCTGCCCCTCCGGCGTCGCCCATACCTTCCTCGCCGCCAAGAGCCTGCAAAAGGCGGCCGCCAAGGCGGGGATCAAGCTGAAAGTGGAGACCCAGGGCGCCAACGGCATCATCAACCGCATCACGGCAAAGGACGTGGCCAACGCCCGCTGCGTCATCCTGGCCCATGACGTGGCCATCAAGCACCGGGATCGCTTCGCCAATATCGACATCATCGATGTCAAAACGAAGGATGCTATCCACAATCCAGATGGATTGCTGGCCCGCACCCTGGAAGGCAGCAGCAAGGTAGCCTGACGAGGCTGAATTAGCCGTGCTGAACATAAGGGGCCCCGAGGCCCCTTTTTGCCGTGGCAGGAGATGCGGTTGCGAGCTCACCGCCCCTGCACCACGCCTTGCCATCCCCATAAGCAATCCGGCGCCAATGGTGGGCGCCGGATAGGTCGTGGTGACTGCTCAGCCAGGCTGGCTTGTCTGGTCTATGCGCCGCAGGATCAGGGGGTCGGCTTGACCAGGGTATCGAGTCCGCTCACCACCAGGGTGCCTCTGCCTCGGGTCATCTTGTGGAAGTTGGTGCCTTGCTGGGATGGATTGTCTGTCCTGGCCAGCAGGGTGGCCCCGTTGTTGTAGTTCTGGATCTCGGTGGCGGTGAGTGGCCGATCAGACAGGATCAGCAGCAGAACACGGAACGTCTTCCGCGAGTTAACGGCGCTCGGCACCCTGGGTTTCTGGTCGGCCGGGATCAGGGCATAGGCATAGAGACTGGCGGGATCCGTCATCTCGGAGGCGTCCATCAACCCCATCAGGTAGAGCTCGATATCGGCGTAATTCGCACTCACATCGTTCAACTGCCCCTTGATCCCAAGCTCGTTTCCCCAGTGGCCAGGATAGCTGGTCGGCACCACCCAGTTTGCCCAGCGATGGGTCATCTCATGCAGGATGGGCCCGTAGGTGGAGGTCGACAGATACTGCTTCTTGTACAAGAAGGAAATGCCCTGCAGCTTGCCGTCCGAGTGAAACACCGCCGTGTTATCAAACATAGAGAGCCCGATACCAGAGACGTCGTTCTTGATGTGGGTGAACTCGCCGGTGGGCATACCCAGGGGCTTCGCCTCGTTGTTCATCAGCACGGTGATAAAGTCGAACTGGTCCTGAAACTGGCCATAGACCCGCCCGGTCAGATCTTTCAGCGCCGCCTGCCCCTCGGGGGAGTTGATGGAGGTCGCATTCCAGAATGCGAACGCCTCCGGGCTCAGTTGCAACGAGGCTATCTGGTTTTGCCGCGGTTCGATGACGATGGGGGCCTCAGGGGCCATCGGCATCACGGTGAGCTGCGCCGACGTGCTGGTGACACCGCCCAGATTGGCGGTAATGAGCGCCATCCCCTCGCTCAGACCGATCGCCTCCCCCCGGCTACCAGAGGCATTGCTGATGGGCGCGACGGCAGACGCATCGGAGGACCAGAAGGTGGCCTCGTCGTCCGTCACATCCTGGTTGCTGCCATCGGAGAGGGTGGCCATGGCCTGATACTGCACCTTGTCCCCCACCATCACGGAGGCATCCGGTGGCGTCACGTCCAGGCTGGTCACCACGGCGGATGATACCGTCACCGGGGCCGAATCGGTGAAGGCTGCACCGTCGAGCGTGCCATTCGCCATGATGGTGGCAGTTCCCACCGCCAGGCCGGTCACCAGCCCCTTGCTCCCCGCCTGGTTGCTGACGCTCGCAATCCCGGGTTGGTTGCTTTGCCACTGAATGAGGGGGTTGTCGGTGACATCGAACGAGGTCCCATCGGTGAGATAGGCCGTGGCGGCAACCTGTGTTTGCAGACCGACCGCAATGTCACCCCCCATCAATTGCACCTCGATCCCGATGACGGCGGCCGAGCTCACCCTGAGCGACTCGGTCGCCTCGAGAGAAACTCCGTTCACCATGCCGCTCACTCCTATGGTGACACTCCCCGGTGTCAGCCCGGTGACCAGCCCGGTCTCGCTGATACTCGCCACCGCCGGATCGCTGCTGCTCCAGGTCAAGGCGTCATGTCCGGTCACCTCGATGGGGTCACTGCCATCGGACAGGGCGGCAAATGCGTGCACCTGCGCGCTCAATCCCATGGGTAACGGATCCTCCGGCGTATGGATATCCAGCCCGGTGATCACGGCATCCGTCACCGCCAGCGGGACAGAAGCCTGGAAGGACGCGTCGTTGAGGGTGCCACTGGCCTCAATGTTCGGCTCCCCGACTGCTACCCCGGTGGCGACGCCCTTCTTGCCGGCGTCGTTGCTGACCAGGGCGCTGCCCTCGTCACTGCTGCGCCACTGCAGGCCTGCTGCGTTGGTCACGTCTCGCGACTGGCCGTCGGAGAAGGTGGCGATGGCCACGAAGGTCTGACTCAATCCCACCGGTACTCTGGCCATGGTCGGGGTCAGTTGCAGCTCGGTCACATAGGCATCGATCACCTCCACCCTGGCGGTGGCGCTGTGAGATTCACCATTGACAGTGCCCGTCGTGGTAATGGTGGCCGTGCCCGGGCCAACCCCGGTGGCGAGGCCCTGCTCATCCACGGTGACCACGGCGGTGTCGCTGCTGGTCCAGACGATGTCAGGATGACGGGTCACGTCCTGCACAGCACCATCATCCCAGGTCGCCTGCGCCTGGAACTGCTGCTCGACGCCGACGGGAAACCTGGCCTCCTTGGGACTTATCTGCAGCGAGGCGAGGGAGGAACCCTCCCCCGTTGAACCCTCATCGTCATCGCCGCCACACCCCAACAGCGCCAGGGCTGCCAATCCTGCTATCAAAAACTTGCCCAATGCCATTACCCATTTCTCCCTAAACCATTCCCTTGTCCGACTCGCCCAGAGTGAGCCGGGGCCGCCTGTCGCTACGGCTGTTTGAACCTGGCGGGGAGTAGAACAACGGGGCATTTTGCCGTCCACCGAAAGCCACGGCGAAGACAGGCTGGGTTAAGAAAACCGCGATGAAACCAGGCAATCCGCCCCTGGTCCATCGCCGCCCCCGGCGTACGCCAATGAATGAGGCCCTTTCGGGCCCCTGTCATTGCCAATCAGGACTCATGGCGCCGGGCGCAGGCTGAGTGTCATACCAAGGCTCATGCGATCCCCTCGGCCGAGCAGGCGCAAGCCGGGGTGACCGGCCAGGTGGTGGGCATTGGCTGCGTGACTCCGGGGTTCCAGACAGACAAAGCCTCTGACCTCATCGGGCATGTGAATAGGTGACATCTGCCATCCCATGAGAACACAGGGCCAGACAGAGATGGCGACATCAGCCATCCGTTTCTACGAATCCAGAAGCCTGCTCAGCAAGGTGAGCGATATCGAGGCACGGGAGGCTCGACTGCGTCAGAACAAGCTGCCGTTGCAGGCCTGCTCCCGCCGGAGGAGCCCAACCCCGACGAGATGTCGTGCGAGGAGAACGCCGCCCGGGTATTGGCCAGCATGGGCATACTGTCCCCAGGGCAGCCCTGAGCCCGGCACGATCGGCTTGGCGCGCTTGCCCTCCTCTGCTGCCCCGCCAGCCCCCCGTCCCTTGTCACAAAGAGGATTGCACTTGCCATCGATAAGGCATCCCGGTGCAGACGCCGTCCGCGCCCCTCGCAACCAAGGGCCCTTGTCTCGGGGAATTTATTGATCTTGAACAGGATTTATCCAGTATGGCGTTTTGCAAAATCATGCCATTGGTTAACATGTTTACCTCATCGCCAGCCATGGCGAGGGAATGTCCATGGGGGGCGCCACGGCTCGAAGAGTGCCGCAGGGTCACCATATGTTCGGTATCAATGGCTCGATTTATTGGCACTAGATAGCTGAGGTAGACGATGTACGGATTGGCACTGTTGTTACATATACTGGCGGCCACCATCTGGACGGGGGGACACATAGTGCTGTCGGTGGTCGTACTGCCAAAGGTATTGAGAGAACGCTCACCCGCCAGGTTGCTGGAGTTTGAGTCGGTTTACGAAAAGATCGGCATGCCGGCACTGATCATCCAGGTGATAACGGGCCTGTTTCTGGCCTATCGAATGCTGCCGGATGTCAGCCAGTGGCTGGACTTTTCCAATCCCCTCTCCCACCCGATCCTGTTGAAACTGTCGCTGCTGACCTTGACGCTCTGCTTCGCCATGAGTGCACGGTTTAGAGTCATCCCCCATCTGTCCGAGAAAAACCTCACCACCATGGCCTGGCATATCATCCCGGTGACGATTATCTCCATCCTGTTTGTCATCACCGGCGTGTCGTTCAGAACCGGGTGGTTCTATTGATGCTTGGGAATGAGCAGGACTAAAATATCCATTCCCCGGTATAGCATCCCGGCTTTAACTCCCCCAATACTGCCGGGTGGGCCGAATCGTTGAACCCGACGCCACCCAAGTCGGTTAGGCCGTGACACAGCCCCTGAACGGGGAGTTGAGAGCCAAGTGGAAAAGATTATGATGGGCGCCCCCCACCTCGAGAGCGACGCCAGTATGACAACCTTGAGCGAACCGTGCGAAATCCATCGTTGCGACCGCTGCGGCGAGCGCACCCGCCATATAGTGGTGCTGGTCCCTCGCGACCACAGCCAGGACGTGATGCCCAAAGAGCCGCGCAAGGCCTTCTGGCAAGCCTTTCGCGCAAGCACGATCACTAACTGGGCATTTGGCTCGACCCTGGCCTACCAGACCACCCATGTAAAGCACTTGATCTGCGAACGCTGCGGCGAGACCTTTCTCGAGTATTGAGCCCTGTTCCTAGCGCCATGTCACAAAGTGGCTGGCGCCTCTGCGGTAACTCAAGTCAGCCCCGCCAATTCCGCGCTGGCCGCCCCCCTGAACAAGCCATTTGTTGATCCCGAGCCGGTTTTTATCGGCTCCCTGTGTTACTACCGCACCGCTTTGATTAAGATGTTCCACTTGGCTACCAATGCCTTTGTGGAGTCGCATCCATGACACAGATCTATCACGCCATTTCAGGTCAATCGCAGATGAAAAGCAGCAAGTTGGAGGCTGAGATCCAGGGGCGGTAGCTTAGTCTGATGAAAAGGTGAAGGTCTTGAATATGTCTTCGCGAAAGTCCGATTACGCTGCGCTAATCGAACCTACAGTTCTAATCGGAGCGACACTTAACCGAGTGTATTAGAATCAGCATTCCGATTTTTCCAAGAAACTGACAGTATTGACTGGTTAGATTTAAACGTCCTTTCAAACAACATTCCCGCAAAGAGCTTGTATTTGAGGTGTGGCTTCAAAACCATAGGTTAAGCATCTGATTTTTATCGCATTGATGGATAATCAGTGTCAGAAACCACGATGACTCTCTGCACAAAAAAACATGTATAAGGAATGATTTTAGAGATGTACAGATCTAGTTATCGCCTGACACCGGCCTCAAACTGCATAACAAAACGGTACCCCTACCGTGTTATCTGGAGTCACCGTATGACCACTCCCTTTTGTGGGCAATTGTCAGGTGAATACCATCTCCATACAGAGCCTGAACTTTTATATACATGAGATAGGTGATTATAAGATGCAGATAAGAACAGCCTGCAGACATGAACTGGATATCATCTATCTTATGGGCTTCGATGTTTGGGGTGAGGGTCTGTCCCGAGATGAATTTCTTGCTGGTTGTCAAAACAGCAAGAAATACCAGTCCGGTGTTTGGTATGTATTGGTTGTCGATGAAAAGCCGGTCTCTTCCCTTATCGTCTATAGCGACCTATTTGGCCTCGGCCAGGGTTGTTTTGGTATCGGCTCCCTGGCAACGGATCCCGCGATGAGAGGAAAGGGGTTTGGCTCCCAGCTGCTGTGCGGCGTGACAGAAATGCTCCTGAACGCTCCAAATACTGTCGCTACTTTTCTGCATGCGGATATCGGCCATCACTACTACGAGAGGCTGGGATATAGGCGCATTCCGGGGGGGGAGGATTGCATGTATTTCTCTCTTGGGCTGTCACGCTATGTCGGTGAACCGCCGACCTACTTTTAATCCACCTCCAGCCACCATCCATAATGGCTGCCACCCGATGGCTAACGACTTTTCTCCACCTTTCCCCTCGCTTGCTTCTCCTCTCAACCTCCCCATGACCGCCATTTACGTGCGTTGGCTCACATCTAGAAGCCTCTTCGTACCTCACAAATTTACAGGAATGCAGCTCCCCTCGCTCAGGTGAGGACTAGCTCAATGGATGAAAAATATCGGTAAGAACACCTTCAACCAATTGATTTTTAACTACAAGAATTCATTACTCGATTCAGTTCAGACCTATTTAATCAGCTGGTCTGCTGTGAGATCGGGGTCACACTCAAGTCTATAGCGCACAAAAATCCAGTATTTCGCAGTTTTGTCCCATAGGGGGAATGGCGTGCCCCCACCATACTAGGAGGGTCAAATTTGTCTGCATGTCCCGGGGTAGAACCTATCGTGGTCAACTAAACCCGGGAAGCGATGCCAACAGGCTCCATCAAGGGAGCAGGGAGAACGCCATGATCACCACCCTTATCAACGAGCAACTGATCGCGCTCGATTTAAAGGCCACGCGCAAGGAGGAGGTCTTCACCGAAATGACCCGTCTGCTCGCGGCGCAAGGCAAGGTCAGCGACGAGCAGCAGTTCATCAAGGACCTGTGGGCCCGGGAAGAGCTGGACAACACCGGCTTTGAAGAGGGCGTTGCCCTGCCCCACGCCAAGAGTGCGGCAGTGAGCACCCCGGCGGTGGCCATCGGCATCAGCCGTGCCGGCATCGACTACGGCGCCGAGGATGGCAAGCCCTCCCGGCTGTTCTTCATGATTGCCTCCCCGGCGGGTGGTGCCAACCACCATATCGAGGTGCTGGCCGAGCTCTCCGCCAAGCTGATCGAAGAGGGCTTTATCGATGCCCTGCTGGCAGCCAAGAGCCCGGCCGAGGCGCTGGCCCTACTGCTCGAGAAGAAAGAACCGCAAGTGGCCACCCCGGCCGCCGACAAGGGGCTGATCATCGGCGTCACCGGCTGCCCGGCCGGTATCGCCCACACCTATCTGGCGGCAGAATCCCTGGAGCGCGCCGCCAAGGAGCTGGGCTTTGAGGTGAAGGTGGAGACCAACGGCTCCATCGGTGTCAAGAACAGCCCGACGGCGGCCGAGATCGCCCGCGCCAGCGCCATCGTGGTGGCCTGTGACAAGCAGGTGGACATGGCCCGCTTCAACGGCAAGCCGCTCATCAAGACCGGCGTGAAGGCCCCCATCAAGGATGGCAAGGGGCTGATTGAGCAGGCGCTGAAGGCCCCCGCCTACGTGGCGGACAAGGATGAGCGCAAGAGCGAGGAGAAGAGCTCAGGCGGCAGCTCGGATCTTTACCGTTATCTGATGAACGGCGTCTCCCACATGATCCCGTTTGTGGTCACCGGGGGTCTGCTGATCGCCCTGGCACTGGCCATCGGCGGTGATCCTACCCCAAGCGGTATGCAGATCCCGGCAGGGAGCATGTGGAACCAGATCCTCAACGTGGGTGTCGCCGCCTTCACCCTGATGATCCCCATTCTGGCGGGCTACATCGCCTACGCCATCGGTGATCGTCCGGCACTGGCACCGGGCTTTATCGGCGGCTGGATCGCCAACAACGGCAGCTTCTACGGCGCCGACGCCGGTACCGGCTTTATCGGTGCCATCATCGCAGGCCTGTTGGTCGGTTATCTGGTGCGCTGGATTGCGACCCGCCACTACCACAAGATGGTACAGCCGCTGGTGCCGATCCTGATCGCCCCCATCGTCGGTTCCCTGTTTATCGCTGCGGTCTTCATCTTCATCATCGGCGCCCCCATTGCCGACATGATGACGGGTCTGAACGCCATGCTGCTCTCCATGAGCGGTGGCAGCCTGGTGCTGTTGGGGATCGTGCTGGGGGGCATGGCCGGCTTTGACATGGGCGGCCCGGTCAACAAGGTGGCCTTCCTGTTCTCGGTGGGCATGATCGCCTCCGGCCAGACCCAGTTCATGGGTGCCATGGCCTGCGCCATTCCGGCCGCCCCCCTTGGCATGTCGCTGGCTACCGTGCTCGGTCGCAAGCTCGGCATCTTCGACGCCACCGAAATCGAAGCGGGCAAGGCTGCCGGCGCCATGGGTCTGGTGGGGATCTCCGAGGGGGCGATTCCGTTCGCCGCCCGGGATCCGCTGGCGGTCATCCCCGCCAACGTGCTGGGCAGCATGACCGCCGCCGTGATGGCCTTCCTGTTTGGCATCACCAACAGCGTCGCCCACGGTGGCCCCATCGTGGCCCTGCTGGGTGCGGTCAACAAGCCGCTGCTGGCCCTGCTCTGCATGATCTGCGGCGCCATCGTTACCGGCGTGGTGGCGGTTGCCCTGAAAAAACTGCGGGTGAAGAAAACCGACCAGGTGGCGCTGGCCAAGGCAGCCTGACCCTTGTTTACCCCACGTACTTGAGATGACAGCAGGCCACCCCCGGGTGGCCTGCTTGTTTGTGCGCGTCCCCTTGCCACCGGTTTGCGAGCCTGATGGCTCCCCCCCCTGCGGCGCCGCGCCACCCCGGGCGCGTGAGCAGACTCTGTGATCCCCTTCACGCTTCAGGGCCACAAGCCGCCAAACTAGGAAATTTTCCTACGTGTCCTAGGGATGGCTCTCACGCCATCTACATCCCGCCTCTTTACAGTCGACCTACCTGATGTAGTTACCCGACCCCAGCGCAGGTGCCAGGGCCGGGCATGGGTTCAATCGACAGGGGAGCGCTCTGCAGTTCGCCCTCTTCCTGTCGCCCTTCCCGTGGCGTGACCTCCCATAACAGATTGAACGAGTTCAATACACAAATGAGGAGCGCGGCGGGAATAGCGTCTATCTCGCAGAGGATGAACGAAGATGTTTAAACTGCTCGAACAGGTCCGGATCCCCACTCTGGACCTGCCGGTCGAAGCCCGGCGCAAGCTCTGGTTCAAGCCATTCATGCAATCTTATCTGGTTGTATTTATTGGCTATCTGACCATGTATCTGATCCGCAAGAACTTCAACATCGCCCAGAACGACATGATCCAGGAGTACGGTCTCTCCATGACCGAGCTCGGCATGATAGGCCTTGGCTTCTCCATCACCTACGGGGTGGGCAAGACGGTCGTCTCCTACTATGCCGACGGCAAGAACACCAAGCAGTTCCTGCCGCTGATGCTGATCCTCTCCGCCCTCTGCATGCTGGGCTTCAGTGCCAGCATGGGGGGCACGGGGTTCAGCCTCTACTTCATGATCTTCTTCTATGCCCTGAGCGGCTTCTTCCAGAGCTGTGGTGGCTCCTGCAGCTACTCCACCATCACCAAGTGGACCCCCCGCAACAAGCGCGGCACCTACCTCGGCATGTGGAACCTCTCCCACAACGTGGGCGGCGCCGGGGCGGCCGGTGTGGCGCTGTTCGGTGCCAACTACCTGTTCGATGGCAACGTGCTCGGCATGTTCATTTTCCCCTCCATCATTGCGCTCATTGTCGGCTTTATCGGCCTGCGTTTTGGCAGCGACTCGCCGGAGGCCTATGGTCTGGGCAAGGTGGAAGAGCTGTTTGACGAAGTCGCCAGCGAAGAGGACATCGCCACCGAAGAGCAGAAACTGACCAAGTGGCAGATCTTCGTGAAGTACGTGCTGATGAACAAGGTGATCTGGCTGCTCTGCTTTGCCAACATCTTCCTCTACGTAGTGCGCATCGGCATCGACCAGTGGTCCACCGTCTACGCCCACCAGGAGCTCGGCTTCTCCAAGGAAGTCGCCATCCAGGGCTTTACCTTCTTCGAAGTGGGCGCCCTGGTCGGCACCCTGATGTGGGGCTACCTCTCGGATCTGGCAAACGGTCGCCGTGGTCTGGTGGCCTGCGTGGCACTGGCGCTCATCATCGCCACCCTGGGGCTCTACCAGCATGCCACCACCCAGTTCATGTTCCTGGGCTCCCTGTTCCTGCTGGGCTTCCTGGTGTTCGGTCCGCAATTGCTGATCGGCGTGGCCGCCGTGGGGTTCGTGCCCAAGCAGGGCATTAGCGTGGCCGATGGCGTCAAGGGCACCTTTGCCTACCTCATTGGTGACAGCTTCGCCAAGCTGGGTCTGGGCATGATAGCCGACGGCACCCCCATCTTCGGCCTGACCGGCTGGACCGGCACCTTCGCGGCGCTGGACATGGCCGCCGCCGCCTGTCTGGTGCTGATGGCCTGCGTGGCCGTGGCCGAGGAGCGCAAGATACGCCGCATCAAACGGGAACTGCGCGCCGCCGAGCTGGCTACCCAGTCCGCCTGATGGCCGCCATCCGCGTTATCTCCTGATATGTATACGGCTCGCCCTCTGGCGGGCCGTTTTTTTATCCAAGGCGTCAAGCGCCTGTCAATGACCCTCTCTCTGCTCATCCCTTGCGCAGCCAAGGCCTGCGGGCGCGGCCAAGATCTCACTTTCACCCCTCACCTTTGGCAAACCCCAGCGCTTGGCGCTATCTTGTTGCCCCACCTCAATCTGCTTCGAGAGCCCATGAAGATCCTCGCCGTCACCGCCTGCCCCACCGGCATCGCCCACACCTACATGGCCGCCGAGGCGCTGCAAAAAGCTGCCGACAAGCTGGGACTGAAGATCAAGGTCGAGACCCAGGGCGCCATGGGGCTGGAGAACGTGCTGACCGCCAGGGACATCGCCAGCACGGATCTGGTGCTCATTGCCTCCGACATCGAAATAGAGCAGAAGGAGCGCTTCCTCGGCTGCAATGTGCGCCAGGTATCTCTGGAGTCCGTGCTGCTGGACGCCGCCGCCGTGCTCAAAGCCAGCACCCCCGACGCCTGAATGCTCACCCGCGAGCTCACCTTCTGCTGCCACCTGGGCTTGACCATCACCCAGGCCAAGCAGCTCTGTCGACTGGCCGGGCTGTTCAAGTCCCAGATCCTCTTCATCAACATCAGCCGTCGCCAGCGGGCGGAGGCGACCAGTCAGCTCGCCCTGCTCACCCTGGCCACCCGGCCCGGGGATCTCTGCCAGTTGCTGATCGAAGGGCTGGATGCGGAGCTGGCCCACATGGCCTTCACCTGCTGGTGCGTGGAGCTGGGCCAGCCGCTGGGGCGCCCCGCCACCTCGGCCCGGGCCGAGCAACGTCTGGCCGCCGCCCTGCCCGACTACGGTTTTTCCCTCGCCCAGCTCGGCCACAGCTCGGCGCCCCTCGACAAGGCGCTGGCGTTGCAGGTGCTGGTGGATCTGCTGCCAGCGGAGCGGGTGCGCGACAGATCCTCGCTGGAGCAAGCCATAGCAGATCGGGAGCGGCTCGCCGCCACCATCATCAGGCCGGGCCTCGCCATGCCCCATGTGATCTGCCCCGCCATCGCCAGGCCAAGCCTCTCGCTGCTTAGCTGCGATGATCCCCTCCCCTGGGGATCGGCGCTCGGGCCTGTGCAGACCATCATATTGCTGACCATTCCGGCCGGGCTCGCCCCCGAGCAGCTGCGCCCCCTCACCCGGCTGGCTCGCGCCCTGATGGACGAGGTGGTCAGCACGGCGCTCTTACACGCAAGCTCGGCCCCCGCCCGCCAGGCCATCGTCATCGACAGCCTGCTCGGCTGAGAGGCGCCGGGCTGCCCGGGTGCGCGCATCCCCGATGCCCCATGGCGAGCGCCTCCGTGATACACTCCGGCATCCCCTGTTTTTGGTATGCACGCGATGAAACCTGCCCGTCCCCGCCTCTCCCTTTCCGGCCGCACCAGTGCCGCTGGCCGCCCCGCACAGGATGAGGCCCACAAGCCCGGCCTCGCACGCTCACGGGCCGGCACCCGGCAGGCGGGCGACGCCAGAGTGGCGGGGCAAAAACCGGAGGTGGCACCGGCAGATCGCAGACTCTTGCTGCTGAACAAGCCCTACATGGTGCTGTGCCAGTTCACCGACGAGGCGGGGCGCGAGACCCTCAAGGACTACATCCGGGAGCCCGGCATCTATGCTGCAGGCCGGCTGGATCGTGACAGCGAGGGGCTCTTGCTGCTCACCAACGACGGCAAGCTGCAGGCGCGCCTCACCCAGCCGGGGGAGAAGACCCCCAAGACCTACTGGGTACAGGTGGAGGGCATTCCAAGCGAGGAGAAGCTGGCGAGTCTGCGCGCCGGGGTGGAACTCAACGACGGCATGACGCTGCCCGCCGGGGCGCGGATCATGGCTGAGCCCGATGTGTGGCCGCGCAATCCGCCCATACGGATGCGCAAGGAGATCCCTACCAGCTGGCTGGAGATCAAAATCATCGAGGGGCGCAACCGTCAGGTGCGGCGCATGACGGCCCATATCGGCCACCCCACCTTGCGCCTCATTCGCTACGCCATTGGCGACTGGACGCTCGATGGGCTCGCCCCCGGCGAGAGCCAAAGCCTGCCCGCCCCCAAGCTGGCACAGGCCAGGCGCCAGCCGTTATCACACCGAACCAGTGGCAACGCAGCCAAACCGGCAAGCGAGGCGCCGAGCCTGGGGAACCAGCCCCAGCAAAACCATAAGCCGCGCGGTACGGGCAAGCCCGAATCACCCACGGCGGGGGAGAACAAGCCCCGCAGCAGCGGCCGGGGCACGGCCCGCAGACCCGCCCGTCACCCCAGCGACAAGGAGTCATCATGATCGAACACCCGCCCCTGCCCGCCCGTTTGACGGTGGCCGCCCTGGTGCACTGGCAGGGCCGCTTCTTGCTGGTGGAAGAGGAGATCAAGGGGCAGCGCCGCTTCAACCAGCCCGCCGGCCACGTGGAGCCGGGGGAAAACCTGATTGAGGCGGCCTGCCGCGAGCTGAAAGAGGAGACGGGGCTGACCGCAACCCCCAGCGCCTGGCTCGGGGTCTATCTGTTCAAACCGGCGGACAGCGAGGCTACCTTCGTGCGCACCGCCGTCATCTTCGACCTTGAAAAGGCGCCGGGTCAGCACCATCCAGAGGATCCCGACGGCGATGTGCTGGCCTGCCACTGGCTCACCCTGGAAGAGATAGCCGAGTGCAAGCCCGCCCTGCGCAGCCCCCTAGTGTGGCAGTGTATCCAGGACTACCTGGCCGGCACCCGCCTGCCGCTGTCGGCCCTAAAAGCCTTTATATGAGGCCAATTGAAGCCGTTTTTTGCCCATCTTGGCAAACAACGGAAAAACGATTTCCCACCGCCAGGCTCCCGAGGGGAACGACGGCAGGGAGATGTGACCGGGGGCGCAAAACTCTGGTAGAATACGCCCCGTTTAAACGAACTGGTAACTTCGACTAATGACAGACAACAGCCAAATCAAGGTGATCGTCGGCATGTCCGGCGGCGTGGATTCTTCCGTCTCGGCCTACCTGCTCCAGCAGCAGGGTTATCAGGTCGAAGGCTTGTTCATGAAGAACTGGGAAGAAGACGACACGGACGAGTATTGCTCCGCCTCCCAGGATTTGGCTGATGCCAAGGCCGTCTGCGACAAGCTGGGCATGAAGCTGCATACCATCAACTTCGCCGCCGAGTACTGGGACAACGTGTTCGAGCACTTCCTGGAAGAGTACAAGGCAGGGCGCACGCCGAACCCGGATATCCTGTGCAACAAGGAGATCAAGTTCAAGGCGTTCCTCGAATTTGCCGCCGAAGAGCTGGGTGCCACCTACATCGCCACCGGCCACTACGTGCGCCGTGACGACAGCACGGGCCGCCCGCGCCTGCTGCGCGGTCTGGACACCAACAAGGATCAGAGCTACTTCCTCTACACCCTGAGCGAAGCCCAGGTGGGTCAGAGCCTGTTCCCGGTCGGGGATCTGGAGAAGCCGGAGGTGCGCCGCATCGCCGAGCAGCTCGACCTCATCACCGCCAAGAAGAAGGACTCCACCGGTATCTGCTTCATCGGCGAGCGCAAGTTCAAGGACTTCCTGGCCAAGTTCCTGTCCGCCCAGCCCGGCCCCATCGAAACCGTGGATGGCAAGGTGATCGGCGAGCACCAGGGGCTGATGTATCACACCCTGGGCCAGCGCAAGGGACTCGGCATCGGCGGCATGAAGGATGCGACCGAAGAGGCCTGGTACGTGGTGGACAAAGAGGTGGAGCGCAACACCCTGGTGGTGGCGCAAGGGGAGCATCCCCGCCTCTACTCCGATGGCCTGATCGCGAGCCAGCTGCACTGGGTGGATCGCACCCCGATCCGGGCGCCGCTACGCTGCACCGTCAAGACCCGCTACCGCCAGCAGGACATCCCCTGCCTCATCCAGCCAATCGACGATGAGACCATACGCGTCATCTTCGACGAGAAACAGGCTGCGGTGACCCCGGGCCAGTCCGCCGTCTTCTATGAAGGGGAAGTGTGCCTGGGCGGCGGCATCATAGAACAACGTTTCAGCCATCCGGTTTGAATCCTTAACAGAAGGCAGCAGACGTGAGCGACAAATTCCAAGACAGAACAATGGCTTTCGCCGGCATCTGCCAGGCGGCCTATCTGGTGCAGAAAGTGGCCCGTGACGGCAACTGCGACGAGGCCTCCCTGCGCGAGAGCCTGCAAAGCGTGCTGGTGACCAATCCCAAGCAGCCGCTGGAAGTGTTCGGCAGCCACCTCGCCATCCGCGACGGTTACCGCGCCCTGGTGGAGCAGCTGGGGGCCGACGGCAGCCAGAAGAACGCCGAGCTGACCCGCTACGTGGTGAGCCTGATTGCGCTGGAGCGCAAGCTGGCCAAGCGCAAGGACATTCTCAACATGCTGGGGGAGCGGATCGGACAGATCGGCCGCCAGCAACAGCATTTCGATCTGCTCGACGAGCAGATCCTGGCCAACATGGCGAGCATCTACAGCGATCTCATCAGCCCCATAGGGCCGCGCATCCAGGTGGCGGGCACCCCGCTGTTCCTGCAGCAGCCCCTGGTGCAGCACAAGGTGCGCGCCCTGCTGCTGGCCGGCATCCGCGCCGCCGTGCTGTGGCGCCAGCTTGGCGGCAGCCGTACCCAGATCATCTTCGCTCGCAAGAAGATGGTGGAACTGGCCAAACGTTTTTGAGTTTCTAACCCCCCACACACATCAGGAGTTCACCCCATGGAGCTGTCCGCGCTGACTGCTGTTTCCCCGATTGACGGTCGTTATGGCGACAAGGCCGATGCCCTGCGTCCCATCTTCTCCGAATTCGGTCTGCTGCGTTTTCGCGTCGAAGTCGAGGTGCGCTGGTTGCAAAAACTGGCCAGCCACGCCGGGATCCCGGAAGTCCCTGCCCTGAGTGCGGCCGCCAATGCCGTGCTGGACGGCATAGTCCTGAACTTCAACGAAGCGGACGCCGCGCGCATCAAGCAGATCGAGCGCACCACCAACCATGATGTGAAAGCGGTGGAGTACTTCCTGAAAGAGAAAGTGGAAGTGAACCCCGAGCTCGCCGCCGTCAGCGAGTTCATCCACTTCGCCTGCACCTCGGAAGACATCAACAACAACTCCCACGGCCTGATGCTGAAAACCGCCCGCGACGAGGTCATCAAGCCTTATTGCGAGAAGCTGATTTCCGAGCTCAAGCGCCTGGCCCATGAGTACCGCGACATGCCGCTGCTGTCACGCACCCACGGCCAGCCGGCGACCCCGAGTACCATGGGCAAGGAGATGGCCAACGTCGCCTATCGCCTGGAGCGCCAGTACAAACAGATCATGGCGGTGGAGATCCTCGGCAAGATCAACGGCGCCGTGGGCAACTACAACGCCCACGTGAGCGCTTACCCTGAAGTGGACTGGCACCAGTTCTCCGAGGAGTTCGTCACTTCGCTGGGCCTTTCCTGGAACCCCTACACCACCCAGATCGAACCCCACGACTACATCGCCGAGCTGTTCGACGCCATGGCCCGCTTCAACACCATCCTGATCGACTTCGACCGCGACGTGTGGGGCTACATCTCCCTGGGTCACTTCAAGCAGCGCACCGTGGCCGGTGAAATCGGCTCCTCCACCATGCCGCACAAGGTCAACCCCATCGACTTCGAGAACTCCGAAGGCAATCTGGGTCTGGCCAACGCCGTGTTCCAGCACCTGGCGAGCAAGCTGCCCATCTCCCGCTGGCAGCGTGATCTGACCGACTCGACCGTGCTGCGCAACCTGGGTGTGGCCGTGGGTTACTCCCTGATTGCCTATCAGGCGACCCTCAAGGGCATCTCCAAGCTGGAGGCGAACGCGGACGCCATGGCCGCCGATCTGGACGCCAACTGGGAAGTGCTGGCCGAGCCCATCCAGACCGTGATGCGCCGCTACGGCATCGAGAAGCCCTACGAGAAGCTCAAAGAGCTGACCCGTGGCCGCCGCGTGGATGCCGAAGGGATGCGTACCTTTATCGACACTCTGGAACTGCCCGAGGCCGTCAAGGTCGAACTGAAGAAGCTGACCCCGGCCAACTACCTCGGTCAGGCCCAGCGTCTGGTCGATCTGCTGAAGTAAGCCGGCAGGATGAATGCGGGGCCCTGGGCACGACAGCCACAGGGCCCCTGTTATTTTTGACCGCCACCTGTTTTGCCATAGAGGCCTTGCCCAAGGCCGGCGCCCCCCTTGGGCAAGACCTCTCTAACTTTGTCTGACCTTTTGACGAGAAGACCTATGTACGAACTCAATCTGGATATTGCCCACTTCCTCGAGCATTACTGGCAGAAACGCCCGCTCCTCATCAAGGGCGGCTTCACCGACTTTCAGGATCCCATCAGCCCGGACGAGCTGGCGGGCCTGGCCATGGAGGACGTCATCGAATCCCGCCTGGTGACCCGCTTCGACGGCAAATGGGAAGCCGCTCACGGCCCCTTCGAGTCTTACGATCACCTGGGGGAAGAGAACTGGACCGTGCTGGTGCAGGCCTGCAACCACTGGGCCCCCGAGGTGCACGAGCTGGCGTTGCCGTTCCAGTTCATCCCCGGCTGGCGCTTTGACGATGTGATGGTGAGCTTCTCCACCCCCCATGGCGGGGTCGGCCCCCACATCGACAACTACGACGTCTTCATCACCCAGGGCCAGGGCAAGCGTCACTGGCGTGTCGGCGATGCCAAGCCCTTGAACGAATTTGCCGCCCACGCCGCCCTGCTGCACTGCGAGCCGTTCGAGGCGATCATCGACGCCATCATGGAGCCGGGCGACATCCTCTACATCCCGCCCGGATTCCCCCACGAGGGCTACGCCATCGAGCCTTCCCTGAACTTCTCCGTGGGCTTCCGGGCACCGGACGCCAAGGCGCTTATCTCTTCGTTTGCCGATCACCTGATCGACAACGACCTGCGCACCGAGCGTTACGGCGACCCGGACCTCAAGCCACGCGTTCGTCACGGCGAGATCCAACCCTTTGAGCTGCATCGCCTGCGGGAGCTGATGCAGCAGGCCCTCGATGACGAGACCCTGTTCAAGGAGTGGTTCGGCACCATGATTTCCGAGGCCAAGCACGACCTGGACGTGAGCCCCATGGAGCCAGACTACAGCGCCGAAGAGATTGCCGATCTGCTGACCCAGGGCGAGCCCGCCATCAAGGTGCCGGGCCTGCGCTCGGTCTGGTTCAGCGGCGAGAGCCGTACCTGCTACATCGACGGCGAAGCCTGGACCCTGCCAAGCGAGGATGCGGCCGCCATTTCGCTCTTGTGCGACAAGGACATCATCACCCAGGCCGACATGGTGGACCTCGCCGATCAGGCCGGCTTCCTGCAACTGCTGACCCGTCTGGTCAACCGCGGTTACTGGTTCTTCGGCTAAGCCTGTGCAACAGGCGCGTCGCCTGCCCGGGCGACGCGCCTGGTCGCGACCGGATGCCAGCCCCGCGCAGTGGCCGCCCAGTGACTACACTGGGTGACGACCAGAGGGGAAAGGGGCCCTGCCCCCCTCGCCGGAGGCCTCCCTCTTGTTTGTCATTTAACAACATGGGATGGCAACGACGAGCAGGCCAGAAATGGGAACCAAATGGCCTCACTCGCGGAAAATCAATTATTTTAGCCCCTAAAATCAGCTGTGAGCGAAAACGTTATCTTGTGAATTGAGGCGCTTTTAGCTCAAAACGTTGTTTCTGGATCATAAAAAGTATCCAAAAACTGGTGTATATTGCACGGCGGAAACTCCTTAACCATGAAGACTGACATGAAAAAGACCAAAATCGTCTGCACCATCGGTCCCAAGACCGAATCCAAAGAAATGCTCGGCAAGATGCTCGACGCCGGCATGAACGTCATGCGCCTGAACTTCTCTCACGGTGATTACGAAGAGCACGGCACCCGTATCCGCAACCTGCGTGAAGTGATGGCCGAGACCGGCAAGCACGCAGCCATCCTGCTGGATACCAAGGGTCCGGAAATCCGTACCATGAAGCTGGAAGGTGGCAACGATGTCTCTCTGGTTGCCGGCCAGACCTTCACCTTCACCACCGACCAGACCGTGGTTGGCAACAAAGACAAGGTCGCCGTGACCTACGCCGGCTTTGCCAACGACCTGCGCGTCGGCAACCGCATCCTGGTGGATGACGGCCTGATCGGTCTGGACGTCATCGAAATCACCGAGCGTGAAGTCATCTGCAAGGTGCTGAACAACGGTGATCTGGGCGAGAACAAGGGCGTCAACCTGCCGGGCGTCTCCATCAAGCTGCCGGCCCTGGCCGAGAAAGACAAGCGTGACCTGATCTTCGGTTGCGAGCAGGGCGTGGACTTCGTTGCCGCCTCCTTCATCCGCAAGAAAGAAGACGTGCTGGAAATCCGTGAGCACCTGAAGGCCCATGGTGGCGAAGCCATCCAGATCATCTCCAAGATCGAAAACCAGGAAGGCCTGGACAACTTCGACGACATCCTGGCTGTCTCCGACGGCATCATGGTTGCTCGTGGCGACATGGGTGTGGAAATTCCGGTTGAAGAAGTGATCTTCGCCCAGAAGATGATCATCACCAAGTGCAACAAGGCACGTAAAGTGGTCATCACCGCCACCCAGATGCTGGATTCCATGATCAAGAACCCGCGTCCGACCCGCGCCGAAGCCGGTGACGTGGCGAACGCCATCCTGGATGGTACCGACGCCGTCATGCTGTCTGGCGAATCCGCCAAGGGCAAGTACCCGCTGGAAGCCGTGACCATCATGGCCACCATCTGCGAGCGTACCGACGCCGTGATGCCGTCCAACCTGTCTGCTGCCAACGACAGCAACAAGCTGCGCATCACCGAAGCCGTGTGCAAGGGTGCGGTCGAGACCTCCGAGAAGCTGGACGCCCCGCTGATCGTGGTTGCCACCGAAGGCGGCAAGTCTGCCAAGGCCATTCGCAAGTACTTCCCGAAAGCCTGGATCCTGGCCATCACCACCAACAAGAAGACTGCTGCCCAGCTGGTCCTGACCAAGGGTGTGGTTGCTCACGTGGTTGACAGCATCGCCTCCACCGACGATTTCTATCGCATCGGCAAAGACGCAGCGCTGCAAAGCGGCATGGGTCTGAAGGGTGACGTGGTCGTCATGGTTTCCGGTGCCCTGGTACCGAGCGGTACCACCAACACCGCCTCCGTTCACGTACTGTAATCAGTCTTGAACCATTGAAAGCGGCGCCTTTGGGCGCCGTTTTTTTTATCTCTCCCCCCTGCTTCGCCTCTCAAGCCGGTGCTAGAATCCACGCGGATTTTCCCCCAGTGGAAAACCACCCGAATCTCGCATAATCACCCGGACGTTTTATGCCCTCAATACAGTTCAGAAGAGCCTCGGCCACCCTGTTGCCGCTGCTCTGTTTACTCATCAGCCTCTGTGCCCCGCAAGCCGTGGCGCAAGACCTGCCCCAGCGCACCACAGTACAGCGGTCGCTCGATGCCCTCGGCAAGTCCGAGACCCTCACCGTCAGCCAGCAGGCGGACCAGAGATTTCTGACCGACACCCTGGCCCTGCTCGACAACATCGAAAAAGAGCAAGCCAAGGCCAAGACGCTGGCACAGCGGGTACGCACCCTGCCCGGTGAATTGAAAGAGATCAGTGCCAAACTCGATGCCCTGGCCCTGGACAAGGGTCCGGAGCAACTCAAGAGCGAATACGCCACCATGAGCCTGGCAGAGCTGGACAACCGCCAGCCCGAGATCATGGCCAACATGCAGGAGGCCCAGGAGGCCCTCGGCACCATCGGCAGCCAGATCACCAACCTGCAGACCCTGCCGGAGCGGGCCCAGGCCAACATGAGCCGCGCCTATCAACGCAGTCAGGAGATCCGCACTCGCCTGAACTCGGGGGACGGGGTGAGCAGCGCCGAGAAGATGAAGCTCAATACCGAGCTGGTGTTGCTGGACCTACAACTGGCCAACCTGCAAAAGGAGCTGGACAACCGCACCAGCATGCAGGATCTGGCGGTCAAGCAACGTGACTACCAGAGCGCGCGCCTCGCCCACGAGGAACAGAAGCTGCAGGCCCTGCAGGAGCAGAGCAGTGCCAAGCGCCTCGGCGATACCGAGAAGACCGCCGAGCAGACCGGCGAACTGGTGGCCACCGAAGACAACCCGCTGGTGCAAAAAGAGCAGGAGATCAACCACCAGCTCAGCCAACAGCTCATCAGCGCCACCACCAACCTCAACTCCCTCGCCCAGAAGAACCTGCAGGCCAAGAGCTGGCTGGAGCGTGGCACCCAGACCGAGCGCAACCTCAATGAACAGGTGCAGATGCTCAAGGGTAACCTGCTGCTGTCACGCATCCTCTACCAGCTCTACCAGCAACTGGAGGCCGCCCCCTCCACCCTGGTGAAAAACCTGGAGGAGCAGATCGCCGACCTGCACCTGGCCCAGTTCGAACTGAGCCAGCAGCGGGATCAGCTGTTCCAGAAGACCCAGTACCTTGACAACCTGATCGCCAGCAGCAGAGAGACGGTCAGCGAGGAGGACAAGGCGAGCCTGGCCAAGCTGATCGACACCCGTATCAGCCTGCTCGACCAGCTCAACCGCCAGATGGATGCCCAGCTGACCAACGCCATCAGCCTGCAGCTGACCCAGCAGCAGCTGACGCGCATCTATGCCTCCATCGAATTCACCCTGCAACAACACATCTTCTGGGTCAGCAGCAACAAGCCCATCGATGGCAAGTGGTTCATCAACTGGCCGAGCCATGCCTACAAACAGGTCTCCGATCTGGTGCTCAAGCCGGACTGGCAAGGTTGGGGCGACATGCTGCTGGCGGTCTCCCTGCTCGCCTTGCCGCTGCTGCTGGTCGGCGGTCTGCTGCTGTGGAAGCGCCCGACCCTGGTCAAGCGCCAGCAGAAGATCACCAAGGATCTCGGCCGTTTCCGCCAGGACAGTCAGTGGCACACCCCGCGCGCCCTGCTCTACACCGTATTGCAGCGCCTGCCGGGTACCCTCTTCATCCTGGCCGCCGGCCTGCTGCTCGCCTATTGCGGCCTGCTCAGTCCCAAGCTCATCTTCCAGATCACCCTGAACCTGGCACTCGGCTACCTGGTGTTCAGCGTCTACCTGTCGGTGATGCGGCCAGGTGGCATCGGCGAGAGCCACTTCCGCATCCCGCGGGACGAGCTGCAAGCCAAGCGCAACAGCATGCGTTACCTCTGGCTGCCCCTGCTGCCCCTCATCATGCTGTCGACCAAGGCGGTGGTTGAACCCTCATCGCTGGGCAACGACGTGATTGGCCAGGCGCTGACCATGCTGCTGCTGGGTCTGACCGCCTACCTGGTGTTGCCTATCTCCCGCGCCCGCATCAAGGGCGAGGCCAGCATGCTGCAGACCCTGACGGCGGTCGCCCTGGCACTGGCGCCGGTGGCCCTGATGGTGCTGGCGGCGCTCGGCTACTACTACACGGCCCTGAAGCTGACCGGCCGCCTCATCGAGTCCTTCTACCTCATCATCATCTGGAGCCTGGTCTATCGCACCGCCCTGCGAGGTCTGGAGCTGGCGGCCCGCCGTCTGGCCTATCGCCGCGCCGTCGCCAAGCGCGAGCACAAGTCCTCGGAAGATGCGGAAGGGGGCGAGGCCATCGAAGAGCAGCCCATGGATCTGGAGGAAGTCAGCCAGCAGTCCCTGCGCCTGACCCGGATCATGCTGTTGGTGGTGTTCGGCGTCGCCTTCTACTGGCTCTGGTCCGATCTGGTGGCGGTCTTCACCTACCTCGATAGCGTGGTGCTGTGGCACAAGAGCGAGGGGACAGGGGCCAATGCCGTGCTCTATCCCATCAGCCTGAGCGACGTGCTGACCGGCCTGTTCCTGTTCGGGGCGGCCCTGTCGCTGGCCCGCAACCTGCCCGGTCTGCTGGAGGTGCTGGTGCTCTCCAAGCTGCGCCTCGCCCAGGGCACCGCCTACGCCTTCACCACCATGCTCAACTATGTGCTGATCGGGATGGGCTCGCTCACGGCGTTGGCCATGTTGGGAGTCCAATGGGAGAAGCTGCAGTGGCTGGCCGCGGGCCTCTCGGTCGGTATCGGCTTCGGCATGCAACAGATCGTCTCCAACTTCATCTCGGGCATCATCATCCTGTTCGAGCGCCCGGTACGGATCGGGGATACGGTCACCATCGGCACCATCTCGGGCACGGTCAACAAGATCCGGATCCGCTCGACCACCCTCACCGACTTCGACCGCAAGGAGGTGATCATCCCGAACCAGCAGTTGATGATAGAGCGACTGATCAACTGGTCCCTGAGCGATACCGTCACCCGGGTCATCGCCCGGGTCGGGGTGGCCTATGGTTCCGATCTGGAGCTGACCCGCACCCTGCTGATGCAGGCGGCCATGGAGAACAGCCGGGTGTTGAAGGAGCCGGCGCCCATCGTCTACTTCCTCACCTTCGGCCCCAGCACCCTGGATCACGAGCTGCGCTTCTTCGTGAGTGAACTCGGGGATCGCAACCCGGCCATCGACGAGCTGAACCGCCGCATCGACGTGCTGTTCCGCGAGCATGGCATCGAGATCGCGTTCAACCAGATGGATGTCTACATCAAGAACATGCAGGGGGATGAGCAGAAGGTGGAATCCCGCCCGGCCCTGCCGCCGGCGGGGAACCACCCCGTCTGATCCCGCCCGCTTGCACAGGCCCCGTCATGGGGCCTGATTTTTTTCTACCCTTCCCACACCTTGAAAGCGGGGTCAGTCCCCCAATATAGGGAAGACAACGGACTGTCAGCCACGAGGAACTCAATGGACTATCTCTACGCCGTGGTGCTCTTTGCCATCTCGGCCTCGGTCACCCCGGGGCCGAACAACATCATGGTGATGAGCGCCGGTGCCAACTTCGGGATACGCAAGAGCCTGCCGCTGCTCATGGGGATCTGCGTCGGCTTCACCCTGATGCTGTTGCTGGTCGGGCTGGGTTTCGGCCAGCTGTTTACCCTCTTTCCCGGTTTGCATTTCGCCATCAAGTGCATTGGCACCCTCTATCTGCTCTATCTTGCCTGGCTGATTGCCCGCTCCGCCGACGAGGTGACGGGAGACGCCTCTGCCCGCCCCCTGGGGTTCCTCAAGGGCGCCCTGTTCCAATGGGTCAATGCCAAGGCCTGGGTGGTCGCCACCGGCGCCATCGCCGCCTTCACCAGCGCGGGGGCCGACTTCCACCAGCAGAACCTGACCATAGCCCTGACCTTCTTCATCGTCTCTTTCCCCTGCGTCGGGCTCTGGCTGCTGTGCGGCACCCTGCTCAAGCGCTGGCTGACCAACGCCCTCGCCCGCCGCCGGTTCAACCATGCCATGGCGGCCCTGCTGGCCCTCTCCGTGGTGCCCGTCATCCAGGAGATCCTGAGCCGGCCCTGACGCGCGCAGACGTCAGTGGATGACAGGCGCCATCCATGGGACCATGCCTTCTTCCCAGCCCCGTGACGGGGCAGCCTCATCTTTTCTGGAGCGTGCAATGCAGCAAGTCGTTTATGTCGCCAACCCGGTGAGCGGGTTGATCCATGTGTTTCGACTCGAGGACGGCGAGCTGGTCCCGCTGCAGGAGGTGCAGACTGGCGGCGAGGTGCAGCCCCTGGTCATCAGCCCGGACAGGTGCTGGCTCTATGCGGGGGTACGCCCCGACTTTCGGGTGCTGAGCTACCCCATCACCGCGCATGGCAGGCTCGGGACGCCCTCCTCGGCCCCGCTCGCGGGCAGCGCCTCCCACACCTGCACGGATGGGACGGGGCGCCTCTTCTTCGCCGCCTCCTACGCCTTCGACCACGTCAGCGTGTCGCCCATGGATGACGGGGGCCGGGTGCTGGCACCCCACCAGCGCATCGACCGGCTGATGGCCGCCCATTCGATGACCTGGCTGGCGGGGCAAAACGGGGAGCAGGAGCTGCTGGTCGCCTGCCTCAAGGAGGACGTCATCCGCCGCTTCACCCTGGGAGAGGATGGCCACCTGAGCCCCCATCCCCTGGGTGACATCCACACCGCCCCCGGCGCCGGGCCCCGTCACTTAGCCCTGCACCCGACCAACGGGGATCTCTACTGTCTCAATGAGCTCGACTGTACCCTCAACCGCTACCACAGGGAGGCGGACGGTCGCATCAGCGCGCGGGAGAGCCTGGACATGCTACCCGAGGGTTATCAGGGAAAGCGTTGGGGAGCAGATCTGCATCTGACCCCGGACGGCCGTTTCCTCTTTACCAGCGAGCGGACCAGCAGCCTGCTGACCCTGTTTGGTGTTGATCAGGAGGACGGTGCCCTGACCCCGCTTGACCACTTCCCGACCGAATCCTGCCCCCGTGGCTTTGCCATCGACCACAGCGGCCACTATCTGATCGCCACCGGGCAGCGCTCCCGCAGCGTGGCCGTACACCGCATCGCGGCGCAGACGGGCGAGCTCAGCCTCTCCTCCCGCCACCCCGTGGGGGAAGGGGCCATGTGGGTGAGGGTGCTGAGGCTGGACAAGCCCGCCTAGCAGGCCTCAAGGCTGCAGAAATGCGCGCGGCGCTCTGATGAGCGCCGCGCAGTGACAAGCTGTGGTTGGAGGTTATCTGGTGCCGTTGAGTTCATCATCCGGCCAGTACTTGTAACCCTGCATGGTGGCCTGCGCCGCGAGCCCCTGCTCGGTGAGCTGGTACATCTTCACCTTCTGGAAGTCGGCGTTGGCCGCCTCGCTGACCACCACCTTGCCATCCTCCGCCGATTTGGCGGCCAGATCCGCCTGGGCACTGGCATCGAAGCCCGTGGTGATGAAGCGATCCAGCGCGGCGGCGTCGTTGAAGATGATCACGGCCTGGAACTTCTTGATCCCCATGCCGATTCCCATCCCGGCGGTCGCCATCTTCATGTAGGTGTCACGACCGGTGCGGTTGTCACGAAGCACCCCATAGCCACTGCCGGCGCTCAGTACCAGCAGGTTGTTGTTCACATTGGTGAAGACGGCATACCCCTTGGATCTTGCCACCTCCTGTCTGGTGCCCCCATCCTGCCCATACAGGGTGGAGAGGGTCTGCTGGCGCATCTGTTGAATGTGGCTGCGCTGCTCGGCGGGGGTATCGCCCTTCGCACAGCCAACCAACAGCAGAACGGCCAGAATATGAGTCCATAGACGCATGTCATTACTCCTTCGTATCTCATGTGCGGGGGCTGACGGGCCCTCTGCCGATCCAGAATCGAGTCAGGACTATCCCGGTGACCCGTTATTTGTGTTCAACATCCGGAGCATGGCTCTGGCCAGATGCAAGTCCCTCATCGCGTCAGTATAACCAGCGCCACTGAACTTCTGCTGACCCGGCCAGCAAGGAGTGGGGCCCCGCGACAGGTGAATGGCATGACCCCTTGCCCGCCGCCGCTCACCGCCCTACCCCTTGGTCACCTCGCCGAGAAACTCGGTGAAGCGCCGCCAGGACTTGGCATCGGCATCGCTGCGGTAATTGTCCGAGCCAAAGACGCTGAAGGCATGGGGGGCGCCGCTATAGCTGGTCGCCTCATGTTTCACCCCGGCGCTCTCCAGCTCGGTGATGAGGGCCGCGAACTGGCCGAGCGACACCGCCTGATCCGCGCTGCCATGCTGGATCAGCAAGCTGGCCCGGGTCTGCTTGTAGTCCTGTCCGGCCGGGGTCTCCAGCCCCCCATGCACGCTGACAATCCCCTTGAGGCTGGCGCCGCTGCGGGCCAGCTCCAGCACGGCGGCGCCGCCAAAGCAGTAGCCGAGCGCCACCGCCTTGTCGAGCCGCCCTCCCTGTTTGCCCGCCTCGGCGAGCCCTGCCTGCAACAGCTTGCGCATCTTGGCCCTGTCCTGATAAAGCGCCCCGGTCAGCTTCTTCTTCTCCTCCATGGCGGTCGGCCTGATCCCTGCACCGAACAAGTCCACCGCGAACACGCTGTAACCGAGCGTCACCAGCATCTCGGCCCGCTTGATCTCGTAGTCGTTGAGCCCGTCCCAGTCGTGAACCAGCACCACCAGGGGCGCCTGTTTGTCGGCGGCGGCCAGGTAATAGCCCTCGAAGGGTTGACCATCGACCTGGTAGCGCACCGCACCGGCCTGGGCCGCGCCCCCCCAGATGAGCCCAAGCAGGGCCAGGATCCATCTCGTCTTCATGTTCGTCTCCTTGACTGTGAACAACGTCCCTGATTGTAGACGCCAGGCCGAGCCTCGATGAGTCAAGGCCCTCCGACCGGGAGCGACAAAAGCAAGAGGCCACCCTGGGGTGGCCTCTTGCCATTGCAGTGGCTGACGGGTCGTCACTCAGTCCTTGGCCGACTCCATCGCACCCTCTTCGGAGTGCTGGGGCAGAATGAGGTTTAGCAGGATCGCGGCCACCGAGGCCAGGCCGACACCGGCCAGGGCGAAGTCACCTATCTTCATCTCCAGCGCGCCGACACCTACTGTCAGGGTCACGGCCACGATGGCGATGTTGCGGGACAGCCCCAGATCCACCTTGGACTCCACCAGGGTCTTAAGACCGATGGCGGCGATGGATCCGAACAGCAGCAGCATGATGCCACCCATCACCGGCATGGGGATGGAGGTGAGCAGGGCGTTGAACTTGCCAAAGAAGGCCAGAATGATGGCGAACACCGCAGCCCAGGTCATGGTGACCGGGTTGAAGTTGCGGGTGATCATCACGGCGCCGGTCACTTCTGCATAGGTGGTGACGGGAGGGCCACCGATGAAACCGGCGAAGCAGACGCCGATGCCGTCACCGGCCAGGGTGCGGTGCAGGCCCGGGTTCTTGGTGTAGTCCTGCCCGGTCACACCGCCGATGGCCAGTACGCCACCGATGTGCTCGATGCAGGGGGCGATGGCCACCGGCAGCATGAAGAGGGCGGCAGCCCAGTTGATCTCCGGGGTCTCGAAGTGGGGCAGCGCCAGCCAGGGGGCATTGACCATGCCCTCGAAACTCACCTGACCCATCAGCACCGCGGCCACATAACCGGCGACGACGCCGGAGAGGATGGGGATGAGCTTGATCCATCCCTTGCAGAACACGGCCGCAATCAGCGTGACAGCGAGCGAGATCCCCGCCAGGGTCAGCGCAGTGGCAGGAGCCACCACCTGCTCGGCTCCGGCACGGCCCATGGCCATGTTGCAGGCCACCTGGGCCACCGACAGGCCGATCACCATGATCACCGGACCAATCACCACGGGGGGCAGCAGCTTGTGCACGAAACCCATGCCCCGCACGCGAATGAGGGCCGCCAGGATGAAGTACATGAAGCCGGCGGCAAACAGACCGAACATGGTGGAGGGCAGGCCCCAGGTCTGGGTGGCATAGATGATGGGGGCGATGAAGGCGAAGCTGGAGCCGAGGAAGATCGGCACCTGGCGACGGGTGCAGAGCTGGAACAACAGGGTGCCTACACCGGCGCCAAGCAGGGCCATGGAGGGGTTCAATCCGGTGAGCAGGGGCACCAGAACCATGGCACCGAAGGCGACAAACAGAATTTGCAGCCCGGCGACACTTTGCTTGACCAAGGAAAACATGGGTATCCTTAATTTTTTGATAACTGACAGGGATAATTGACACTTTTCAGTTATCACAAGACTTTTTCAAGGCATGAAATGAGCCTGTTGGCGTCATGTGTTACCTTTTACTGCTTGGGGAGGGCATGAAACTGGCTTTTTAGGCGGGATTCGTTGCTACAAGCATCGAGTATGCGATTTTACGCACTTTTGTGGCCGACGCCAATCGTTTTTCTGACCGGGTGTGATGACAAGGTTTTCAGCCCGGGCCATCCCCCTGCGCCTGCGTCGGGAGCTGGGTTCAAAAAAGTGCAGCATCCACCGACCATGGTCCCGCTGTGGTCGGTGGACACAAAAAAACGGGGTGGCTGGCGCCACCCCGTCGAGTTTTTCGACACCCCGTCAGACCCGGCGGTAGGGCAGATAGACAGGCTCCCACATGTGGCTCAGGAGGTGCTGCTGCAGATCCTGGCCGATGAGCGGGTGGGAAGGATCCTTGCGCACTATGTCTTTGAGCACCGCTGTCGCCACGTGCACCGAGATGCTGCGCAGCTCGCTGATCCGCGGGTAGACGGTGCCCCGGGCCAGATCCGCCTCATCCACGCATTCGGCCAGCGCGAAGGCGGCGGTGGTGAAGATCTCCGGGCTTATCTCGCGAAGCTGGCTGACGATGGCGGCCAGCCCCACCCCCGGGAAGATGAAGACGTTGTTGCCCTGCCCGACCCGGAACGTCTGTCCCTCATGGTGCACGTCCTTGAACGGGCTGCCGGTGGCGACTATGGCGCGGCCCTGGCTCCAGCGGAAGATGTCCTCCGGCAGCGCCTCGCAGTTGGCGGTGGGGTTGGAGAGGGGGAACACCATGGGGCGCTCGCAGTGGGCCAGCATCAGCTGGATGTGCTCCTCCTGGAAGGCGCCACCGGCCCCGCTGGTGCCGAGCAGCACGCTGATGGGCACGTGGCGCAGCACCTCGGTAAGCCCCGCCTTGCCCTGCAGATCCCACTGGGCCAGCAGCAGGCCCGGCTTGGCGTAGCGGCGCTTGTATTCATCCAGCCCCTCGCGGTTGTCGCACACCAGCCCCTGGGTATCCAGGATGTAGATGCGATCCCGCGCCGCCTGCGGGTCCAGCCCCTCGCGGATCATCCCGGCGCAGATCTGATCCGCCACCCCGACCCCGCCGGCCCCGGCGCCATAGACCAGGTAGTGCTGCTGGCCCAGGGTCTCGCCCTTGGACTTGACCGCCCCTATGATGCCCGCCAGCACCACGGCCCCTGTGCCCTGGATGTCGTCGTTGAACGAGGGCAGCGTCTGCTGGTAGCGGGAGAGGTTGTTGAAGGCGTTGGACTTGCTGAAGTCCTCCCACTGCAAGACGGCGTTGGGGAAGTGACGCTTGACCCCGGCCACGAACTTGTCGATGAAGTCGTCATACTCCTTGCCGCGAATACGCTTGTGGGGCTGACCCAGGTACATGGGGTCATCCAGCAGCGCCTGGTTGTCGGTACCCACGTCCAGCGCTATGGGCAGGCAGCAGGCGGGATGGATCCCGGCCCCCAGGGTATAGAGGGAGAGCTTGCCGATGGGGATGCCCATGCCCCCCACCCCCTGATCGCCGATGCCGAGGATCCCCTGGCTGTCGGTGACCACTATGATGCGCACCGCCTTGGCGTCCATGTGGCGGGCGAGGGAGCCCATGTCATCGACGTTCTTCGGGGTGATGTAGAGGCCGCGCGGCTTCTGGAAGCGGTGGCTGAACTCCTGACAGGCCTTGCCCACGGTCGGGGTATAGATATAGGGGGTCATCTCCTCCACGTGGCGCGACAGCAGGGCGTAGAACAGGGTCTCGTTGCGATCCTGCAAGGCCCGCAGATTCTGGTACTTCTCGATGTCGCTGCAGGCGCTCAAAAAGCCCTGATAGACCCGCTCCAGCTGGGCTTCGAAGGTCTGCACCTGGGGCGGCAGCAGACCGTCGAGCTCGAAATCGGCCCGCTCCTGTTCGGTGAAGGCGGTGCCCTTGTTGAGATTGCGATCGTTGAGCAGATCGGTGCCTGTCAGTGCAACGGGGCGAAAATCCTCTCCCTGTGCGTCTTTCCACAGCAGATATTGTCCGGTAGCCATAGTCATTCTCTTTGATTTACATGATGTTGCCATTAGGCAGGAGAGCAAGACTCAGATTGCAGGGGATCATATGACGTTTGGGAATTCGGTTTTGTGAGCTTGGGCATACCCTGCGGCCAAAGCCCCCTCTCCTGCCGGGCTCATGGCCGCCGGGCTTGCCCCGGCGGGGCGCTTGGCGCAAGATCGGCAGACACTCGATGCCGCGAGCGCCCTTGCTAGAGCAGACGCTGAACAGGCGCCATATCACCTCACAGACCCCTGGAGCCCCATGAGCCGCAGCGACCTCCCCTTCCCCGTCTCCGCCGTGATCCTGGCCGGCGGCCGTGCCACCCGAATGGGGGGCGACGACAAGGGTTGGGTGCCCCTGGCGGGCAAGCCCCTGATAGTCCACGTGCTCGAGCGCCTGCGCCCCCAGGTGGACGAGGTGCTGATCAACGCCAACCGCAGCGAGGAGCGCTACCGGGCGCTGGCCCCCGTCATCGGCGACGCGCAGGCCGACTTTCAGGGGCCGCTGGCGGGCATGCAGGCTGGCCTTGCCGCCGCCCGCCACGACTGGGTGCTGTTCGTGCCCTGTGATGGCCCCGCCCTGCCACGGGATCTGATGGCCCGTTTTCGCGCCGCCATGACGCCGCAGAGCGAGCTGGTGGTGGCCCACGACGGCCAGCACCTGCAACCCGTGGTCGCCCTGCTGCACCGCAGCCTACTGCCCTCCCTGCAACGGGCGCTGGCAGAGGGAGAGCGCAAGACCGGGGCCTGGTTTGCCCGCCACCGGATGACGGTGGTGCCCTTTGCCGATGCGCCGGATGCCTTCATCAATCTCAACAGCCCGGCCGAGCTCGCCGCCTACGAGGCGAGGCTGCTGGCGGGCGGAGACACGCCATGAGTCCCCTCCCCCTGCTCGGCTTCGTCGCCTGGAGCGGTACCGGCAAGACCACCTTGCTGGAGCGGCTCATCCCCCTGCTCGGCCAGCGTGGCCTGCGGCTCGGGGTGCTCAAGCATACCCATCACGACTTCGACATGGACAAGCCCGGCAAAGACAGCCATCGCCTGCGCCAGGCGGGAGCCCGGCAGGTGATGGCGGCCTCCGACCGGCGCCACGCCCTGATCTGCGAGACCCCGGAGGGCGAGCCCACTCTGGAGGCGCTGCTGGCCCGTTTCGACCGGGACCAGCTCGATCTGCTGCTGATCGAGGGGTTCAAGCATCGCCATTTTCCCAAGATTGAGCTGCACCGCGGCGCCATCGGCCGGCCGCTGCTGTTCCCGGATGACCCGGACATCGTCGCCCTCATCAGCGATCGGCCCCAGGCCACGACGCTGCCCCAGTTTCGTTTTGAGGATCTGGATGCCATCGCCGACTTCATCTGCGCCCGGCTGCCCATCCGGGACGCCCAGCCCCCTCACCCGCCGCTGCACCTGCTCGCCCGCGCCCTTGAGGCAATTCCCAATCCGGCGGAGGAGACCTGCCTGCCCGGCTACCTCACCCAGGATGCCGACGGCTGCTTGCTGGTCCGTCCGGCCAGTGCTGTCATGCCCTCTGCCCTACCTGCGGCCAACTGTGTGATCGAATGCGCCACCAACTCGGCCATTGCCCCCGGCGAGCGGGTCCGGATCCGCCTCTTGTCGGGGGAGTAACAGTCGCTGCGACCTCCCACACAAGAAGCTCGACCCGACATGAGATGGTGCCGCCCGAACACAGCGCTCGCCCGCGTCACTCTGCCGAGCTAAAGCCATCAGTAGCTGCTCGCCAGCCTGTCCCCTGCTTGGGCTGGTAATACTCCCCGCAGCCAGCGCCTCAAAACAACACACCCCGCAATGCGGGGTGTGTCTGTCTTTGCATCTGGCCGCTTGGCCATGACGGCGCTAAAGGCCTTAACCGGCCTGCGCCAGCGGCTGCTCGGGGCTGAGGTAGATGGAAAAATCCCGGATCCCCGCCTGCAGGGCGGCGAAACAGTCGGGATCGATGGCGGTGCCCAGATGCTCGGCCATCATCTCCAGCGCCTGGGGCACCGGGATGGCCCCGCGATAGGGACGCTTGGCGGTAATGGCATCGAAGATGTCGGCAGTGGTGATGATGCGCGTCTCGAGCGCGATGTCCGCAGCGCTGAGCCCCTTTGGATACCCCTTGCCATCCAGGCGTTCATGATGGGCCCCCGCCACTTGCGCCAGCTCCTCGAAGGCGCCAATCCGGCTCAGGATCTCCTCGGTATAGGCGGCATGCATCTGCACCGCGGCCCACTCCTGCGCATTGAGCTTGTCCGGTTTGTCGAGAATGGCGTTGCTCACCCCAAGCTTGCCCACGTCATGGAGCAGGGCACCCCGTTTGAGCCATCGCCGCCTCGATTCAGACAGCCCCATCTGAGCGGCAATGATGTCGGTATAGAGCGCGACCCTGCCGCTGTGGCCCGCGGTGTATGGACTCTTGGAGTCCACCACCTGACCGAAGGCCGCCGCTATCTCGTCCAGATAATCCTCATCCAGCGCTACCTCCCCCTGACCGGCCGGGTGGTCGAAGACCCACTCGGTCAGCCTGGGGTCGGTCAGCCCTTGCCAGAAATCGTCGTCGGCAAGCGCTTCAAATTCGCTGACCAGGGCGGGATCAAACCAGCTGCCGCTGCGCTCGCGCAGCTCCCTGAGCGCAGCATCCGGCCCTGCGGCGGCGTGAAACACATCGACCACCTGGCAGAGCAGGGCAATGCGGGAGAAGAGAGGGATCCTCTCGCCAGCCAGTTGCAGTGGCCGCCCCTTGCCGTTCCAGTGTTCATCGAGGGAGAGAATGCCTGCGGCCACCTCGTCACTGAAGCGCAGCTGGCGAGCGATGTCCGCCCCCCGATGACAGCGGGTCTGGATAAGTTCGTTGGCTATCTGATCGCCGTTGCGAAAGATATGGAACAGGCTGCGAAAGCGCCCCAGCAGGTCCGTCTGCAAGCCGGTGTGACCCAACACGAAGTTGACCACCTCGGAGAGGGAGCCATCCACCAGCTTGAAGTCGCGCTTGAAGTGAAGATCGTCGGTGAGGTAGAGCTCGCAGATACGGGCGGCATTGCTGCTGCAACCCAGATCCTTGAGCAGGAGCGTGTAGTAGAGATCGTGGCGTTGCCGGGCATCCAGTCCCAGCCGCTCCCCCAGACGAGAACCTATCCAGCAACAGCGGATGCAGTGCCCTCTGGGTTGACCCTCCGTCATGTCCAGAGCATGACTAAGGGAACCAATCAACTCTGCCAATCGCAAACCCCTCACCGTCATAACCTGCTTCCTTGGACGTCATGGCGATCTTGCCAGCAGCTTATGTATACCCTTTCCAGAGAAGAAAAGATCAGGATCCTGAGGAACTTAAACGTCAGCCTTACCTGAGCTTGCCGTTTCGTCCAACTGCTGGCGGGTCAGGGTCGAGACCAGCTTGTCGTCCAGATAGATCTCCAGCAGTTCGCCGCGCATCTCCCCCCGCATCATGTCGCGATGGCCGTCGATGTAGTGGATCTCCATCTGGGCCGTGCGCTCGTCGGGGTAGCTCACCTTCACCTCGCGCACCCCTTGCGGCAGCATGGCGAGCGGCACCTTGTTGAGGGCCGGATCCAGATGCTGGTTGACCTTGATCACCGCATCGGCCTTGTGATCCACCAGCGCCGGGGACTTGCCGGTGATCGGGTTCTTGCCAGACCAGAATTCGATGGTGTTGAACACGAACAGATCCGCCGTCGCCGCCAAACCATAGACGGGGGAGAGCAGGACGAAGACACCGGCACGACCGTAGCGATTGTCCACCACGCTGAGGTTGCCCTTGGTCACCATGGAGGAGAGGCCCATCTGCCCCATGCAACCGCCGAGCCCCATGCTCGCCACCGTCCCCAGCAGCAGGGCCAGGGCCCTGCCTTTCTGTCGTACTGCCATTGTTCTCTACCTGCTCATTGAAAAAAGAGGCGGCAGCCTAAACAAGGCGGCGGGGCGCCACAATTCACAAGGACGGGGTCGTACAGCCAAGGTTCAGCTTGAGTGCTCGTTCGCTCACTCTTTTGGCGATCTAGCCAGACGGTGTCGTCAGGGACGACGACTCAGATGGAGAGTGCCGAGACCGTCTGCGAAACCCGGCTCGCCTCCCGGTGGATGTCGCTCATCAGCTTGTCCACCTCGCTGATTTGCTGCTTGCCGAGTTCGGCGCTGCCCGCCACCCCGGCCATGTCGTCGGTCACCCTGGCGGTCAGCTCGCGGTTCTTCTGCACCACCTTGGCTATCTCGCCGGTGGAGAGGGAAGTGCGAGCCGCCAGTTGACGCACCTCGTCGGCCACCACCGCAAAGCCCCGTCCCTGCTCCCCCGCCCGCGCCGCCTCGATGGCCGCGTTGAGGGCCAGCAGGTTGGTCTGATCGGCGATGGCGCTGATGGTCGAGACGATGGCCTCGATACTCCTGGACTGCTCGTTGAGCTGACCGATGAGGGCGATGGCCGCATCCACTTGGGCGGCAATGAGGGAAGAGGTATCGACCACGGCGCGCAGCAGCTCGGCCCCGGCTTCGGCGCTGCCAAGGGTCTCCTGCGCTGTGCTGTGGGCGAGCCGGGCCGCTTCCCGGGTGGCATTGTTCTGCTCGATGCGGGCCGTGATGTCGCTGGCAAACTTGACGACCCTGACCACCTTGCCGCGCTGGTCCCGGATAGGGTTGTAGGTGGCCTCCAGCCAGACGGGCTCTCCCCGGCTGTTGTGGCGCATGAAGAGGCCTGACTTGAACTGGCCACGGGCCAGCTCCTCCCAGAATGTGGGCTGCTCGCGCAGGAAGGCCTCGTCACAGAACATCCTGTGATGCTTGCCCGCCAGCTCGCTCAGGCGATAGCCCATGGTGTCGAGGAAGTTGGCGTTGGCGCTGATGATCTCGCCGCTCGGGGTGAACTCTATCATGGCCCGGGAGCGGTCCAGCGCCTGGGACAGCGCCTCCATGTGTTGCAGCCGCTGATGTCGGGCCGTCACATCGCTGGCCATCTTCACTACCCGGGTCACCCTGCCCTGGGTCTTCACCGGGAAATAGCTCGCCTCCAGCCAGCGCGTCTCCCCCTGCCGGTTGACCCGCTCGAAGGTGCCGGACTGCGCCTCCCCCTGGGCGAGGCGGCGCCAGAACTGCTGATAGTCGGTGGAGCCGGTCCAGCCTTCGGGGCAGAGCAGGCGGTGGTGGCGCCCCAGCAGCTCGCTCGCGCCATACCCCATCAGGCTCAGGAAGGGCTCGCTGACCTCCAGGATCTCCCCGTCCGGGCTGAAGATGATGGTCGCGGCGCCATCCTTGATCGCCTCAACGACACTCTGCTGCTCATCGAGCCGGGTCTGACAGGCCAGCAACTGCGCCTTGAGTTTGTGATTGAACATGACACTCCTACCTCGTTGACGATCCGGATCGGCACCACAGCCTGACCCCACTGACTGTATCGGCCCCGCCAACCTCGATATGAGTGGTCAGATGACGTTGGATCATGGGGGCGCGCAGTGCAGAGAAAAGCGACTAGGCCGCCAAGGGCTGCCAATACGTAGCAGAATCCTCTCCGGATCACTGCGCCTCGCTCAGGGCGCCGGGCACCACTCCAGGCAGGCCGGATTGGCCACGAAACCGAGCCGCTCGTAGAGCGGGCGTCCCTCGTCGCTGGCGTGCAGCCACAGCTTGCCGAGTTGCTGTTCCCGGGCATGGCGCGCCATGGCGTCGAGCAAGGCGCTCGCCATGCCCCGCTTGCGCCAGGCAGGCCGGGTGTACATGTTGAGCAGATAGGCCTCGTGCCCCGCCAGGTTGCCCGGATAGGGCGGTCGCACGAAGAGGGCCAGGGTGCCGCACGCCACCGCTTCGCCCTCGACCTCCACCAGCCAGGAGCGGGCGCTGCCATCCGCCTGCGCCGCGCTGAAATAGGCCTGGGTCGCCTGCCACAGCGCCGCATCCGCCAGCGGGTCATCAAGCTCCCCCACCTCGCAAAACAGTGCCATGCGCAGCCGCACCAGGGCGGGAATATCGGCAGCCAGGGCCTCGCGAACCATCATCTTTCTCTCCTCGGGTGGCATGACGGGGCTCTTTGCCCCTGTCACCATGACAAGAGGGGCCAACCATCACTCATTTGGCACCCACATTAATGGCCGCGACGCCCCCTGGCAAGGCGCCAGCTGTCCAGCGCCAGGGGGCCTGCGCCCCACACCGCCAGGGTCAGCAGCATCCAGCCCCACAGCTGGTGATCGTGAAAGCCCCCCGCCCACAGGGCGGGATAGGAGATGACCGCCATGGCGTTGAAGCCAAACAGCAGCAAGGCGACCGGGCGGGTGAAAAGGCCCGCCAGCAGGAACAGCGGCAGCAGCAGCTCGGTCGCGGTGCCCGCGTAGGCCGCCCACTGCCAGGGCAGCAGGGGCACCTGATACTCGAACTCGAACAGGTAGAGGGTGGAGTCCCAGGCCGTGAACTTGAGCCAGCCGGATCGCAGGAAGACGGCGGCGACCCAGAGCCTGGCCAGCAGCAGCAGGGCGCCGCTGCACCAGGGCAGGATGCGCTCGGCAAAGAGGCCAAGCGGCTTGGAGAGAGTCTGTGTTGTCATGGGGCAAGCTCCAGATCGACCAGCAGATCGAGGGTGATGAGGGGGGCCAGGTGTTCGGCCATGGCCGGCTCCCGGACCAGCAGGCTGGCCAGCGACCTGCCCTGCTGGCAGCCTTGCAGCAATCGCCAGGAGGTTGCATCCAGGGGGATGGGGTCCACCCTGTGACCGAGCCGTTTCTTGAGCGCCAGCCAGCTCGGGGCACCCAGCTCGCTGACCGTCTCCCCGCCGTGCAGGGCCATCTGCCAGAGCGCCAGCACGGGGTGGCGGCTCTCTAGCAGCAACAGATCGCAGGCAGGGTGCAGCACCAGTTGCTCCCACTGTGCAGGAGAGAGGCCGGCGAGTCGCTCGGCAGGCCAGCGCCTGGACTCGGGCGCCAGCAGGGAGGCGCGCTCCAGCAGCCACTCGAAGCGGGCCAGCTCCCCGAGCCAGGGCAGGGCCCGGGTGGTCGGCAGGCGGGTGAGCCAGTCGCCGAAGCCCTCCCCATAGTGCATGACGCTCCCCTCCCGCAGGGGCTCGGCCAGCACGAATCCCCGGGCGGCGGCGGCAAAGAACGCTTCTCCCACCATGGCCTTGACGGCGGGATAACTGCTGGCGAGCACCTCGGTGAGGCCGAGGATGACGTTGTTGCGATAGATCTGCAGCACGGCGTCGGCAGGAAAACGCCCCGGCTGGAGGTGCGCCAGGATGGTGTCATCCTCGCCGAGCAGGCCGCTCGCAAAGCAGCTTTGCAGGGAGGCCAGCTCAGACATGGGCGGCCTCCCGGGAGCTTCGCTGCGCCGCGCTCAGTATGGCGTCGGCACGCCCGGCCTCCCCCAGCAGCACCGGCAGCGGTGGAATGTCCTGATCCCACTCGATCAGGGTGGGGATGGCGCGCGGCTGGCAGACCTGCCGATAGAGTTCCCACACGGGGGGCGCCACCGGAGTGCTGTGGGTATCGATATAGAGGTGCCCCTGTGGCAACACCTTGTCGGTAAAACCGGCCAGGTGGATCTCCCCGACCGTCTCGAGGTCGATGGCGGCCAGGTAGTCGGCGCAGTCGAAGCCGTGATTGACGCTGCTGACATGGAGGTTGTTGAGATCGAGCAGGACGCCGCAGCCGCTGCGCCGCGCCAGCTCGGCCAGAAACGCCGCTTCCCCCATCTCCCCGGGCAGTTGCAGATAGGAGGAGGGATTCTCGATGAGCAGTTGCCGGCCCAGCGCCTGCTGCACCCTGTCAACCTTGTCGCTCATGTGCGAGAGGGCCTCACGGGTGTAGGGCATGGGCAGCAGATCGTTGAAATAGCGCCCGCCGATGCTGCCCCAGCTCAGGTGCTCGGAGACCCGCACCGGTGAGATGGTCGCCACCAGAGCCGCCAGCTTGCGCAGGTGGGCGGGATCGAGCGAGTCGGCAGAGCCCAGCGACATGCCGACCCCGTGCAGGCTGACGGGGTAGTGTGCGGCGAGTTCGGCCAGCACCTCGAAGCCCTTGCTGTGGCGCTCGAAGTAGTTTTCGCTGTGCACCTCGAGCCAGCCGACTGCGGGCAGGGTCTGGCGGATCTCGTCGTAGTGGGGGGGACGTAAACCTATACCGATCAGTGGGTTCATGGCAGGGCTCCCTCAGAGGAAGGGGCCATGGTGCGGCGGGTGCCACACCATGGCATGGGGCTTACTTGGGTTGCAGCGACCCGCCCGCCAGCTTCTCGCACAGGCCCTTGGGCACCACCACGAAGGCATCCCCCTGGGCATCCATCTTGGCGGTACCGGCGCAGGAGCCGCCCTTGCTGGCGCAATCGTTCTTGCCCGCCTTGACCACGCCGTAGCACTTCTCCTTGTCGTCCGCCGCCATGACTGGCGCGGCGATGAACTGGGCACCCAGGGCCAGCAGACCCGTCATGGCAGAGGCGATGGCAGTACTCTTTTTCACGTTCATGTCCCTATTCCTTATTGTCGAGAGTGATGTCTCCGGCGCATGTCATCCGGCTACGTCCAATAGAACCGGCGCCGGGGAGAAAAGATTTCCGACAAATTGAAAAAGCCTGAAAAAAAGCCCATAAAAAGCCCATAAAAAGCCAGCAAGGCATTGTTTTTAAATGGATATTTATTTAATCAAAAAAGAGGCGGAGTGAAGCTCCGCCTGCTGTCCCTCATCAACGCGTCGTTCGCAGCCCTTGCTGAGGCGCGCCGGGGTCACGTCAATCCGGTTCTGGCACCACAACAAGAGAGGGGCCGATGGCCCCTCTCCTCCCTCGGGCGACGATCTTCCCAAGGCGCTCACTCCTGGCCCCCAAGGGTTCAGGTGGTCTTGACGCACTTTTGCACGAAGCTGTTCTTGGCCGCCCCGGCGAGCTTCTTGTCCGCCGCCGCCTTCTCGCACTGGGTCGCCTTGTCAGCGGCCCCGTCCGTCTTCACGCACTTCTGGATAAAGCTGTTCTTGGCAGCCCCGGCCAGCTTCTTGTCGGCGGCCGCCTTCTCACACTGGCTCGCCTTGGCGCTGGCGGAGGCATCCTTGACGCACTTGCCCACAAAGCTGGTCTTGGCGGCCCCCGCCAGTTTTTTGGCCGCTGCCTGGGCCTCGCACTCCTGCTGCGCGCCAGGGGTCGCGCCCTGGGCCACCCCCATTCCCATGCCCAACACCGTCAAACACAGACTCAACACCATCAGGATCCGCTTCATATGACAAACTCCCATCCATCTATCCATTGTGGTTAGCCCCAACTCACGCGGGCCAAACGAGGCACCCTCGCCTCGCTGCACTATAGTCCCCCCGCCCCGTGACAACAAAAAGCGCCCCGGCTCGCCAAATACCCCATCCCAGCCCCCGCCCCGGCCTCCCCGCTCAGCCCCTACAATTGTTGAGCTGGCGCAAAAAACGCAGATCTTCCTGATGGTTGCGTCACTTTTTGACTGGTTTGCGTATGAGGCTTGGGCATATGCTGGCCATTCGGCGCCTACCGCACCATCCGGGCCCCGCCCGCTGGTCGATGGAGCGCATTGGAAGCTGTAATCCAGGGGCGGTAGCGTGGGCTTTGATAGAATTTATGCAATTTGTAGGTTGGTGCTGAACGCAGCGAAGCCCAACACTCGAGCCCTCGGTCAGTTGGTGTCAATTCGGTGCAACCGAACAGATCTGATATTTCATCCCAATACCGGAAAGGAGGGCCATGCGCTATCGCCGAGCAACAACCAGCGGGGCAAGTTGGTTCTTCACCGTCAACCTGGCTGACCGAAAGCAGGATCTGCTGGTACGTCATATCGACCTGCTGCGCGAAGTAATTCGCCACGTCAAACAGCAACACCCCTTCGAGATTATTGCCATGGTGGTGATGCCGGATCATCTCCATGCCATTTGGCAACTACCGCCGGATGACAATGACTATCCCATGCGCTGGTCTCTGATCAAGGCAGGCTTCTCACGAAGGCTCGCCAAAACAGAGCGGATACGGGAGAGCCGACTCAGAAAACGGGAAAGCGGTATCTGGCAACGCCGTTATTGGGAACATTTGATCCGGGATGACAAGGATCTGCAAACCCATGTCGATTACATCCACTTCAATCCGGTCAAACATGGTTATTGTGCCAAACCGGTCGATTGGCCTTACTCCTCCATCCATCGCCACATTGCGGCAGGATGGATAGGGCCAAATTGGGCCATTGATAGTGAATCGGGTCGAGAATAATCGGCTTGGGATGTGTTGTAGGTTGGCGCTGAGCGCAGCGAAGCCCAACAAACGGGATTTATGACTTCCCAAACAAGATGAACTTTGACCATATAAAATAAAAAAACGAATTTAGCTTTCTCGGTAAACGTTGGGCTTCACTTCGTTCAGCCCCAACCTACAAAATTTAGGGAAGGTGCGAACAAGTCCCTGATATGAGATCATGTTTGTCATCTGGAGCCATGAAAAAGGGTTCATCATGAGT